>DASVWO010000360.1:0-12651 GCA_036393165.1 Polyangiaceae bacterium | reverse complement strand
TCCTGGGTCAAACCCTGCGTCTGCGCAGACGCGACCATCGATGCCTCCCAGGGCTCTTACGCTCCCTTCCCCGAGCTGGCCCCCGGCATCGCGTCGGCCCTGCGCGACCGGGGGATCGACCGCCTGTACTCGCACCAGGCGCAGGCCCTCGAGGCGGCGCGGCGCGGCAAGCACCTGGTCGTCGCGACGCCGACGGCGAGCGGCAAGAGCTTCTGCTTCCACCTGCCCGTCCTGCAGGCGTGCGCCGAGGACCCCGATGCGCGCGCCATCTATCTCTATCCGACCAAGGCGCTCTCCAGGGACCAGGAGGCGGGCCTTCGCGAGCTCGTGTCGGCGGCGGGCCTCCGCACGCCGGCGGTCGTCTACGACGGCGACACGCCCAACGACGCACGGCGTGCCGCGCGAGAGCGGGCGGGCGTGGTCATCACGAACCCGGACATGCTGCACACCGGGATCCTCCCGCACCACACGAGCTGGGCGCGCACGATGCAGCACCTGCGCTTCGTCGTCGTCGACGAGCTCCACACGTACAAGGGCGTGTTCGGCTCGCACG
The DNA here is from genome assembly GCA_036393165.1 of Polyangiaceae bacterium. GTDB lineage: Bacteria > Myxococcota_A > Polyangia > Polyangiales > Polyangiaceae > Palsa-1150. Next base: position 12,098 of record DASVWO010000360.1, on the reverse strand, counting down.
TGGCCAACGTGCTGCGGCGCCTGATGCGCATCGCGCGCTTCCACGGGTCGAATCCGCAGCTCGTCGGCGCGACGGCGACCATCGGCAACCCGCGCGAGCACGCCGCCCGGATGTTCGGCGTGAGGCCCGACGAGGTGGAGCTCGTGGACGAGACGGGCGCTCCCCGGGGCCAGCGGCGCTTCTTCCTCTACAACCCGCCGGTCGTGAACTCGGAGCTCGGGATCCGGGCGAGCTACGTGAAGCAGGCGGTGATGCTCGCGGCGGATCTGGTGCGGGCACGCGTGCCGACCATCGTCTTCGGCCAGTCGCGCAACTCGGTGGAGGTGATGCTGCGATACCTGCGCGATGCGGTGGCGACGCGCACCGAAAGAACCGACAAGGGGATCGGCGTGGAGCCCGACCGCATCATGGCCTACCGCGGCGGCTACCTGCCCGAGCAGCGGCGCGACATCGAGCGGCGCCTGCGGTCGGGGGAGATCCTGTGCGTCGTCGCCACGAACGCCCTCGAGCTGGGGATCGACATCGGCGAGCTCGATGCCGTCGTGTGCGCGGGATACCCCGGGTCGATCGCGGCCACGTGGCAACGCATCGGACGCGCAGGCCGACGCGGCGACCGGAGCATCGGCGTGCTCGTCGCCTCGAGCGCCCCTCTCGACCAGTACCTCGCCCGCGAGCCGGGGTACCTGCTCGGGGCTCCCGTCGAAGAGGCGCGGATCGACCCGGACAACGTCGAGATCCTCCTCCAGCACCTGAAGTGCGCCGCCTTCGAGCTGCCGTTCAAGCGCGGCGAGGCGTTCGGGATGCTCGGCGCGCAGGAGACCGACGAGGCGCTCGGCTTCCTCGTGCGCCACCGCGTGCTCCACGAGTCGGGCGGGACGTATCACTGGGCGGCGGACGCGTACCCGGCCAACGAAGTGTCGCTCCGCAGCGTCGGATGGGACAACGTCGTCATCATCGACGTCGAGCGCGACCGGTCGATCGGGGAGCTCGACTGGCGATCGGCCCACACGATGCTCCACGAGCAGGCCATCTACCAGCACGACGGCGAGTGCTGGCAGGTCGAGCGCTTCGACTACGAGAACCACAAGGCGTTCGTGCGCAAGGTGGAACCCGACTACTGGACCGACGCGATGACCTACGTGCAGGTGTCGGTGCTCGAGGAGAGCGCGACGGGGCCCGCCCTGCAGAGCGCGTGGGGCACGGCGTGGGGCGAGGTGGCGATCGTCGAGAAGGTCGTCGGATACAAGAAGATCAAGTTCTACACGCACGAGAATGCCGGCTACGGCGACGTGCGTCTGCCCGAGATGCAGATGCACACGACGGCCTTCTGGCTGACGCTTCCCGAGGGCGTGTGCGATCGCATGCCCGAGGGTCGCGCTGCCGCGATCGACGGGCTGCGTGGCATCGGCATCGCCTTCGAGACTGTGGCGACGCTCGCCCTCATGTGCGACCCGAGAGACCTCGGGACGACGATGGGAGAGCCGCACGCGCCCGGCGAGGCGTACACCCCGACGCTCTTCGTCTACGAGCACGTGCCGGGAGGCACGGGCCTGTCCGAGCGCATCTGGGAACAGCGCGACGTGCTGCTCGCGCGCACGCTTCGCCTCGTCGAGAGCTGCCCCTGCACCGACGGCTGCCCGGCCTGTGTGGGACCGGGCGAGCCGTCGCGCAAGAGCGTGGTGCGCGAGCTGCTTCGCTCGATCGTGCCGACGGCGTGAATCACTGGGCGTACGGCTCGCCGCCGGGGGAGTGCGTGGGGGGAACGTACCCGCCCTGCGGCGGACCCACGGGAGGAGTTTCCTGCGGCACGGGACCGTAGTGGGTCGGCAGCGAAGCGGAAGGCGCCGGCGTGACGGAGCCCGAAGGCGCCGGTGTGACGGAGGCCGACGGCGCCGCCGCGTCCGGATCGCCGGCGGGCTCGGTCAGCGACTTGTCGTCGACCGTGCTCTGGCCGTCGGGCGAAGCGCCGCAAGCTGCAGCGAACGCCGTCAGGGCAACGAGGATGAGGGAACGGAGACCAACCTGGAGAGCATGTTTGCTGTTCATGCCCCCCTGTCGGCGATCCGTGGCGCCAGTTGCGTGGGCCGGCGAAAAAAGTTGCGATTGCGGGTGGGCGTCCCGTTTTTCGAGCACCGCCGTTCGAGTACGGGCACGTGGCACGAGGACGAGGACGTGTATGTCCTGTCGAGCACGATGACGAGTAGGAGCACGCAACCGAGCACGGGCAGGTGCCGATGGAGGGGCATGCAGAGAGCACCTCTCGACTTCGAGCGCCTCGATGTGTATCGCTGCGCCATCGACTTCTTGACGCTCGCCGTGCGCATCACCTCGCACATGCCGAGGGGTCAAGCTGATCTTCGAGATCAGCTCCGTCGAGCGAGTAGCTCGATTCCGTTGAACATCGCCGAGGCGTGCGGCAAGACCGGCAGTGCCGATCGAGCCAATTTTCACGCAATCGCGCGCGGCTCCGCCCTCGAGTGCGCTGCCATCCTCGACGTATTGCAGCGCTTCGGCGCCGTCGACCCCGAAGACGTCGAGCAGGCCAAGACGCTGCTATCGCGCGTGGTCGCCATGCTCAGCAAGATGTGCCGCTGACCCCCCACCCACACGTCCTCCTGCTCGTCCCCGTGAGCGTGCACGTTCTCGACAGGACATACACGCCCTCGTCCTCGTGCCACGTGCCCGTACTCGAACGGCGGTGCTCGTCCTCGAAATCCCCCTCCGACTCAGCTCACCGTCGCATCGACTTCGCCGTTCGTCACGCTCATCTCGGCTTCCGGCCCGGGCGGCGGACGCATCGCCTCCGGCACCGGAAGACCGAGCAGATCCAGCCACTCCGCCGTCACCCAGACCGGGCCGACGAGCAGGTAGTACGGGTCGCCGTAGAAGGCCGGCTTGTTCTTCTCGAACACGTAGTGCCCGATGTACTGGAGCGCCCAGCCGCCGACGAAGAGGCCTCCCGCGAGCGGGGGATTGACCACCGCGGTCGGGATCGACGCGACGATCATCGGGATGCCGAACATGTGCGTCAGCTTCGTCCCGAGCTTCGTGTGCCCCTCCTGGTAGAGGCGCATGTACTCGCGCAGAGAGTGTTGCGGCAGGAGCTTCATGGCCGCACAATCTAGGGCCAATGCCGCGCCGCGCAAGGCAGATGCGCCCGTCTGTCCCGGCCCTCGCCGGGCAGGCCGCCTGCGCGATTGCAGCGCTGGCCGGCGCGGGGGCCTGTCTTCCCGGCGCGGGGCCTCCGCTCAACCCTTACTTCGACGACGCGGGCAAGCCTCCCCCGGTCTCGCTCGGGGACGACGCCGCGACGCTCATGGACGTCGACCTGGGCGGCGCTTTCGCCATTTCCGGGCTGCAGCCTGCGCAGGGCCCCTGGAGCGGCGGGACCCGCACGAACATCCGGGGGCGCGGGTTCTCCTCGAACGTCGAGGTGTGGATCGGCTCGACCAAGCTGGATTCCAGCTCGGTCTTCGCCAGCGACCCGACCAACGTCACGGTGATCACCCCGCCGGGCCCCCCCGGCCCCGCCGACGTTCGGGTGCACGACGTGCCGACCGGCTACGACGCGACCCTGCCCGCCGGGTTCTTCTACGAGTCCTTCGGGGTGACGCCGGGCAGCGGCTCCACCACCGGAGGGACCCTCATCGCCCTCAGCGGCAAGGGAACGCACTGGACGAGCGGATCGACCGTCACGGTGGGCGGCAAGAAGTGCCCCGTCGTCACCTTCAAGGACGCGACGGACCTGAGCTGCACCACGCCGACGAACGACGCGGGCACCTACGACGTGGTCGTCGCGAACACCGATGGTTCGAACGACCGCGCGAGCGATGCTTTCATCTACAGCGACTCGCCCGACGGGTATCGCGGCGGTCTCGCCGGGGGCGCGCTCAACGGCACGCTGACCGTGCTCGCCTACGACTCGTGGACCGGCAGCCCCGTTTCCGGGGTGGCCATCGCCGGGTCGGACCTCGCGACCGCCGTGACGGGCACGCTCGACGCCAACGGGACCGTGCGACTGGTCGACCCGAAGCTCACCGGGAAGGTCACCGTGACGGTGACGGGGCACTGCCACCAGCCGTGGACCTACGTCGACGTGCCGGTCGACACCGTGACCGTCTATCTGAACCCCACCCTCTCCGCCGCCTGCGCGGGCAACCCGCCGTCGGGCGGCAACTACGTGCCGCAGGACCAGGGCGAGGTCGACGGGGAGCTCGTGTGGCCCGGAGGCATCGAGTTCCAGCGCGCGCCCTGGAGCAGCGTGCCGATGCCGGCGACGTCCAAGCAGCACCAGGTCGCGTACGTATTCGCGGCGACGGGCTACGCGCTCGACGGCTTCTACCTGCCCAGCGAGATGAGCGCGACGACCCCGCAGTCGAGCGGTCAGCTCGGCTACGGGTACACGATGGTCACGTCGCCCGGGAACCAGACGCTCTACGCCTACGCCGGCATCCAGGACGACTCGACGTCGCCGCCGACGTTCGAGCCGTACGTCATGGGCGTCGCGCGCGGCGTCCCCGTGCAGCCCAACGGGAAGACCGTGGGCGTCGACATCCAGATGACGTCGCTGCTGGATCGCTCCCTCTCGATGGCGCCCCAGATGCCGCCCCAGGGAGGTCGCGGACCGGATCGCCTGGTCGCGACGGTCGCGATCGACCTGGGCGCGGGAGCGTACGCCATCCTTCCCCAGGGTTCGGAGACGCACCTGCTGCCCGTCTCGGGCACCGTGAACTTCGTCGGCGTGCCCGCCCTCGACGGCATGCTCGCCGGCTCGCGCTACGACTTCACGGCGGCCGCGGTGACCGGCGCCGGGCAGCAGAACCCCTCGTCGGTCGTCGCCTACGTCGAGACGACCGACGCGAACGATCCCCTCTCGATCGGCGGCTTCTTCGCGATCCCCGCGCTGACGCAGCCGGGCGTCACGCCCTGGAGCGGCACCCACGTGCAGATGCAGGCGAGCGGGCCGATCGACCTCGCGCTGCTCGAGGTCGGCACCGGCGCCGGGCTCGTCACCTGGACCATCGTGAGCCCCGGCAACCTGTCCTTCGATCTACCCGACATCTCCCAGGTGTCGGGCGTCGACTCGCTGATCCACGGCCCCATCTCGACCACCTTCGCGATCGCGCGCATCGACGGCTTCGACTACGGAACGCTCCGGACCGGACAGCTCTCGAGCTCCGCTTGGAACGCTTATGCCGAAGACACGTCGAACGGCTCGTACTGACAGGCTGATCCTGCTCGCCCTCCTCGTGGGCAGCGGATGCCGCTTCGACCCGGCGTACCGCGACCAGCCGGGCGCGCCGGTCTGCTACGCGGGCCAGATGCGCTGCGACGGGGACGTGCTGCAGTCGTGCGCGAGCGGCTCGGGGTGGCAGGACCAGGTGAACTGCCAGGCCAGCGGCAAGACCTGCAGCGCCGCCGTCTACGCGTGCGTCACGTGCAGTCCGCGCGCGACCGAGTGCCAGGGGCAGGACGTGATGACGTGCGACGCCCAGGGCGTCTCGTGGAAGAAGACGAGCACGTGCAACACGGCCGGCGGAGAGGCGTGCCGCGACGGCACGTGCATCCAGCTGTGCAACCAGGCGGCCGCCGAGCTCTCCAACATCGGGTGCGAGTACTGGGGGGTCGATCTCGACAACGCCAATCTCTCCCCTTCGCTCAACGCCGCCGCGCAGCAGTACGCCATCGTCGTGTCCAACGTGCAGCCGGACATCCCCGCCATCGTGACCGTGCAGCAGGACGACTCGGCGCCCGGCGACGCGTCCCACAAGCTCAGCGTCGTCGCGACCGCCACCATCGCTCCGCGCAACCTCGAGGTCTTCAAGCTCGGGCCGCGCGAGGTCGACGGCGGGGACCCGTCGATCAGCCCCGACATGGCGCCGGGCACGTTCCTCTCCCGTCACGCCTACAAGGTGACGAGCAACTTCCCCATCGTCGCGTACCAGTTCAACCCGCTCGACAACGTCAACGTCTTCTCGAACGACGCGTCGCAGCTCCTGCCGGTCTCGGGGCTCAACACGGGCTCCGGGCTCGCCTACGTGGTCCCAGCCTGGCCGCAGACCATCGCGCTCACGTCGGACCCCAACACGAACTTCGGGCTCAACCTGCGCGCCTTCGTCGCGATCGTGGCCACCCGCGACGACACCCACGTGCAGTTCAAGACGACCGCGCGCGTCATACCCGGCGGCCCGTTCACGACGAACGTCGAGCCGGGCACCACCATCGACAAGACCCTGCAGGCCTTCGAGGTGCTCAACCTCGAGACGGGCGACTTCGACGCCGACTTCACGGGCTCTCTCCTGACGGCGGACGGACCCGTGGCGCTCTTCCCCGGCAGCGAGGCCTCGGATTCTCCCGAGTACCAGATGCTCGCCCAGCGCTACTGCTGCGCCGACCACCTGGAGCACCAGACGTCGCCGCTCCGCACGGTGGGCAAGTCGTACGTGCTCGCGAAGATGCCGAACCGCACGAGCGCCGTCATCGCCGCGGGAGGCATGATCGGCGAGATCCAGGAGACCGAGTACTACCGCGTCGTCGCGGCGCAGCCGGGGACGACGCACGTCACGACGACGCTGCCGAGCCCGTGGGACGCCTTCGATCTGAACGGCCAGGGAGACTTCCAGACCATCCCCTCCCAGAACGACTTCATCCTGAAGGCGAGCCAGCCCTCGATGGTGCTCCAGGTCCAGGCGGGGCAGGACGCAGGGGGCGTTCCGCGCGGCCTTCCCGGGGGCGATCCGAGCACGCTCTTCCCGCCCCCCGTCGAGCAGTGGCGGAGCGACTACGTGCTGCTCACGCCCGACAAGTACGTCTTCGACTACCTGGTCATCGTCGCCCCGAGCAACGCGCACGTGTACGTCGACGGCGAGAAGCTCGACACGACCAACTCGGACGTCACGCCGTCCGACGGGCTCACCCCCGAGCAGCGTGGATCCGAGACGCCCCCCTACTGGACCTACCGGTACCAGCTCTCCTACCCCATCATCGATCCGACCGCGCAGCCGCCGAACAACATCAAGCCCGGCAAGCAGAACGACGGCGTGCACCACGTGCAGTCCGATGCGGCCGTCGGCGTCATCGCCTACGGGTTCGACTCGTACGTGAGCTACGCGTACGCCGGCGGCACGCAGCTCACGGTCATCAATCCGCAGTGACGACGCCCGTCAGTGCGTCAGCGGGATCGGTCCCACCGGCCAAGTGGCGACCAGCGGGACGCGCGCCGCGGGACCCGACTGCCTCACCATGCGCGCGCACTCGTCGATCGAGATGCGGCGGGGACCGTAGGGCGACGCGTCGGCGGCATCGGAGTCCATGAGCAGCGACGGCGTGTCGAGCCCGTAGTCGTCGGGATGGCCCGGCAGGTCCATGAGGACGTGACCGAGCTCGTGCGCCAGGGTCAAGCTGCTCTTGCGCGCGCGCACCCCGGCGCGGTCGAGGAGCACGACGTTGCGCACGCTCGAGAGATCGCTGCCGATGAAGGACTCGCCGATGCGGCCGCCGCCGGCGAAGAGCGGGACGACGACCACCTCGATGGTGGTCGGATCGCCGTCGTCGAGCGCCTTGAGCAGCGTGCGCTCTTCGAGCGTGCCCGCCATCGCGTCCATGTCGGTGAAGTGCTGCAGGCCGTCGGACAGGTCCACCGAGCCGATGCGCACCGTCAGCGTGGGGTCGCTCGAGAGGGGCGCTCCGGGCGTCGTCTCCACCGCGACGAGCGTGCCGTCCTTCCGTCGTACCGAGACGTCGACGCTGGGCGCGGCGCCGGCGCCGATGCGCGCATTGGGAGACACGACGGCCGCGAGCCCGGCCTTCTCGACGGTGTGGGCGAGATCCGCCGCCACGCGGTCGGGGCTCTCGCCGGGACGCGTCGCCAGGGCGATCGCGTGGCCCTCGGCCTTGAAGCGGATCTCGCCGCCGCTCGCGGACATCCCGAGGTCGTCGCCCAGGGAGACGAGATGCGACGGAGGCGGATCGACGACCCGCACGTCCACCGTGTGCGCGTCCCCGAAGCTGAGGCCGCACTGACCCCAGATGGCCGAGGCGGAGCCCAGCTCCGCGCGGAGGGCTTCGACCGCTCCGCCGTCCGTGCCCCCGATGGCGGGCGCTCCCCCGGGGGCCACGCGGACGACGAACGGACGGAGCGTGGCGTGCATGCGGCCGATCGGGCCGACCGGCGAGGTGCGCGGGCCGAGCACGCGGATCATCTGCGCCTTGCGTCCGGCGTCGCGAAAGACGATGGCGCCGCCCACCTCGGCGCGGATCGAGCGGCCCTCCACGAGCGGATGGTTCCGGTCGACGTCGTCGATGACCAGCCGCAGCGGAGCGCTCGCCCAGCAGCGCATCGGGGGATCGGCCGCCGCGCACGCGAGGGGCGTCAGGGGCAACCTCGGCAGCGCGTCGATGCGGGTCCCGATGGAGGTCAGCGACTCGACCGCGATCGTCTTGTCCCCGTCCAGGCCGGGCCCCTCGTCGGGGGATTCGACGACGACGCGCAGCGCGTCCGGATCGTCGTACGGCGCGTCAGGCGCCCCCTCCACGCGGGTGGGCGGCGTGCGCTCGAGCGAGGCGTGCGAACGCGTCGGATCCACCGTCTGCCCCGATCCGTCCCGCAGCTCGAGACCGCGCACGTCGATCCTGACGCGCATCCGGGATGCCCCGCGCTTCGCCAGGAGCTCGACGCGTCCGGGCGTCAGCCCCTGGAACCACGCCCGATCGGGCACCGCCCGCCCCCACGGGTACGGCCCTTCCCTTCCGAGGACGAGCCGCGCGTGCGATCCGCCCGAGACGGCCTCGAGCACCGCGCCCGAGAGCCTCTTGTCGACCGGCACCAGGTCCACGTACGTCAGCGGCCCCAGCGCGCCCTGCTCGGCATCGGGCACCCCGTTCGTGTCGTCGTCGTCGCGATCCGCCCAGAGGTCGACGTGCAGCGCCGCCGCGTCCGGTGCCGCCGCCCGCGCGGCCGTGTCCATCGATGCGGACGCGACGATGCCCGCCGCGACAATCAGGCTTACTCGAGCCAGCCCCACTGGATCCATCGGTAGGGAGTCTCCATCAGCAGCGGCTGCGCATCCGCGCTCTCCCCAATCTTGCACGCCGCGCGGATCAACGCCCCCCACGCGACGTTCCCGATGTTCCTCGAGCCCAAGAGCTCGTCCGTCATTTCCTTCACGTGCGCCCGCATGCGAGCCGCGTGCTCGCCCCCGGAGGCCGGCGACGCATCCCAGAGCGCGGCAGCCGCGAGGCCCCTCAGCTCTTCTCGCCCGGACTTCGCCACCTCTGCCAGGGCCTCGCGCAGCTCGGCGCGATCGTGGTCGCGGGCGAGGTAGAGCGCGGCGCGGATCGCGATGTCGTCCGTCAGCGGCGTCGTCCGCGCGAAGGTCTCGAGCATCGACCGCGTGGACGTGGCGCGCGCGCTCGCCATCCGGAAGAGGAAGGTCGTGTCACGGTCGGCGCTCGGACGGTCCGACAGGCGGGCGATGAGCTCGAGCGTCGGCCTCGTCGAGGGAGGAGGCGGAGGGGCGGCATTTTTCCTCGCGCTGTCGGCCTCCGAGAGGGCCCACGCCACGAGGCACCAGGCGGATCGCGAGCTCGACGGACCGTCCTCGGCGCGCGAGCGCGCTTCTTCGAGCGGCGTCGTGTCCCCCGCCTTCACCGCCACCTCGGCGAGCACGAGCCATCGACCCAGGTGCCGCTCGGCTCCCCGGAGCACGGCGAGCGCGGGCCCCACGTGGACGGCCACCGGGGCCCCTCGCACGAGCGGCGCGAAGAGCTCGACACACATGGAGATGCGGTGGCTCTCCTTGATCATGGGCGCGAGCTGAGCGAGAAGCGCGCCGTTCGACTCCGAGCGCGCCACGCGGGCGAGCTCGGCTCCGAACGCGAGGTGCGACTGCCGGCTCGCGGCGACCTTCGCGAGGAGCGGCGTCAGCTCCGGATCGCGCGAGAAGCACGCGGCGCTCAGCGCTGCGGCCCCGCCCGCCTCGTCGCTCGAGAGCGCATGGCGCAGGAGCGCCACGGCCTGGCGATCCTGCGCCTCGGACAGCGCGCGCAGACCGCACGCGTAGAGCTCGCGCTGTCGCGAACCGCGCTTGAGCAGCACCGCGGTCGCCTCGCCCAGCGATGCGCGAAGGGCCGGGCTGAGCGCGGCCACGGAGCGCACGGCTCCCGCGAGCTTCGCCTCGCTGGAGGGACGGCGCTTGAGCGCCCCGTCGATCTCCTCTTCGAAGCGTGCGCGTGCCGGCTTGTCGAGCAGCTCGGCGCGCGCGATCGAGGGATGGGAGGCGGCGGGGGTCTCGCGCTTTCGCGCCTTGGCGAGGGGCGCGCCGTCTTGCGGCGACACCGTGGCTCGCAGCCGCTTGGTCTTGATCACGTCCTCTCCCCCATGCGCAGTGGTTACGACCATACCAGAGGGCAGCGACGTCTCGACGTGCGATCGCGAGAAAAAGATTCCATAGCAACCGCGATGCCGCACGGCGAGAAAGAGCTTGACGCAGAGCCGCTCACACGCGCGCCACGCCGATGCGCACCGCGTGACCTTCGACGTCGACCTCTCGGACGAACGCCCCTGCATTTTCCGGCGGGGCCGTCGCGAGGATCTCCTGGGCGAGCACCTCGGATGCCACGGCGTCGCCGTGCTTCTTCACGACCGCCTCGACGTACTCCGACCCCGAGAGCCACACACGAATGCGATCGGTGAACTCCAGTCCCATGTCCTTCCGGACGGTCTGGATGCGGTTCTGCAGCTCGCGCACGAAGCCCAGCTCGCGCAGCTCGTCGTCGAGCCGCGTGTCGAGGACGATCACCCCCGCGCGGTCGCCGGCCGCGGCGAACCCTTCCTTCGCGACGAGATCGACGTCCACGTCCTCGCGGCCGAGGTCCACTCCGTCCAGCGTGACGCGTGACCCCGCGAGCAGCTTGGACGCGAGCGCGTTCGCATCCGCCGCGGCGAGCGCAGCCATCGACTTCTTGAGGGCCTGAGCCTCCTTGCCGAGGCCGCGCTGGCCGAGCGAGCGGAAGTTGGGCTTCACGCGCAGCTCGACGAACGTCGACGCGTTCTCGACGGGCACGAACTCCGTGTCGAGCGCGTTCAGCTCCTCGGCGATCTGGCGCTTGCTCGAGGCGTCGAGGTCGGCGAGGCGCGCCGTGATGACGCGGGCGGATCGGAGGGGCTGGCGAACCTTGATCTTCGCCTGCGTCCTCACCTGCAGACCGATGGAGACGAGCTCGCGCACCGTCTCGATCTTGCGCGAGAGCCCCTGGTCGATGGCCCGCTCGTCGGCGGCCGGCCAGTCCTCGAGGTGCACGCTCTCCTTCGCGCCGGGCGCCCCGGCCCGCACCACGAGGTTCTGGTACATCGACTCGGCGGCGTACGGCGTGAAGGGCGCCGTCAGCTTCGCCAGCGTCACGAGGGCCGTGTAGAGCGTCTCGTACGCGCTGCGCTTGTCGTCGTCCCAGCCGGTCTTCCAGAAGCGGGCGCGGCTCCGCCGGACCCACCAGTTGCTGAGGGCGTCGACGAAGGTGACGAGACGCTGGGTCGCGCCGTACACGTCGTAGTCGTCCATGCGGGCCGTCACGTCGCGCGTCGTCAGCGCCAGCTCCGAGCGCAGCCATCGATCGAGCTCGGGCACCTCGACGTCGACGTGCCCCGACTTGGGATCGAAGCCGTCGATGTTCCCGTAGATCGTGAAGAACGAGTAGACGTTGCGCAGCTTGACCGCGAATTCCTTCTGCAGCGCCCGCACGTTGCCGAGCGAGTGGCGCGTCGCCGACCACGGCGGGCTCGCCGCGTAGAAGAACCACCGGAACGCGTCGGCGCCCGGCGCCGTGGTGAGCGGATCGCGCACGGTCACGCGCTCCTCGCGCGGGAGCCAGGGCACGTCGGCCGGCTTCGGGTCGGCCAGCGACGTCGGGATCACGCCGAGCTTCGCGCGGTCCTCCTCGTGCATCACGAGGATGCGGCGGGGCAGCCCCTTCTGCGGCGTGATCTTCAGCTCGAAGCGCGCGTTCTCGTCGTCGACGCGCGCCACGTGCACGGCCTGGCCCTCGGTGAGGTCCATCCCCTCGAAGTCCTCCAGCGCGACGTACGCCGTCCCCTCCGCCGG
>DASVWO010000359.1:0-19399 GCA_036393165.1 Polyangiaceae bacterium | reverse complement strand
GAAGATGTTCTCCGTGCCGGGTGCGGGCCCGGACTGCCCCCAGGTCGCCGGGGTCGGCGTGCGCAGAGAGCGGGCCTGAGACGATCCGAGCGCGTCGAACAGCTCCGAGTAGTCGCGTCCCGGCGAGATGTACGTGCCCTTCAGGCGGAAGTCGAAGTCGAGCCGCTGGAAGGTCTCGCGCTGCTCGTAGGGGATGACCTCCATGCCCAGCCCGAAGCTGCCGTGCAACGGCGGCGTGTTCGTGAGCGCCTGCGTCGGGTTGAACTTGCCGAAGTCGCTCCCCGAGCTCGGGAAGTCGGCCTGGAACCAGAAGCCGCTGTAGGGCTCCACGTAGCCGAAGCGCCGCGACCAGACGGTCTTGGCGAGCACCGAGTAGAAGCCGGTGCTGATGCCCGGATCGACGCCGGCATGGACGCCCTGATCCGGATGCGACCCGTCGAAGCACTGCGGCGACCCGCCGTTCGTCGCGTTGCATGCGTGCAGCGGGTTGCCGATGGGGATGCGGCCCTCGACGCCGATGACCCACGTGGGCTTCGTGAAGTCGCGCTGCTGGTTGAAGATGGCCCAGTCGAGCCCCGCCCCGATGTAGTCGATGCCGCTGCGCGTGGGGCTGGTGAACGGAACGCTGAAGAGCTGCCCGCCCATGCCGTCGCCCAGGCGCTGCGAGGCGACGTTCGACGAGCCGTTGAGATCCCCGAGGCTCTGCGACCAGCTGAGGATGACAGGCATCCGCAGGATGAGCGCGAGGTCGTGGTAGATGCCGACGTCGGCCCCGACGTCGAGGACGGACATCGAGGAGCTGTATGCCGCGACGTTCTCGGTGGCCGGGATGAACCCGCCCGTCTCCAGCCCCTGCTGCGGGAGCTGCGACTCGCGGCGGATGCTCGCGTGCTTCCACGACTGCTTGAAACCGAGGACGAGATTCAGGTCGAACGGGTCGTCGCCGTCGAACGCGTCGACGACCGACGTGACCTCCGCGGTCTCGCTCATGAGGCGCGGCTCGCGCGCGGCGACCGGCTCGTCGGCGCGGGCGACGCCCGCCGCGCCGAGGCAGGCGAGCAGGGTTGTCCCCACGAACGCGAGGGTGAGCGCGCGACTGCGACGCATCATCTCTCGAAGGACGCTAACGGGGTGTGAACAATCGTGTCAACGAGTGTCTTGGTACCGCTGTCCCGTTGTCTTCGCGGGGCCCCTGCCCCGCTCTCAGGGCCCGATGGTCGTCCAGGCCGCATTGGCTTCCACGAGGGATTTGGCGAGGCCCATGCTGGCTTCGGAGGGGGGGAGGGCGCTGATCCGCAGGTTCGCGACGTCGCAAGCGGCACGGGCCAGGCGCCGGCTGGTCACCTGCTGGGTGACGACGGCGGCATCGGCACCGCCGGCCATCAGGGTGCTCGTGAGCTCGCGCGTCGACTTGGCCAGCGTGGAGCACCGGTCCAGGGCGCCGCGCGCCGCGTCCAGGGTGTCGGGCGTCCCTGACGCGGGCGTCACCGAGACCGCCGAGCCGTCGAGGCGGATCCACCCCTCGTCCTTCTTCTCCGACGCGCCCCCGTTGACCAGCCGGAAGCGCGCGTCGTCGCCCAGCCAGAGGAACGCGACGCCGCCGCCGGTGACCGACAGGGTCTCCTCCTTCGGGCGCACGTCCACCGACAGCTTCGCGGCCGCGTACCGGATGACCGCCAGCGGCGTGACGACCCACTCCTCGGCCCCCGGCGATTCGCCGGAGCCCATCGTGCTGTCGAAGCCGCCGGCCCCGATCCACGATTCTTCCGCGTAGCCGACACACGCCCGCACCCGCCCCGGCCCGCGGAAGGTCGTCTCGCGGGTGGTGCGCGGGTCCTTCGCGACGAACTTCGCGCCCTTGCCGAGCGCGAGCCACCCCTCGGTCGGCACCAGGCCCTCGATGAGCAGCGGGACGACGCCCGCGTCGACCGTCGTCTCGACGTGCACGTCGCCTTCCACCGCGATCGAGCGGCATGCGAGCCGCTGTGCCGGCGGGTGCGCCCTGGCGCTGTCGATCGGAGGCGGCGGCGCGCTCGCCGTCGCGGCTGCGCCCGATGCCGCGGCGCCGTCGTTGCCCTGCGGGGGGCTGGGTTCGCACGCGCCGCAGCCTCCCGTGCACACTGCAGCCGCCGCGACGAGGACGACCGCGCGCATCGTCTACCGCGTGAGGCTCGGCGGGGGCGGCGAGATGTCCTCCACGTCGACCGGGAAGATGTCGGCCGTGATGTCCTCGGCCGCGAGCTCGCGCTTCGCGTTGTGCAGCTGGCTGTTCGTCGCGTCGAGCCGGTCCGCCAGCACCCCGAGGAACTGCCAGAGCATCTTGACCGCGATCTCGTGCTCCTTGCGGAGGATCTCGAAGAAGTCGGCGCGCCGGATCGCGATGAGCTCCGCGTGCCCCACGGCGACCACGGTGGCCGACCGCGGCACGCTGCGGATGAGCGCCATCTCGCCGACGTGCTCGCCTTGCCCGAGATTCGTCAGCACCTGCTCGCCGCGCGTCACGCGCACCTTGCCGTCGAGCACGATGAACAGCTCGTCGCCCTTGTCGCCCTCTTTGATGACGGTGGTGCCGTCCTCGTACTCGCGCACCTCGACGGCCTGCATCACCCGGAGCAGCTCGCGCTCGGTGAGCCTCGCAAAGAGCGGCATGTTCGCCAGCACGTCGCGCTTCATGGCGAGGCGCTTGGCGCGCGCGGCGTCGACGGTCCCTTCCTCGCCGACCTTGACGACGACCGTCGTGATGTTGTCCTTGCCCCCGCGCTCGTTCGCGAGCGCGATGAGCGCCTTCACGCTCGCGTCGCCCTCGAGCTTCAGCGGCTCGTCGAGCTCGTCGGGCGTCTCGAGGTACCCGTGCAGTCCGTCGCTCGCGAGCACCAGCGTGTCGCCGGCGATGAGCTCGATGACCAGCGTGTCGACCTCCACGCGCTCGTAGACGCCGACGGCGCGCGTGATCGCGTTCTTCTGCTGGACCTTCTCGATCTGCTCCTTGCTCAGCTTCCCGCGCTTGATCAGCTCGTTGTAGACGGTGTGGTCCTCGGTGACCTGCTGCGAGTGGCCGCCGCGCGACAGATAGATGCGGCTGTCGCCGACGTGCGCGATGAAGCCCTGCGTGCCCACGACGAGCAGACTGCTCAGCGTCGTGCCCATGCCGCGCTTGGCGGCGTCGGCGCGCGCCTCCTCGTGGATCTTGGAGCACGCGCGCTGCACGGCGTGCTCGAGGAGCGCCACCACGTCCTTCGGCGTCACCTTGTTCGCGCCCGTTGCCCCGGTCGCGTAATCGTCGAGCAGCTCCTTCTCGCGCTTGATCTCTTCGTGCACCGTGCGCACGGCGATGGCGCTCGCGACCTCTCCGGCCGCGTGACCGCCCATGCCGTCGGCGACGATGAAGAGCCCGAGCTTCTTGTCGACGAGGAAGTTGTCCTCGTTGTGGTCGCGGACCTTGCCCACGTCCGTAGCGGCGTAGAACCGAATGGTGTCGCTGAGTCGCATGGGCAGGGGCCATCATGCCACTAGTGCCAGCCCGGCGGAAATGGCTCCGGCGGGCTGCGCCTGACGGGTACGTGGGCGTGCGCCACCCTGCGGGTGCGCACGACGAGCATGGGTGTGTGCACGAAGCGCAGGCGTGGGTGCCAGCGCCGCGTCCGCCGGCGGAAAACCCGCGAAGTGTCGGGTCTCCATGCGCAGGTACGGTCCGTGCCCAGGCGCGCGAGGCATGCGCACCCGATTCATCGCTTGCCTCGCCAGCGTCCCGCTCATCTTCTCTGCCGCCGCGTGTGCGGCGGGAAGCTCCGACAGCGGGGGCTCCGGGGATGACGGAGGCGGCAGCGCGGTCGAGGCGGGGGGCCCCGACGCGGGGAGCGACGCGCCGGACGGGGGGTACGTGGGCATCGGCTCGTCGGACGGGGGTGCAGACGGCTCGGCGGTGCCCGAGACGGGCGCGCAGGACGTCTACGTCGCCCCCGACACCGGCGGGCCGACCGACGCGGCGGGCGACGGGTTCGACGGGTACGTGCCCTACGACGCGGGCGGACCGCCGGCGGTCGCCATCGCCGCGGGGGACCGGCACACGTGCGCCCTGCGGAAGAACGGCACCGTCGCGTGCTGGGGGGCGAACGAGACCGGGCAGCTCGGCAACGGCACGACCACCGGCTCGGCCATCCCCGTGAACGTCACCGGCATCACGAGCGCGACGCAGATCGCGGCCGGCTGGGCGCACACCTGCGCCCTGCTCCAGGGCGGCACCGTCTCGTGCTGGGGCCATGGAGCCAACGGCGACAACGGCGACGGCACGATGAACCAGGCGAACACCCCGGTGCAGGTGATGGGGCTCACCGACGCGACGGCCATCGGCGCCGACGGCTACCACGCGTGCGCCCTGCGCCAGAGCGGCGCCGTCGTGTGCTGGGGCTACGGCCAGGACGGCGAGCTCGGCAACGGCGCCAGCGCCGACTCGGCGACGCCGGTGGCCGTCTCCGGGCTCACGGACGCGACCGGGCTCGGCGTGGGATCGGGTCAGGACTGCGCCGTGAAGCAGGACAAGTCGGTCGTCTGCTGGGGGTACGGCGCGTACGGCGGGCTCGGCAACGGCGTGATGGGCGCCAATTCCAACGTGCCCGTCGCCGTGACGGGCCTGACCGGCGCCTCGGCGCTCGCGGGCCAGCTCCAGACCGAGTGCGCGATCGTCGGCGGCAACGCGGCGCAGTGCTGGGGCTACGGGATGGACGGCGAGCTCGGCAACGGCGGCACCATGAGCTCCGCCACAGCCGTCGGCGTGAACGGGCTGCAATCGGTGCAGTCCCTCGGGGGCGGCTGGTACCACGCGTGCGCCGTCGTGACGGGCGGCAAGGTGCAGTGCTGGGGCATGGGCACGAGCGGGCAGCTCGGCAACGGCAACAACACGAGCTCGGGCTACCCCGTGCAGGTCCTCGGCTTCACCGGCGCGGTGCAGGTGGCCGGCGGCGAGAGCCACACCTGCGCGCTCAAGAGCGACTCCTCCGTGTGGTGCTGGGGCGACGACACCTACGGGCAGCTCGGCAACGGCCAGATGAACCAGATGACCGACCAGCCGGTGCTGGTGGAAGACGTCTTCTAGAACGAGCACGGGAAGAGCCGTGAACGTGCACGCGGACGACCACGCCTGATCGAGCACGTGCCCGAGCCCGAAAAGGATGGAACCCCCCGTCCGCCTCCGGAAAGAGCTTTCCGACCTTCAGAAAGAGGTTGCCGACCTCTTGCGACGAGATGCTGCACTCTTCCAAAGGCTTGCAAGCTCCCTTCAAGAGGTTGCGAGCTGCCCGAAAGCGCTTTCAACCCTCCTTCAAGGAGGTTCGAGCCTCCCGCAACGACTTGCAGGAGGCTCTCCAGCCTCAGCGCACCTTCATTCCGCCCCGGACGGACGGCCGCTGCAGGGTCTTCGCGTCGTCATCCTGCGCACGAAGCACCGGGTGCGACCGCGGGACCGGCGGCGTCGACGCCGACCTGGAGATGGCACCCGACACGACAGCCCGCTCTCCCGTCGAGGCCAAGGCGTCGCCGCACTTGGCGAGCGCTTCGTCGAGCTCGCGTGCGCTGAGATAACGCTGCGCGGGGCTCTTCTCGAGGCAGCGCATGACGACGTGCTCCACGTCGGCGGGCACCCCGGGTACGCGCTCGCTGGGCGGCTCCGGGGCCTCGTTGACGTGGGCCACCATGACCGCCGCCGCCGTGGGCGCGGTGAACGGCGGCGTGCCCGTCAGCATGAAGTAGAGCACCGCCCCCAGCGAGTACACGTCGCTCCGCGCGTCGGCGCGCGCGCCGTTGCAGACCTCGGGCGACATGTACGCCGGCGTCCCGTGCACCCAGCCGGCGCGCGTGACGGTCGCGTCCTCCTCGGCGCCCTCGATCCGCGCGATGCCGAAGTCGAGCACCTTGAGGAAATCCGCGTCGTCACCCATGCGGCAGACGAACAGATTGTCCGGCTTCACGTCGCGGTGGACGATGCCGGCGTCGTGCGCCTCGCTGAGCGCCGCGCACGCCTGGCGCGCGAACCGCAGCGCGCGCGGCACCGGCATCGGCCCCACATCCTCGACGAGCGTCGCCAAATCCACGCCCTCGAGGTGCTCCATGGCCATGAACCACACGCCGTCGTCGCTCGCGCCGAAGTCGAAGACGCGGATGGTGTGGGGGCTCTGCAGGCCGCTCGCCGCCATCGCTTCGCGCTCGAAGCGCCGGACGGCCACGGCGTCGCCCGACACGGTGCGGTCGAGGATCTTGAGCGCCACATCGCGCTTGAGCGTCTCGTCCCACGCGAGCCACACCTCGCTCATGCCCCCGTGCCCGATGCGCGCCTTCAGGCGGTAACGACCGAGCCTGCGCGCGTAATAGAGCTGCCGCCGCATCGCCCAGATGATGTGTCCGCCGATGACGCCGCCGAGCGCGCACGAGGCGACGACGGTGTAGTCGATGACGAAGCCCGGCAGCGCCGCCGAGTGCCACTGCGCCGCGACGGTCGGATCGAACGCGCTCGCGACGCCGAAGACGAGCGGGTAGATGGCGTAGGTCGCGAAGGCGACCGGCGCCGTGCGCTGCCACCGCGCCGGCAGCGCCATCGTCTGCACGATGAGCAGCAGCGAGATGCCGTTGACCAGGTGACTGTCGAGCCCCCCGTAGAGGAGCGCGCGCATCGAGTTGCACAGCGCCAGGACGAGGTAGCTGGTGATCTCGAGCGCCGCCGAGATGCGGTCGACCTTCTGGCGCTTGCGGGTGACGAGCCACCCGACGAGGGGGGGCACCGTTCCGATGAAGCGCCACGCGAGCATCCAGCCGTGCGCCATCTCCGGCGCCGCCACGAGCGCGATGTAGGCGTCGAGAACCCCGAAGGCCATCCAGCCCACGAGGAGGAACGCGAACAGCTTCGGGAGCCCGATGCGGCGCTCCTCGGTCTCCTGCTCGGCGTTGCGATCGCTCCACGTCCTTCGCGGTCCCGTCACGTTCGCGGGCGCGTCCTTCAAGGAACGTCTGGGTGCCGTCGACGTCGCCGAGGCCACGGGCCCCACCTCCGGGACTGTCGATCAGCCTACCAGGGTTCAGCCCTCGGGCTCGTCGTCATCCATGCCTTCCGTGCGGGGCCCCTCCCCCGCACCTCTCAGACCGAGCGCCCGCGCCTTCTTGTAAAGATGGCTTCGTTCGAGGTCGAGCGCGCGCGCGGTCGCGGCCATCTGCCCGCCGTGGTGGGCGAGCGCCTCCTGGATGACCACACGCTCCGCCTCGTCGACGAGCACGCGGAACGGGACGCCCGGGCGGTACAACCCCGCGGTCTTCGCGGTGTTTCCAGCCGGCAGGCACGCGGCCACGTCGTCGGCGCAGATGCGCGCCGCTTGTCCCGGACCTCGCCGGTCGGGCGTAAGGATGACGAGGCGCTCGATCACGTTCTTCAGCTCGCGCACGTTTCCAGGCCACGCGTACGCGCCGAGCGCGCCGATAGCGCTCTCGTCGAGCACCATGTCGCGCCGATCGTTCGCGGCGGAGGCGAGCGAGAGGAAGTGCCTCGCGAGGAGCGGCACGTCTTCTCGGCGGGCGCGCAGCGGCGGGATGGCGAGCGGCAGCACGTTGAGGCGGTCGTAGAGGTCCGCGCGGAAAGCGCCGCTCTCGCACGCGGCGAGCAAGTCGCGGTTGGTCGCGGCGACGACCCGCACGTCGACCTGCAGCGTCTCGCTCCCGCCGACGCGCTCGATCTCGCGCTCCTGCAGCACGCGCAGGAGCTTCGCCTGCATCGGCAGCGGCATGTCGCCCACCTCGTCGAGGAACAGCGTGCCACCCGACGCGCGCTCGAACTTGCCGCGGCGCTGCTTCGTCGCGCCGGTGAACGCCCCCGCCTCGTGCCCGAAGAGCTCCGACTCGATGAGCTCCGACGGCAGCGCGGCGCAATTGAGCTTCTCGAGCGGCCCCTTCGCGCGCGGGCTCAGCATGTGGATGGCGCGCGCCACGAGCTCCTTGCCGGTGCCGCGCTCGCCGGTCACGAGCACGCTGGCGTTGCTCTTGGCCGCACGCCCGATCTGCTCGACGAGCTTCTTGATGGCCGGGCTCTCGCCGACGAGCTCCCCGGTCGCCCCGGCGGCGCGCCGGAGATCACGGGCCTCGGCCTCGGCCCGCGTCAGGCGCAGGGCCGTCTCCACGGCGATGAGCAGCGCGTCGGTGTTGAGCGGCTTCTCGAGGAAGTTGAGCGCCCCGACGCGCACCGCGCGCACCGCCGTGTCGATGGTCGCGTGGCCGCTCATCATGATGACGGGCGTGTCGGTCTTGCCAGCGCGCATCCGCTCGAGGAGCTCGACGCCGTCGCCGTCGGGCAGCATCACGTCGAAGAGGCAGAGGTCGTAGGTGCGCTTCTTCAGCTTGTCCTCGGCGACCTTGATCCCGCCGGCGACGTCCACGGCGTAGCCCTCCACCGAGAGGGCCTTCTGCAACGTGGTCAGGATCGAGGGCTCGTCGTCGACGACGAGCACGTGGGCGTGCGGCATGGCTCGTGGCCAGTGTAACGCCACGGGCGCCCGACATCTTTCGACGCGACCAGCTCTACCATTACTGGACAAGCGAGCCCGGATGGGGCGAGATCGGAAGTCGATGAGGAAGACCGACCACGCTTGGACCATGGGGGCGGCCGCTCTGGCCGCGGGGCTGATGGCTCTCACCGCGCGGGCGACGCCCGCGCACGCCGACGAACAGGCCGAGGCGAAAGAAGGGGCCGAGGCGAAAGAGGGCGGCGAAGGCGAGGGCGAGGCGACAGCCGGCGAGGCCAAGCACGAGGAGCTCGGCACCGTGGGGCTCGACCTCGTGATGGGCTGGGGCAAGGTGCCCTTTGCCGTCGAGAACCAGCCCGCGGGCGGCTCGCCGACGCCCACGTACACGTACGCGGACAAGGTCCCGTCGAACGTGCAGTCGTTCATCCTCGGCGGCGGCCTCGAGGTCGTGGATCACGTCGAGGTGGGGGCGCGGCTGCCGTTCACGTTCGCCGGCTTCTCCCCCGACGGGACGCCGGGGCGCTCCGCGACGTCGTTTGGCAACCTCGAGCTCGAGGGCCAGTACGGCGCGCGCGTCGCGCAGGGGCTGCGCCTGTACGGATCGCTCGGCGTCGCCCTGCCGACGTCGCAGGGTACCGAGCTGACTCCCGATGTCGTGAACGCGCCGGCCACGAGCGTGGACCACAGCGCCTTCGACCGGTGGTCGTTGAACCGCGCCGCCGCGGCGGCCCGCGGCTACGAGGACAACGCGCTCTTCGAGCCGAACCGCCTGGGCATCATCCCGCGGGTGGGCCTGCTTTATCGCAACCACGGGCTGAGCCTCGAGCCGTACCTGAAGCTGGAGAACCTCGTCGGGACGTCGAGCACGCTCGCGAATGGTTACGTCGGGGAGCTCGTCGGGGGCTTGCGGGTGGGCTACTGGGTCCACAAGGAATTCGAGGTTGCACTCCGCGGTTGGGTCAATGTCGGGTACGCCGGTGCCGACGAGGACAAGAAGACGACAGTCGCCATCGAGCCGCAGGTGGTCCTGCGCTTCGGGCCGGTGCGCCCCTACGTGGGGGTCATCATCCCGTTCACCGGGCCGCCGAGCGACGGTGGCTTCGTGGGCGTGCAACTGGGCGTCGCGGTCGCATTCTGATTCGTTTGCCTCCCCCGCCGAGCCCCTGGCCGCGGGCCTCGCCCAAGGTCGAACGCCGTGTAGACTCCAACTGAGATGACACGCCGGACCGGACAGCTGGGCGTGGTCGCGGGGTTCGTCGCGCTGGCGCCGTGGATGGTCGGGTGCGCCGCGAGAGGCGGGGCGGCCGGCGGCGCGGCGCACGCAGAACGCGTCGGGCCCGCCGTCGCCGAGGTGGGCGACGACGGGTTCGCTGCCGCCGTGCACGACCTTCTCGTGAGCGATCCGGGAACCCCCGAGCGGGCGACGCGCCTTCGCGCCGTCGAGAGCCGGCAGATGACGCGCGCCGACGCGCGCTTCCACGCGCACGCGGGGGACCGTGGGCTCGCGGCGGTCAGCGGGGGCCTCTACCTGGTGCGCGTGGGCGAGGCGGCGCAGGGGCTTCTCGGTGCGCGTGGACCGGACGCGCTGCGGGCGGCTGCGCACGAGCTGTCGGTCAAGGGCGACGAGGGACGCGCCCGCGCGGTGTACGACCTGCTGCTGCAGGTGGCGCCCGAGGCCGAGCGTCCCGACGTGCGGGCGCACATCGATGCGATCGACCGCTGGACGCGCGACGCGGTGGCCGAGGGCGGACCCGTCGCGAGCGCCGGCGGCGTCGAGCGGGTGCAGGTGCACCGGCGTCTGCTCGAGCCGAGCCGCGAGGCGCTCGCCGACGCGAGCGACGCGACGACCGAGTGGATCCGTCGCGCGGTCGCCTTGCGCGACAAGTTCCGCAAGAACCGCGTGCAGCCGCCGCGCGAGGAGGGCGCCGAAGCGTGGCGCGCGCTCGAGACGGGGCCCGTCGTTCTCGCCGCGCTGTACCTGCACGACGGAGACGCCGCGGGCGCGCTCGCGGCGGTGGACAAGGCGCAGTCGCGCGAGCTGCTCGAGTCGGAGCGGCCCCAGTTCGCGGGAGCGCTCGAGGCGGCGGCGCAGGAGACGAGCGTCGACCGCTGCATCGACCTCCTGCACCAGCTGCGGCCGCTCGCGGGGCGGCAGCCTTCGCACGACGACGAGGACTTCGTCGACGATCGCGACCTCTTCGGCGCGGCGGCGTTCGGCGTGGCGCGCGAGTGCTACCGGCTCGACCCGACGGTGCCCGAGGTGGCGCTCACGCTCGGCGTCGCGCTCGAGGAGCTCGGGATGGCCGAGGCCACGCCGGCGGTGCTGGGCGAGGCCGTTCGCGCGCACCCCGAGGTGCGCGTGCTCAGCGAGGCGCTCGCGCTGTCGCTCGACGCGATGGTGGGCGAGGAAGACGCTGGCGATCCGGCCGCGGCGCGGCGGGCGTTCCGGGCGGCGCAGCCGGTGCTGGCGATCGCGTCGGATCGCATCGTCGCGGCGAAGGTGCACCCGAGCGCTGCGCGCGTGCGGGCGGCCATGGGCGAGATCGAGCTGCGCGAGGGGCGGATCGACGACGCGCGCACGTACTTCGAGCAGTCGGTCGCCGACGAGAAGACCGGGAGCGTGCTCCTCGCGCTGGCGCGCATCGAGTGGCGCGACGGCAAGACGCAGGCGGCCCTGGGGCACCTGCGCGACGCGCTGGAGGCGAACGACACGACGCACGATCCGGCGCTCCGCGGCGAGGTCCTGCTCACCATCAGCGACGTGACGCGCGACAAGGGGGACGTCGCGGCGGCCCGCACGCCGCTGACCGACGCGCTCAAGGAGCTCGTGCAGTCGCGCAACGTGCAGGATGCCGACGCGCGGGCGCGCGTCGAGCGCGTTCTCTCGCGCGTCCTCGATCGCTTCGGCGCGGCGCAGCCCGCACAGCGCGCGCTGGAGCGTGCGTACGCGGCGGCGCCGGGAGACAAGCGTCAGGTCACGCAGACCGTGGAGCTCGTGGTGGGCCGGGCGTTCGTGCGCGGCGATCTGCCGGGAGCTCGCGACGGGCTCCAGCGGGCGCTGGCGGCGGACCTCGACGACTCGGACCTCGTGTACTTCGCGCTGTGGGTGCGTTTGCTCGAGCGCCAGCTGCACGCCCCGACCGACGGCGCTCCCGAGCGCGTCTTTGCCTCCGTACCCGACGACGGACGCTGGGTGGCGACGCTCGCGCGCTTCGGCGAGGGAAAGATCAAGGGCGACGAGCTGATCGCGCGGGCGACGACGCCGATCCAGAAGTACGAGGCGCTCTTCTACGACGCGATGGATCACCGCGCGGCGGGTGATACCAAGGGCGGCGACGATCTCCTGCGCCAGGTGGTGGCGGGCATGGGTCTCGAGCTGAGCGAGGTCACGCTCGCACGCGACATGCTCGATTCGGGCAAGGCGCAGCTCGGCGGACCGCTGCCGCCCGACGTGCAGGTGCCCTGAGTGCCCGCGGGCGAGAAGCTCCGGCCCATCCGTCGCGCGATCGACTGGGGGGAGCTCGGGCCGCTGCGCTTGCGTGCGAGGCTCGTCGCTGAGGGCGTCTACGCGGGGCTGCACAGGAGCGCGCGACGTGGCGCGGGCGTCGAGTTCGGCGGCTTCCGCGAGTACGTCGCGGGGGACGACCTGCGGTGGCTCGACCGCCGCTCGTTGCTGCGGCACGAGCGCCTCGTGGTACGGCAGTTCGAGACGGAGACCGACCGCGACCTGTGCCTGCTCGTCGACGCGTCGGCGTCGATGGGATTCCGCGGCCCGCGCGCCCCCGGTGCGAAGCTCGCCTATGCCGCGGTGGTGGCGGCGGCGCTCGCCCGCATCGCGCTCGCCGGCGGTGATCCCGTGAGCCTGACGCTGCTCGGGGGCGGTCCGCTCGCGCGGTCGGTGCCGCGATCGAGCGGACGCGAGCAGTTCGAGCGCATCGTGGCAGCGCTCGAGAGTCTGGACGCGGGAGGCGACGCGCACGTCGACGCGGGGGTGCTCGACCGCGCGCTGCAGGCGCTCGCGCGTGCGGCGCGGCGCGGGGCCATCGTCGTCGTCCTGAGCGATCTGATCGACCTGCCCTCGGGCGCCGCGGAGCGCATCGCCGCGATGGGCACGGGCGGCCGCGTCCTCGCCGTGACCCAGGTGCTCGATCCGGCGGAGGCGGAGTTCCCCTACGGCGGCCACGTGCGTCTGAGGGCGCTCGAGGGCGGGTCGGTCGTCGAGACGGACGCAGACACGGCGCGCGAGCAGTACCTCGCGGCGATGGCCGAGCTGACACGCGAGTGGCGCGACGAGGTGGTGCGCCACGGGGGCCGCTTCCTCGCGGCGACGAGCGCCGACGACGCGGTCGACACCGTGAGGTCCGTAGTCGAAGCGGTCAGGTGACCCGCCGCGGCATGCGCAGCCACGCGCCGATGGCGACGAGGAGCGCGCCGAGCGCGGCACCGGCAGCGAAAACGCCGGCCCACGCGGCACCCGTCGCGTGAGAGACCGACGTCGACGCCGGCGGGGGAGCCTGGGCCGGCGGAGCGAGCGGAGTCACGGGCTCGACGATGGTGACCGGCGGCGGGGGCGCCGGCGCTGCGGTCGCCGCAGGGACCGTTTCGGTCCCGGTCGGAACCGCATTCGCGGTCGGGGTCGCGGTCGCAGTCGGGGTCGGGGTCGCGGTCGCGGTCGGCGTCGCCGTCGCGGTCACGGTCGGAGGCGGGGCCGCGGTCGCGGTCGGAGTCGCCGTCGGGGTCGCGTTCGCGGTCGGTGCCGCAGTCGCGGTCGGGGTCGCAGTCGGCGTCGGATTCGCGCTCGCCGGAGGTGCGGCCGCCGCACCGGCATCCTGCGCGTTCCTCGTTGCGTTCCCGATGTCGATCGTCACCTGCGACAGTGCTTCCCCGGCATTGTTGAAGTAGGCCGCGCCTGGGCCGCTCGACGGCACTGCCGTCGCCTCCGCTCCGTTCGTGAAGTACTGGCGGAGCATCGACTGGGCCTGATCACGCGGCACTGGCGGAGCGTTCGCGACGGACTGCATGACGTAGAGCATCATCATGTAGTTCAGGGCCTGCCCCACCTGCTGCGCCGACACAGCCGGAGCTGGCGACGCTGCCGGCGCCTGCGCCGGGGGGGCCGCCCTCTGCTGCGCCTCTGCCGCCGGAGCCAGGAGCATCGCCGCGACGAACGCGAGCACACGCCTCCTCATGGGCCCACCCATCGGAGCAAGCATCGCGCCGCGGGCACCGTTGCCGTTTCGCCAGCGCGACCGCCCGTGCTACCCGTCCCTCGTGACGTTCCTCACGACGCTGGCGCTCGCAGTCGCGCTGCTCGTGGTCGCGCCGTGGGTCGCGCACAGGCTGCGCCGCCGAAGCGCCGAGGAGCAGCCTTTCCCGCCGGCGCGCCTCGTCCCGCCGGCTCCGCCGCAGGCCAGGCGTCGCTCGCGGCTCGAAGACCGTGCGCTCTTCGCCACGCGTGCGGCGGCCGTGGTCCTGCTGGCGCTGCTCGGGGCGACGCCGTTCGTCCGCTGCTCGCGTCTCTCGCTCCAGCGCTCCGGCGGCGCTTCGGTCGCGATGGCCCTCGTCGTGGACGACTCGATGAGCATGCGCGCGCACTCGTCCAGCGGCCGCTCGCGCTTCGAGCGTGCCCGCGACGGGGCACGAGAGCTGCTCGCGTCGGCGCGCGAGGGAGACGCCGTGGCCGTCGTGCTCGCCGGGGCGCCGGCACGCGTCGCGCTGGCCGCGACGACGGACCTCGACGCGGCACGCACCGTGCTCGACGGCCTCGTCGAGAGCGACCGGGCGACGGATCTCGACGGCGCCCTCGCCCTCGCACGCGGGCTCGTGTCGTCGCTCCCGCAGGTCGATCGGCGGATCGTGCTCCTGAGCGACCTGGCGGACGGACGACCCGACGCGCCGGCGGTCGGCGAGGGAAGCCCCGTCCCGGTGTGGCTCGCGCTGCCCGAGCTGCGCGGTGCGATCCACGACTGCGCCGTGATGCGCGCCGATCGGAGCGGCGCTCGCGTGCGCGTGCACGTCGCGTGCGGTCCCGGCGCGACCGCAGCGGGGCGCGACGCGATCGTCGAGGACGGTAGCAACAAGGTTCTCGGCCATGCGGCACCACCCACGGGCGCAGAAGGGGACACCACCGTGCTCCTTCCGAGCGATTCGGCCATGCCGGTGCGCGCGCGCCTGTCGGGCAACGACGCCGTCGCGAGCGACGACGTCGCTCCGGTGCTCACCGAGGCGGCACGCGGGGCGGTCGCCGTGATCGCAGACGCAGCGGACGAGACGGTGGCCACGGGCGGTGCGCCCATCGTCGAGCAGGCCCTGTCGGCGCTGAAGCTCGACGTCGAGGTGCGGCCGATGCCGGCGTTCCCCGATCGCGCCGAAGATCTCGCCGGCACGATCGGCGTGCTGCTCGACGACCCGCCGGGGCTCACGCCCGAGCAGCGACACGCGCTCGGTGCCTTTCTCGACGGCGGAGGCGTTGCGCTGATCGCGCTCGGGCCGCATGTGGCGAGCGCGCCGCTCGGCGCCTCGCTCGAGCCAGTCCTCGCGCACGCCGTGGGCTGGACCGACACGGGGGTGCACGGCGCCGACCCTGCGAGCGCCGTCGACGGACTGGCGGAGTCGGCGCAGAGCCTCGCCGACCTGTCGACCACGCGCCGCGCGACGCTGGCGCCCGAGGACATCGGCGCCTGGGAGCCCCTCGTCCGCTGGAGCGATGGGGCGCCGCTTGTCGCGCGGCGAGCCGTGGGGCGGGGCGAGGTGTGGATCGTGACCCTGCCGTTCTCGCCGGACGCGAGCGACCTCCCGCTGCGCCCCGCCTTCCTCGCGATGCTCGACGTGTGGACCACCGCGGCGCGCGAGCACGCCTCACCGCGGCGCAGCGACGTGGGCACTGCGTGGAAGATGCCCGGCGCGCACGAGGTCACCGTGGAAGGACCGGCCGGACCCGTTTCGGTGGCTCGGGACGACGGGGTCGCCCGCGTGGTGCCCCCGGTCGTCGGCGTCTACCGGCTCACCGTGGACGGCAAGAGCGAGACGCGCGTGGCGGCGCCCGACGTTCGGGAGCTCGATCTGCGCCCGCGCGCCGCGAGCTCCGGGGCCGTGGGAGAAGCCGTGGGAGAGCGCCGGGCGTCGGTCGACGTGAGCGGGCCGATCGCCCTCGTTCTCCTGGCCCTGGTCGCGGCCGAAATGGCGCTCCGCACATGGAGCCGGCGCAAAACCGAAGCGGTTTGACTATGGTGGGGGCGATGATGCGCCTGCTCCCCATCGGCCTGGCCGCGCTGCTCCTCGCGGGTTGCCACGGCGCCGGCCCGTACGGGCACGCGCCACGCTACGTCGAGCTCGACGACGAGACGGCCGCCGTCGCCGGCGCGCGCGAGTACGACCCGGTCATGGTCGAGCGCCAGCCGGACCAGTGGCGCAAGGGCAAGATCGTGCTCTTCGGCGTGGTCGAGAGCCGCAGCGCAGGGCCGGGCGGTGCCGCGCTCCTCAAGATGTCGGTGCGTCGCGTCGAGCCGCGCAACCTCTGCGAGAACGAGAACGACGACGACTCGTGCCGCGTGACGGTGAGCGACAAGGACTTCGGCGTCGTCGACGCGCTCGTCGTGCTGCGGGGCGACGACGACGTGGGGCCACGCGCAGTCGGCCAGCGGTCGCTGCTGCGCATCGTCGGCTCGCTGGGGCAGGACGTGTCGACCGAGGGCACACCCATCCTCCACGCGAGCTACTACCGGCACTGGCCGCCCTTCTTCTACGTGACGCGGCAGAGCGCCACGGTCATGCGGCAGTAGAGGGCGCGTGCTCGTCTGCTGTCCCGACGGGACCCTGCGGCTGCCCGCGCTCACGACGGCGCACTCGCACGCGTTCCAGCGGGCCATGCGCGGGCGCGCGCAGCGGCCGTCGCCGTGGGGGAGGGGCCCCGCGGCCCAACCTGAGGAGAACGCGAAGGACGACTTCTGGACCTGGCGCGGGCAGATGTACGCGCTCGCCACTTCGCTGACGCCCGAGTCGATCCGCGCCGCTAGCCTCGTGGCGTTTCGCGAGCTTGCGCGCGCCGGCGTGCGCACGGTGGGCGAGTTCCACTACGTGCAGCACCAGGCGGACGGCACGCCCTACGCGCAGCGCACGCTGCTGGCCGACGTGGTGATCGAGGCGGCCCGCGAAGCAGGGTTGCGCGTGTCGCTCTTGCGCGTCGCGTATCACCGTGCGGGGCCGGGACGCGAGGCCGAGCCGGGGCAGCGTCGATTCTGCGATCCGAGCGTCGACGACGTCCTGCGCGACGTCGACGCGCTCCGGGCGAAGTGGGGGAACGAGCCGGACGTGCGCATCGGCGTCGCGCCGCACTCGGTGCGCGCGGTGCCGCCGTCGTGGCTCGCGCCGCTGCGAGCGTACGCCGACCAGCACGCGATGCCCCTCCACATGCACGTCGCCGAGCAGGCGCGCGAGGTCGACGAGTGCGTCGCCGAGACGGGCAAGCGGCCCGTGGAGCTGCTGGCTGAGCACGGACTGCTCTCGGGGCGCTTCGTGGCCGTGCACGCGACGAACCTGATGCCGCACGAGGCAAAGCTCCTCGGCGCTGCGCACGCCTTCGCCTGCGTCTGTGCGACGACGGAGCGAGATCTCGGCGACGGGCTGCCGAATCTAGGGGCGTTGCGTGAAGCCGGGGCCCGCTTGTGTACCGGGATCGACAGCCACGTGGTGACCGATCCCATCGACGACCTCCGTGCGCTCGAGACGCACGAGCGGTTGCGCACGCGGCGCCGCGTCACGTTCCGCAGCGAGAGCGCGACGCCGGCGGAGCAGCTCTGGCGCGAGGGATCGGTGAACGGCGCCGTCGCGTGCGGCTTCGCCGACGCGGGCGGCCACGTCGTGGTGCGGCGCGACCACCCATCCATCGCGCTCGTGGACGACGCGTTCCTGCTCGACGCCATCGTCTTCGGATGCGGCCCGTCCATCGTGGAACGAGTCGAAGCCAGCTAGCGCTTGCCGTAGTGCTTCTCGATCGCGAAGAGGTCCTCCTCGCCGAGGCCCTCGGCGACGGCGCGTGCGATCTCTCGCGCAATCTCCCGCTGCACTGGCAACGCGAGGCCCACCTCTTCCTGCAGGGCGAGGTTCAGCGCGCCGTCCTTGAGTGCCAGCGCCAGCGTGAAGTGCGGGTCGTCGTAGGCCCGCGCGAGAACCTTCTCGCGCTTGCCCACGTAGCTGGGCGTCGCGAACGCTCCCGTCGTGAAGGCTTCGACCGCCACCTCGCGCGACAGGCCCGCGCGCTCCGCGAGCGCCAGCATGCTCCCGAACGCGACGAAGTGATGCGCGCCGACACCGTTGAGCACCACCTTGAGCGCCTGCCCCTGCCCAACGCCTCCGGCGCGCAGCACCCGGTCGCACATCGTGCCGACGACCGGCAGCGCGCGGTCCACGTCGGGATCGGCGCCGCCGACGAGGGCCAGGAGCTCACCGCGCTCTGCGGGACCTACGCTCCCGCTCACGGGGCAGTCGACGAAGCGACCACCCGCGGTGCCGATCGCACGCGCCGCCTCCCTCGCCGCGGCACGGCCGATGGTCGACATGTCGATGACCAGTGTGTCCGGCTCCAAGCCCGCCAGTAGGCCATCGGCCCCCGTGAGGATCTCCTCGAGCGCCTTGCCGTCCGCCACGCATGTGACGATGACGTTGACCCCGCGAGCCGCGTCCCTCGGGGTCGTGGCGACGCGCGCCGCGACGTCCGCGAGCGCATCGGCGCGTGCTCGAGTCCGGTTCCACACCGTGAGGGGGAACTCCGCAGCGACACGCCGCGCCATCGGTGCGCCAATGGTTCCGAGCCCAAGAAACGCCGCGGCCACCCCGGCGAGGGGCGGGAAACTGATCTGCGACCGCGCCATTGCGCTGCAACGTGTAGCACTGGATGGGGGAGGGGCCCCATGCGATAGTTGCTGGATCCCATGTCCGGCGCATTTCGCCTGAGAACCAGCTTCGAGCCGAAGGGCGACCAGCCGCAGGCGATCGACCAGCTGGCCGCAGGACTGGACGGCGGCGAGAAGCATCAGGTCCTTCTCGGGATCACCGGCTCGGGCAAGACGTTCACCATCGCGAACGTCATCCAGCGGTGCGGCCGACCGACGCTCATCCTCGCGCCCAACAAGACGCTGGCGGCGCAGCTCTACGGCGAGATGCGCGAGCTCTTCCCGGAGAACGCGGTCGAGTACTTCGTCAGCTACTACGACTACTACCAGCCCGAAGCCTACATACCGTCGACCGACACGTTCATCGACAAGGACGCGATCATCAACGACCAGATCGACCGGATGCGCCACTCGGCCACGGTCGCGCTGCTCTCGCGCCGCGACGTCATCATCGTGGCCAGCGTCTCGTGCATCTACGGCATCGGCAGCGCCGAGAGCTATTCGGGGCTCCTCATCCGTCTCACCGTCGGCGAGGAGATGCGGCGCGACACGCTGCTGCGCCAGCTCGTCGACATCCAGTACGAGAGGAACGACGTCGACTTCCACCGCGGCACCTTCCGCGTGCGCGGCGACGTCGTCGAGATCTTCCCCACGTACGAGCAGGAGACGGCGATCCGCGTCGAGTTCTTCGGCGACGTCGTCGAGTCGATCAAGGAGGTCGACCCGCTGCGTGGCAAGATCAGGGAAAGCCTCAAGAGCTACGCGATCTACCCGGGCTCGCACTACGTCACGCCGCAGACGCAGATGCGCAAGGCCATCGAGAGCATCCGCGAGGAGCTGCGCGAGAGGCTCGACTTCTTCGACAAGGAGGGGCGCTTCCTCGAGAAGCAGCGCCTCGAGCAGCGCACGCTCTACGACCTCGAGATGATGGAGCAGATGGGCTTCTGCTCGGGCATCGAGAACTACTCGAGGCACCTGAGCGGCCGGAAGGCAGGCGAGGCGCCGCCGACGCTC
>DASVWO010000358.1:0-3292 GCA_036393165.1 Polyangiaceae bacterium | reverse complement strand
GTCCTTCGCCATCCCTGCCGACGCCGTGGACGCGGTCCGCGCGGGCATGCCGGGCGGTGCGCTGGGTGCGCTCGCGAGCGGCACCAACGTGTACGAGTCGCCTGCCGACTTCCAGCCGACGCTCGTCGGCGCCGTGCCGAGCCCGCGCGATTCGGCGCTGCACCCCTGGTGGGCCGACCTGCAGCTCGTGGCGCCCACGCCGACCGCGGTCGATCACTTCGCGTGGGGCTCGAGCCCGCCGCAGATGGACGCGAGCTACAAGTATCCGCGCCTCCTCTGCCCCGAGCCCGACAAGCTCGCGGCCGGGATCTCGACGCACTTCGTGATGCTGGCGAACGGACCGGGGGCGATGCCGAACCCGTTGCCGACGACGCCCATCGCGGGCCCGGCCCTCGACGGGAGCATGCCGTCCCCGGCGCGCGGCAACGCGTCCGAGGTGACCACGGCGGCGTGCAACTACGTCAACGCGATCCTCGACGAGTGGGCGCGCAAGGACATGCCCCAGGTGCTCGCTCCGAACGACAAGACGCCGGCGCCCGCGCCGAGCGGCTGCTTCGCGAACGACCCGGCCTGCGACTGGGACCCGGGCGACTTCATGAGCGGCATGAACGATCTCGTCCACGCGCAGATCAAGAACGTCGAGTACCCGCGCATGGAGGCCGACTACAAGTTCTGCCGCGAGTGGCTCGACGTCTCGGGCGTCAAGGCGGGCGACAACGAGTTCGCGGCGCTCGGCAAGATGAAGGCGAAGCTCCAGGGCGCGTACAACCAGCTCTCGAACATCCCGGTGCTCGACCGCGGGCCGCACAAGGCCGACGTGGCGTGGGCGAAGCACGCGGATCGATCCGACTACGACTCGTTCGGCACCTTCGGCGAGGAGCGCACGAACTCCGAGACGTGGGGCAACGATCTCTTCGGCGTCGGCTACTCCTTCGAGACGGGATGGGAGATCCCGGTCGAATGGGAGCCCGCGAAGACCGTGAACTACGACGTGTGCAACGTCGGCGCCGGCGCCCACGGCGGGTTCGAGGCGTACGCGTACGCGTTTGGTTCCGACAAGTTCGACGTGCTGGACGCCGACCTGGCCTCGGGCGTCAACGACTACGAGGACGCCGCGGTCCCCGGAGTCCCCAGCCAGACGCAGCTCGACGACAACATGAAGCACGCGGCGTTCGATCTCGATTTCTCCGTCGCCGGGGACAGCCTGTTCCAGCAGGACCAGCGCCTGCCGGCGAACGGCTTCAACGCTCAGCCAGCGCAAGGGTCGAACTCCTGGACGCTGTTCAACATCCCGTTCCAGATCACCTTCGTGACGGTCGATATCTCGGTGGGCATCGGGTACTCGTACGAGATCGACGCGCACGTCACTCCGGTCGACCGGCCGGACGTCTGTCACCCCGGCCACGACAAGCCGCCGAAGGGCGGCTGGGATCTCTCCAACCCGGCGCCCCACCCGACGATCGGCCTCAACGCGGGCATCGACGCGCAGGGTGAGCTCGACGGAATCATCGACGCGTCGGCGAGCCTCGCGGGGCTAGCGGGCGTAGGCGTCGAGTGCGACATCACGCTGCTCGGCATCGGCCTGCCCGCCAACGCGAGCGCCACCCTCACGCCGACCGCGCTGAGCCTCGACACCTCGCTGAACATGGCGCTGAGCACGCTGAACGGCAGCCTGTCGGTCTACGCGGAGGCCCTCTTCTTCAAGCTGTTCGACATCACGATCATCAGCTGGGACGGGTTCGACACGCGCGTGCCGCTCTTCAACGCGAGCACCTCCGCGAATTTCGGGCCCTTGCAGAATCTCGGCGCCACGGGCCTGCAGAACCCCGCGCACTCGCTCAAGGGGCTGTGAAGGCGCGCGCGATCGCGACCGCCATCGGGCTGATCGGGGTCGCTGCGCTGGTGGCTCCGCGCCTCCGGGGGACGCAGGAGGCGGTCGACGCGGGAAAGCAGACGCGCGAGCGTCGCTTCGACTGGCCGCGCGGGCAGCGGGACGCGTACGCGGTGCGGTGGGAAGGCGCGTCGCAGCGCGAGGTCCCGGGCACCGACGAGCCGCGTGACCTCGGCGGAAGCGCGCGGTTCGACGGCGACGTGTCCGTCGGCTCGCTGGGGCGCGGGGCCGACGGGACGTACACGCTCGTCTACCGGCTCGAGCGCGTCCGCGACTACGGGCTCGCCCTGGAAGGAACGGAGCTCGTGTCCGACGGAGACAGGCGGCTGGCCATCGCTGCCCTCGTCGGGCAGGAGGCGATCGTTCGCGCCGACGCGCGGGGCATCGTCGAGTCGATCGCCTATCGCCAGGGCTCGCCGGCATCGACGCGCGAGTTGCTCCGTCAGGTGATCGGAATGATGCGCGTCACCCTTCCCGAAGACGCACGCGCGACGAGCTGGAACGCGCGCGAGCCGACGCCCACGGGCCTCGCGCGCGTGCACTACGAGGACGAGGGCGACGTGCTCCACCGGATGCGTCTCTCGTACGACGGCATCGCGGGCCTGGAGGGTGCGACAGAAGGAGACGTGGACCAGGAGCTGTCATCCACGGCGAGCATCGAGATCGACGAGCACGGCCGCCTGCGCTCGGTGAGCGACGCCGAGACGCTGCGCGCGCGCGGCGCGACCGGTGTGCTGTCGTCGCGATGGACGTTCGCGGCGAGGCTGGCGACGTCGGAAGCGTTCGACGCGCAGGCGGTGAGACTCGACGATACGGACGGGACGACCGGCGCGGCGCAGCTCGCGCGCGACCGCCAGAGGGGGCGTGACGAGCGGCTGTCGACGGGATGGGACACCGGGTCGATCGAGGTGCAGCTCGCGGTCTACGGCAAGGGCGCGCACATCGACCCCAAGTTCGTGCCGACGGCTGCGGCGTACGTGCGGCTTCACCCCGATGCTTGCGCGCACCTCGAGGCGTGGTTCGAGGACGCACGGCTGACGGACCTGGCGCGGCAGCTCGTGCTCGACGTGCTCTCGGCGGCGGGGTCGGACGAGGCGCAGGCGGCGATGCGCGCCGCGATGCAGACTCCGGCCGCGCGCGATCCGGCGCTGCGCGGGGCACTGGTGCAGCGGTTCGTGTTCGTCACGGAGCCGACGCCCGAATCGGCGCGCTTCGTCATGGGCGTCTACGAGTCGGCTCGCGATGCGGGCGAGAACGGGGTCGCGTTCCGCGCGGCTGCATCGCTCGGTGCCATCGTCGAGCACCTGAGCGGCGCCGTTGCCCTCGCAGCGGAGATCGACCGCCGGCTGCGCGACGATCTGGCGGAGCGCCGGTCGCCCCAGGAGTCCGTCGCCCTTCTGC
>DASVWO010000357.1:0-2973 GCA_036393165.1 Polyangiaceae bacterium | reverse complement strand
CGCCGAGGACCGCGGTCATGAAGCTCAGGACCGCACCGGTCACGCCGAGGACCGTGGTCATGAAGCTCAAGACCGCACCGGTCACGCCAAGGACCGCGGTCATGAAGCTCAGGACCGCACCGGTCACGCCGAGGACCGCGGTCATGAAGCTCAGGACCGTGCCAGTGAAGCAAAGGACCGCGGTCATCAAGCTCGAGACCGCGCCCGTCACGCCGAGGACCGCGGTCATGAAGCTCAAGACCGCGCCCGTCACGCCAAGGACCGCAGTCATGAAGCTCAAGACCGCGCCGGTGAAGCAAAGGCCTGCGGTCATGAAGCTCGAGACCGGGCCAGTGAAGTGAAGGACTGCGGTGATGAAGCTCGAGACCGCGCCAGTGAGGCAAAGGGCTGCGGTCATGAGGCTCATGACCGTGCCGGTGAAGCGGACGGCTGCGCGCTAGAGCGTCGTGATCGTGTCGGTGACGCGAACGATCGCGCTCAATTGCAGTACCCGTTCACGCAAGCGAGACCCTGCGACGTGCAATCGACGCACGCCTGGCCCTTCGTCCCACATGCCTGGTCCGACAAGCCTTGCGTGCACGCGCTTCCCGAACAGCAGCCCGTCGTGCAGTTGGTGCAAGCGGCGGTCGCGCAAGCTTGCGACGCGCATCCCTGCTGCATCGACGTGCAATCGATGCATGCGAGCCCGCCCTTGCCGCATTCGCTGTCGGTCGTCCCGGCCACGCACGTGCCTCCGCTGCAGCATCCGCCGAGACAGGTGGTCGAGTTGCATCCGCCGCCGTCGCCGCCCGTGCTTCCGCTGCTGCTCCCCGCGTCTCCGCCGCTCCCGCTGCTCCCCCCGCTGGACCCGCCGCTGCTTCCGCCGCTCGCGTCCGTGCCGCTGCTGGACCCACCTTCTTCTGCGGCGTCCTCGGAGCCCCCTCCCTCGTGACCGCCCTGGCTCTCGTTGGTGCCCTTGCCGCTCGTCGCGCACGCGCTGCTCGCCGCGGAGAAGGCGAGGACCAGCGCTCCCCAGGCGCACGCCGCTGAATGCTTCATGTGTGAATCTTTGCCAGGTCTCCCGCGCGGCGGGCGGCCGGCTATCCCCATCTGGACAGCGTTGAGACGCGGGGGCTTCTCACGGAGGGCGACCTCGGCCACCATCGCCTCTCAGGGGAAAGCGATGGAGACCGAGACGCTCATCGTCGGCGCCGGGCCGGCGGGGCTGGCGACGGGCGCGTGCCTGCGGCGTGCCGGCCGCGAGTTCGTCATCGTCGACGGCGCCGACGTCGTCGGCAGCTCGTGGCGCCGCCACTACGAGCGGCTCCACCTGCACACGGCCCGGAGCCACTCGAGCCTCCCGCACCACGCGATGCCGCGCGACTGGCCGACGTACGTGCCGCGCGCGCAGTTCGTCGAGTACCTCGAGAGCTATGCCCGCGCGTTCGAGATCGCGCCGCGCTTCGGCGAGCGCGTCACGAGCGCCGAGCCGGTGGAAGGCAAGGGATGGCGCGTCACGACGTCCGCGGGAGAGCACCACGCGCGTCACGTCGTCGTCGCGAGCGGCTACAACGCCGTGCCCTACAGGCCCGCGTTTCCGGGGCAGCTGCGCTTCGGCGGCGCGATCGTCCACAGCTCCGACTACCGCAGCGCCGAGCCCTACGCGCGCAAGCGCGTGCTCGTCGTCGGCGCCGGCAACACGGGCGCCGAGCTCGCGCTGGAGCTGAGCGAGAAGGGCGCCGCGAGCGTCGACCTGTGCATCCGGAGCAAGATCCACGTCATCACGCGCGACGCGCTCGGCCTGCCGACGCAGGTGATGGCGGCGCTCACGCTGTGGATCCCGCTTCCCCTGCGCGACGTGATCTTCCGCGCCCTGATGCGCGCGCTCGTCGGCAACCTGTCGCGCCTGGGCATCCACGCGCCCGCCGAGGGGATCCTCGCGCAGATCGTCCGGCTCGGCCGCATCCCCCTGATCGACATCGGCACCATCGCCGCCATCCGCACCGGCCGCATCCGGGTGCGCCCCGACGTCAAGGAGCTCACCGACGAGGGAGCCAGCTTCGCCGACGGCAGCGAGGGCGCCTACGACACGATCCTCCTCGCGACCGGCTTCCGTCCCAAGCTCGATGCGTTCCTCGCTCGCTCTACCCAGGTCCTCGACGGACGCGGCTACCCGCGCCTCCGTGGGCGCGAGAGCGAGCTCCCGGGCCTCTACTTCGTCGGCTTCAACCTCGGCGAGGCCGGCCACCTCCGCCAGATCGCCATCGAAGCCCGCCGCGTCGCCGCTGCGATCGTCCGCCGCGCGAGCTAGACATGACCGGGTGACGAAGAGCGCGATCACCGCCGACGAGTTCCGGCAAGTGCTGCGAGAAGGCATGCCCACGGGCGACGCGATGCCCTTCGAGGTCGTGTCGCTCGAGCGCGGGCGCGCGGTCCTCAAGATGGCCACCGGCTCCAGGGAGCTTCGCCCCGGAGGCACCGTCGCGGGCCCCGTTCTCTTCGGGCTCGCCGATCTCGCCATCTACGCGGCCGTGATGACCGTGCTCGGCAAGGTCCCTCTCGCCGTCACGACCGACGCCACGGTGCACTTCCTCAGGCGCCCCGTGGCGGGAGTCCTCGTCGCGCGCGCGCGCCTGCTCAAGGAGGGCAAGCGCCTGGTCGTCGGCGACGTCGAGATCGCTCCCGAGGGCGCCGAAGACGCCCCGGTCGTCCACGCCGTGATGACCTACTCGGTCCCGCCGGAGCTCGGTCAGACGCGCAGGTAGCCGCCGGTGAAGTAGGCGAAGGCGCCTTCGACGAGCTTGTCCTCGTCGTACTCGGCGCCGCGCTGGACGATCTGGAACATCGTTTCCTTCAGGGCGCCCATCGTCAGCCACGACATGAGGCGGACGTCGCCCTCGCGCACGACGCCGAGAGCCTGGCCGTCGCTCAGGCTCCGCTCGAGAAGCGAGGACATCTCGTCGTAGAAGGAGAGGAGCTTGCGGTCGAACGCCG
>DASVWO010000356.1:0-10869 GCA_036393165.1 Polyangiaceae bacterium | reverse complement strand
CTTGAGGAAGCCGTAGGTGCCGGCGTTGCCCAGCGAGTTGCAGGTCGGCGAGGCGCTGCCGGCCGGGCAGTCAACGTCGCGATCCCACGACCAGAAGTGCACGCCGGCGAGGCCGTTCGACTTGGCGAACTGCGCCACCGTGTCGGCGTCAGCGAGGGTGAACTGCTCGCTCGAGACGTCGTTGCCTCCGAGCATGGGCGTGAGCTCGATGGCCGAGTAGGGCACGCCCCACACGTCGTGCAGGTTGTACGCGGCCTGGATGGCACTCTGCCCCATCTGGCACGAGCCTCCCGAGACGACGCACACCCCGGCGCTCGCGGAGCCGTAGTCCATGGTCATGAGGTCCACGGTGAGGTAGCTCGGCCACGTGCTCGCGGAGCCGTTGAAGCCGAGGACGCTCTTCACGGCGTTCAGCGTCTCGTCGCCGTAGGTGTTGAAGCTGTCCTGCGCGCCCGAGCCGAGTGACTGCGCGGTGCTCGCGCCGCTGTTGTTCGCGAGCGTGGCGAGCGTGAGCGAGAAGCGCAGCGACGGGTACGACCCGTGCGCGGTCTTGATGCGGCTGACGAGGTCCTGGATGACCTGCTGCGACTGACCCGCCTCGATGTCGAAGTCGACGCCGACGAGGTTCGACGACATCCAGCGTCCGACGAAGGTGGAGAAGCCCGAGTCGGAGCCGCACGTGAAGGAGCCGGCGGCGCCGCCCGTGGAGATGACGTACTTCACGCCGGCGCCGGTGAGCAGCGACACGTTGGCCGACGCGAGCGCGTCGCCGCCCACGCCGCCCCAGTTCTCGCTGCCGCACTCGCCGGTGGCGAAGGCGAGCGTGATCGTCTTGCCGCCGGCGGCGCTGATGTCGCTGGCGAGCGGCGTCGCCGAGCCGGAGACGCTCGTCGAGATCACGTTCGTGTTCCAGTTCATGTTGATGCTCGTGTCCTTGTAGGGACTGAAGACGAACGAGGTGCTCGGCCCGCCGCTGCCGCCGCTGGAGCTGCCGCTCGAACCCCCGCTCGACGATCCCGAGCTGCTCCCGGAGCTGCTGCCCGACCCGCTGCTGCTACTCCCGCTGCTGCTGCCGCTCCCGCTGCCGTTGCATCCGCCGCTCGACGAGCTGTTGCCGCCGCCGCTCCCGCTCGAGCCGCCGCTGCTTCCGCCGCTGCTGCTGCTCCCGCTGCCGGTGCACTGCGCGACGGCCCACAGCGCAGGCACCGCGTCGGGCGTCCACCCCGGCTCGCTCGTGTGCCCCTGGATGCACACGTACGTCGAGCCGTTGTACGTCACGACGTCGCCGACGGCGTACGAGACGCCGGTGGCCCACGGCATCGCGCCGGCGCACTGGGACTGCGTGAGCCCCTCGTCGCCGCTGGAGGCGGCGCCGCTGTCGTTCGCGCTGCAGGCGGGCGTGGTGCCGAAGAGGACGATGAGGAGGGGGAGTGCGGTTCTCGCGTTCATGGCCCCGTAGTCGCGGGCGCAGACGCGCGCGGCTCACGAAATCGTGTGGATCTCCGGTGATCCCGGGCAAGGCTGCACGATTGCACCCGCGTGAGCCGTCGCAGGCGCGTCCCGCTACTCTATCTTCGTGAGCCCTCCGGCCTCGGTCCACCTGCTGCGCGCCGGGTACCGGAGCTCGGCCGCGCGGAACGACGCCGCGGGTGACGGACCGACGGACGCCGAGCTGGCGACCCTCGCGCGCGCCAGGGACCCGCGCGCCGCGACGCTCGTGTGGGACCGGTACGCGTCGCTCGTGCGCGGCGTGCTCCACAGGACGCTCGGGCCGGGGCACGACGTCGAGGATCTCTTGCAGGACGTGTTCATCGGCTTCTTCCGCAACGTGGGCACGCTCCGCGATGTGTCGTCGCTGCGTCCGTTCCTCGTCGGCATCGCGCTCCGCACGGCGCGCACGTCGCTGCGCAAGAAGCGCGTGCGTCGCTGGCTGCGTCTCTCGAACGACGGCGCCCTGCCCGAGGTCGCGGCGTCGAACGCCGACCCGAGGACGCGCGAGGCGGTGCGCCGCCTCTACGCCGTGCTCGACGAGCTGGACGATCGCGAGCGGCTCGCCTTCGTGCTCCGGCACGCCGAGGGCCACGAGCTCACCGAGACGGCGACGCTCCTGGGCGTCTCCCTCGCGACGGTGAAGCGCGTGCTCGCGCGCGCCGAGGCGCACGTGACGGCGCGCGCCCGCGAGGACGATCTGCTGAGCGACTGGACGGAGGGGACCCATGAGTGAGTCGCGCGAGAGCACGGCCCGCAAGCTGGGCGAGATGATGCGGGAGGCGACGCCCGAGGCGTCGCTGCAGCAGCACCTGGAGGGACGGGCGCGGCTCATCGCGTCGGTCGAGAAGATGCGCGGGCCGTCGCGGAAGACGGCGCGGAACCTCGCGTACGCGTTCGTGATCGTCGCGACGGTGGTCGCGTTCGTCGTGACCTATCGCAGGCCGCAGCACGCGATGGCGTGGCACGTCGAGGGCGCCGACGTGGGCGCGCAGGGGTACGTGAGCATCACCCCGGCGGGGCCGGCGGCGGACCTCGTCTTCGACGACGGCAGCGACGTGACGCTCGCGCCGGGGTCGCGCGGGCGCGTGGCGTCGACGACGGCGACGGGCGCGCAGGTCGTGCTCGAGCAGGGGCGGGCGCGCGTGCGCGTGACGCATCACGAGAAGACCGCGTGGACCATCGACGCCGGGCCGTACGCGGTGCGCGTGACGGGGACCGAGCTGATCGTCGCGTGGGCGGCGGATGCCGAGACGTTGGACGTCTGGATGCAGTCGGGCACCGCGAGCGTCGCGGGCCCGGTGGTGGGCGACTCGCTCGCGCTCGGGGCGGGGCAGCACGTGACGGCGCGCGTGCACGAGGGCACCGTGCAGATCGACGCGGCGCCTGCGCCGGCCGACTCGGCGCCCGCGCCTTCGACGACCGCTTCGGCGGCGGACGCGATGCCCTCCGCCTCGGGCGCGCCGGTGGAGTCTCCTTCCGCGCCGTCGGCGGCGATCGCGGCGCCCTCGTGGCCGAAGCTCGTGGCCGCGGGCGACTACGCGCGCGTGCTGCACGACGCCGACGCCGAGGGCATCGCGCACGCCACGGGCGCGCGCCCGCTGCCCGACCTGCGGGCGCTGGGCGACGCCGCGCGATACGCGGGCCGGCCGGACCTGGCGAAGAAGGTGTACGCGGCGATCCGAACGCGCTTCCCCGCGAGCGGCGAGGCGCACACGGCGGCGTTCCTCATCGGGCGCATCATCGAGGAGCAGGACCACGCGCCGGGCAGCGCGGTGCGCTGGTACGACACGTACCTGGCGGAGGCGCCGTCGGGGGCTTTCGCGGGCGACGCGCTCGG
Source organism: Polyangiaceae bacterium (assembly GCA_036393165.1). Lineage (GTDB taxonomy): Bacteria > Myxococcota_A > Polyangia > Polyangiales > Polyangiaceae > Palsa-1150. Next base: position 7,541 of record DASVWO010000356.1, on the reverse strand, counting down.
GCGCAAGATGGTGATCGTGTCGCGTACGACGAGCCCCGATGCGGCGCGGCCCCTCGCCCAGAAGTACCTGGCGCGCTTCCCCTCGGGCCCGTACGCGGCGGCGGCGCGCGACCTGGCGCAATGAGGATCCGCCGCAGGCGGGCCGACGGCCCGAAGGGCCACCGGACCATCAGAGCGTGCGCCGGCGTCGCCGCATGCGTCGCGGTGCTCGCGTGCGCGCGCGCGGCGTGGGCCGAGGGCTCTCTCGTCGTCATCGTGCGCGAGCGCGGCGCGGACGCGGTGGTCGAGCGCGCCGAGATGCGTCTCGCTGCGGAGCTGAGGGCGGCCGGGTTCTCGGTGGAGGAGCAGACCGCGGAGAGCGCGGACGACGCGCGGCGACTCGTGGAGGAAGCGGACGCGCGCGGCCCCTTCGCGACTGTGCTCCTGCGGCGCGCGCGGACCGGGGCGGCGACCGACGTGTGGGTCGCCGATCACGTGACGCACAAGACCGTCGTGCGGCGCATGGCGGCGCGCGGGGCGGGCGACGCGGCGGACCGAGGGCTCGCGCTGCGCGTGGTGGAGCTGATGCGCGCGAGCCTCGTCGAGGGGCTCGTGCTCCCTGCGCCCGAGGAGGAACCCGAGGCGCCCGCGCCCGCGCCCACGCCGCCCCCCGCCGACGTCGCCGCGTGGACGCGCGAGGCCGTGCGCGAGCCGCCGCCGCGCGAGGCGGGCGTGGTCGACGTGGCCGTCGGCGTCGCGGGCGCCTTCGCGGGATCCGACGTGGGACTCGCCGTCGCGCCGGAGCTGCGCGTCGCGTGGCGGCCGGCGCGCATGTGGTCCCTCGCGGTGCTCGGTGCGGCGCCGGCGTTCGGCTCGCGCGTCGAGGCGAGCCAGGGCGCGGCGACGGTGCGCCAGGAGCTCGCGATCCTCGAGGCGGCGTTCGAGCCGACGCTGGTGGACTGGATCCGCCCGTACGTCGCGGCGGGCGGCGGCGTGTACCACCTCGACGCGACGGGGTACGCGAACGCGCCCTTCACCAACGGCAGCGCCGACGCGTGGAGCGCGCTCCTCGCTGCGGGCCTCGGCGCGAGGCTGCGGCTCACCGGCTCGACGTGGCTCGCGCTCGACGTCCGCGAGATCCTCGCGTTGCCCCGCCCCGTCGTGGAATTCGCGGGCAACCAGGTGGCCGTCGCGATGCGCCCGGGCACCCTCGCAGGCCTGACGCTGGCGGTGACCCTGCGATGAACCTCGCCCGCGTCGTCCTCGCCTGCGCCCTGGCCGGCTGGGCTTGCGTGGTCGCGTGCGGCGACGTCGTCTCCCAGCCCATCGGCGCCGGCGCGGCAGGGGACGCGGGCGGGGGTGACGTGCTCGTTCACTCCGAGGGTGCCGTCGACGTCGTCGATGCCGCCGGCGACGCGTCCGCCTTCTGCTCCGGCCAGGGCCCGATCACACTCCCCGGCATGAACATGTGCCTCGGCGATCTCGCGAACGTCTTCCGCTTCGCGGCTTGCGCGTGCGACGCGCTCGATGTTTCGGGCACGCTCTACACCGATTCGTTCGACGGGCCCCCGGACGGCGGCGCCTCGAGCTTCGAGCTCGCCTCCATCGCGGCCAACGGCGAAGTCTCGACCAACTCGAAGACGAATGTCGGAGGCTCGGTGTGGTCCGGAGGCGCCGACGCCCCGTCGCGAGCGGGCGTCACCCTGCGGGGCAACGGGACGATCCTGCACGACGTGCGCTCGGGCGGCCCCGTCGAGGTGGGCGGCACGTATCTGGTGCAGGGCGACGTGTGGTCCAACGGCAACGTCACCCTCGACACGGGCGCGAGCCTCGCCGTCGTCGGCACGGTTCACGTCCCCGCCGGCGACAGTGCGACCGGCGTGCAGGGGAGCGTGGTCAACGGTCCGGTGCAGGTGACGCCGCCGTGCGACTGCAGCTCCCCCATCGACGTCGGCGCCGTCGTGGCCTTGTTCGCGAGCGACAACGACGACTCGGTCGCCCACCTTTCCCCATCGTCCACGCTCGACGGCACCGTGAGCCTGCCGTGCGGCCGCTACTACGTCGCCTCGATCGCCGGGGCGATCGTCACGCTGGAGGTGAAGGGCCGCGTCGCGCTCTTCGTCTCCGGCGGCGTGAACGTCACCCAGTCACTGACCGTGAAGCTCGCGCCGTCGGCCGAGCTCGATCTCTTCGTCGCCGGCGACTTCTCCGTCATGGGCAGCCTCGCCATCGGCGACGCGAACGCGGCGGCCCGCACGCGCCTCTACGTCGGCGGTACGACCCTCTCGCTCTCCGCCACGGCGTCGCCCCTGACGGCGGACGTCTACGCGCCCAACGCCACGATCCAGCTCGCCGCGGACCTCGAGATGTGGGGCGCGCTCTTCGCCAAGTCCATGCAGTTCTCCGGCGCCTTCACGCTGCACTACGACACGTCGGTGCTTCAGCTGCCCGCGTCGGGCGGCTGTGAGCCCCCCGGCAAGAGCTGCAACAGCTGCAACGACTGCCCGGCCGCCGCGCCGGCGTGCAAGTCGGGCACGTGCAGCCCATGCGCGACGACGGCCGACTGCTGCGCTCCGCTCGAGTGCGAGTCCGGCCAGTGCGTGCTGGCGACGACTCAGTGATGGGCTCCCAACGGTGTATGGTGCGGGCGTGCCCGACCGCCGCCTGCGCAGCGCGTTCGCCGTCGCTGCCGCCGCCACGGCCGCGCTGACCGCGCGCAACGCGAGCGCGGCGCTCCGCGTGAAGTGGGACTGCTACCTCCCGAGCGGCGGCGTCGACTGCACCGTGCTCGAGAGCAGCCTGACGAGCAAGATCCCCTTCGTCGTCATCGTCCGCGACGTCGCCGGCGCCGACGTGCTCGCGTCGATCACCAGCCTGCCCGCCGAGGACGGGACGCGCTTCAAGCTCGACTTCGTCGGCAAGATCGTCGACGGCTACGACACCGAGGTCCACACCACCGACCGCATCCCCTCGACCATCGACTCCGCCACCGCGACGGTGCGCATCCTCACGAAGATCGAGCGGGGCCTCGACGACTTCATGGACCAGAAGATCGCCGCCGAGGTGAAGAACGGCGCGCTCGACATCCAGCTGCTCGATCCGGTGCGCATGCCCTTCACCGGGCGCCCGCAGCAGAGCAGCGTGAAGTGGTACGTCGCGCCGACCCTCTCGAGCTACTTCAGCAGCGTCCAGGGCGTCGGCGTCAACGCGTCCGGCAACGCGTCGGTCGCCTTCAACCTGTCCGAGCCCACGTGGCGCCTCCAGCAATGGATGGGCGCGAGCTACAGCCGCCAGAGCCAGCCCGTCCCGGGCACCACCGAGACGGCCAGCATCGACTTCGCCGGCGGCAGCGCCGGCAACGCCCTCTCCTGGGGCCTCACGCGCGACCAGCGGTGGAACCTCGGCCTGCTCGCGTCCGCGGAGAAGAACCCGCAGGCCAACTACGCCTTCCGCGCCAACGCGTCGCTCGGCGTCGAGCTGGACCTCGTGCCGCGCCAGACGGTGAACATGAAGAACTTCGGCTTCCGCTGCGCGGCCGGCCCGGAGGCGCAGCGCTACGACGCGACCAACGTCCAGGGGCTCGATCGCCAGCTCGTCGCGCGCGAGTTCTGCGACATGTTCCTGAGCTGGCACTTCGCCCCCGTCGACGTGTGGGCCAGCGTCGGCGAGACGGCGATCCTCGAGGATCTCTCGTACCGCGCGTTCAACGCGAGCCTGTCGCTCACCTGGCGCGTGACGGACAACCTGCTCGTCTCGCCGTGGGTGAACCTGCAGCAGATCAACCGCGCGATCAACGAGGCGCGCCCGAGCAGCGTCGTCTACGCCGACCCGCAGAAAGAGATCGAGGCGAGCATGCTCGCGGCGGTGCAGCAGGGGTACACGGCGCCCTTCGGCGTGCAGGCCGGGCTCTCGATCCGCTACGTGCTCGGCAACGGCTCGCTCAGCGTGGAGGACCAGCGCTGGCGAAACGTCTCGAACCTGCGGTGATCCGCCGCGGGCGGCTACAGGCGGCCGGCGCGCTTCGGGAGCATCCCGCGCCCGCCCGGGGTGTCGACGCGCCGGAGCGTCGGCGCCGACTCGCTCGGGGGCTCGATGGACACCTTCTGCAGGCGCACGTGCCGCTGCTCCGGGAGCTTCGGCCACGTCGGCGGCGGCTCGGGCGGGGTCCACTCGTCCTCGAGGAGGAGCGCCACCGGCGTGCTGCGCTCCCCGGACTGGTGGAGCGGCACCGTCATGCACTCGTCCTCGTAGTCGAGGTCGCGCACGGTGTCGTCGGCGAGCGGCCGCGCGAGCGTCTCGAACTTCACGAGCGGTCCCGTGCGCACGACGGCGAGCCGGCCGTCGTCGCCCATGTACGCGAAGAGCATGGCGGCGCCCGTCTTCGGCATGGGCACGAGCCCCCCGGCGACGTGCGTGTCGATCGAGGCGACGTACTGGGCGCCGACGATGGCGCGTGCGGCCTGGGCGCGCGTGCGCCCGCCCAGCGTGTGCTGACCGCGCGCGAGGTGCTTCAGGAGGACGCGCCGGCAGACCCCGAACTCGTCGAGGAGGAAAGTGACGCCATCGGTCGTGGCCGAGTAAGCGATGGGCATTCGGCTCCCTGAGCCGCACGTAGCAAGCGTCGCGCCGTGGACGGCGCACGCGCGATCCTCGCGTTCCTGCTGCATCTCTGCGACGACGACGGAGGCGACGATGGACCTCCGGCGATCCACCGCCGGCTATCTTTTGCGCTTCTTGCCCTCGGTTCGCTTGGGCGCGGTGGTGTAGGGCGTCTGCGCCGCGCTGCGGCTGGCGATGAGGACCGGAGCGCCGGAGTGCATCTCGGGGCGCACGCTGGCGAGGCCCTCGCTCTTCGCGAAGCCGCCGAGATCGCCCTGGTGCTCGTCCATCCAGGCGCTGAATCGCTTCCAGAAGGCGATGGCCTCCTCGGCCGGCATCGCCTCGCCGTCGACCAGGACGCGGAGCACGCTGCTCATGTCGCCGGCGCCACGTCGGCGAGCACCTGCTGCGCGTGCACGGTGACGTCCACCTTGCGGTAGACCTTGCGCACGTTCCCGTCGGCGCCGATGACGACGGTCTGGCGCTTGTGCATGCCCTCGAAGGGGACGCCGTACTTCTTCGCGATGGCGCCGTCGGGATCGCTCACGAGGAGGAACGGCAGCTTCCAGTGCTGCGTGAAGGCCTTGTGCGAGTCGACCCCGTCGGCGGAGACGCCCACGAGCACGGCGCCGGTCTTTGCGAGATCCTTCCACGCGTCGCGGAAGGAGCACGCCTCCTTGGTGCAGCCGGGCGTCTCGTCCTTCGGATAGAAGTAGACGACGACCGGCTTGCCCTTGAGAGCCGCGATGTGGACCGAGCTCCCGTCCTGCGCGGTCGCAGTGAAGTCGGGCGCCGGCTGGCCGACCAGCGCGTCGGCGTCGGTGGAAGGAGCCGCGCTGCTCGCGGGCGGTGCGGCGCTGGCGGTCGGTGCGCTGCCGCTGGCGGCGGGCGTATCCACCTTCGGCACCGGCTGCGGGCCCGGCGTCGAGGGCGAAGGCGCCTTGGGAGAGGGGGCGGGCACCGGCGGCGAGGGGGCCGGGCAGGCGGTGAGGACGAGCAGCGTGAGAGCGGCGAGGGCTCGCATGGGCCACGAAGCCTACAGGATGTCGAACTCCTTGAGCCGCCTGTAGAACGTGCGCCGCGGGACACCGAGCATCTTCGCGGCGGCAACGCGGTTCCAGTTGCACGCGGTGAGGGCGCTGAGGATCCGCTCGCGCTCGGCGGCCTTGTACTCGGCGCGGCTCCCGGCGCGCGGCGGGGGGACCGACCCGCTCGCCTGCGCGCGCGCGCGGGTCTCGCTCGTGGTCGGTGCGGGATGCCCGACGGGCACGGGGAGCTCGAGGTCGTCGCCGGTGACCTCGCTGCCCTCGCTCATGAGCCACCCGCTGAGCAGCACGTGCTCGAGCTGCCGCACGTTGCCCGGCCAGGGGTACGCGCACAGCTTGCGGAGCGCGTCGCGCGCGAGCGTCTTGCGCTCGCGGCGGTAGCGCGCGGCATAGAGCGACAGGAAGTGGTCGATGAGCGGCGGGATGTCCTCGACCCGCTCGCGCAGCGCCGGCACGTGCAGCTCGACGACGTGGAGGCGGTAGTAGAGGTCCTCGCGGAAGCTGCCGTCGGCGACCATCGCCTGAAGGTCACGGTTCGTCGCGGCGATGACGCGCACGTCGACGGGCTCCTCCTTGGTGCCGCCGACCGGCCGCACGTGCCTCTCCTGCAGCACGCGCAGCAGGCCGGCCTGCATCTTGGCGGGCATCTCGCCGATCTCGTCGAGCAGCAACGTGCCGCCGTTGCACTCCTGGAAGACGCCGCGGCGATCGCGGTCGGCGCCGGTGAAGGCGCCCTTCACGCTGCCGAAGAGCTCCGACTCGAGGAGGTTCGCGGGAATGGCGCCGCAGTTGACGCCGAGGAAGGGCCTCTTGGCGCGCGGGCCCGCCTGGTGCACGGCGCGGGCGACCATCTCCTTGCCGGTGCCGCTCTCGCCGGTGATGAGCACCGGCACGTCGGTGTCCTTCACGCGGTCGATGAGCGCGTAGAGGCGGCGCATCGAGGTGCTCGTGCCGACGAGGCCCGCGTAGCCGAAGTGGGAGCGCAGCTCGGCGCGCACCTGCTTCAGGTCGCGGCGGGCCTCGGCGAGCTGCTCGGTGCGCCTGCCGAGCCGGTTGGAGAGCTCGTCGCGCGCGGCGGCCAGCTCCACGTTGGCGCGCGCGAGCTCCTCGGCGCGCGCGCGGTTCTCGGCGAGCAGGCGCGCGTTCTCGATGGCGATGGCCGCCTGGTCGGCGAACGCGTTCAGCGTGGGGAGCTCCTGCTCGAAGCGCACGCCCGGGCGCAGGCGCGTCTCGACGTACAGGGCGCCGATGGTGCGGCCGAGGGGAGGGGCGCCGCGGATGGGGACGCAGGCGATCGACTGGATGGAGAGCTGATGGACGCTCACCGCCTCGGCGAGGCGCGCGTCGTCCTTGGCGCTCACGGTGACCACCGGCTCGCCGCTGTCGACGACGCGGTCGGCGACCGAGCGGGAGAAGCGCGCGTGCGGCTCGTCGTCGCCCGAGCGGACGCGCGCGGCGTGCGCCTCGAGCTCGCCCTTGTCGCCGACGAGGACGACGAGCCCGCGCTCGGCGCCGAGCAGGGCCACCGCGTGGTCGGTGACGCGCTGGAGCAGGCGCGTCATGTCGTGCTCGATCGCGAGCTCGCGCGTGATCTCGAGGATGCGCGCGAGACGGTCCTCGGCGTGACGCGGCCCGGTGTAGATCGAGGTGGCGCCCGAGGTGGTGAGCGGCATGGTGACGTGACCGCCGACCGCGCCCGCGAGCGGGGACACCGAGACCGTCGTGGTGTGCGCCTGGCGCAGCGAGCGGCGGCGCGGGTCGTCCCAGAACACTTCGCGCAGGTCGCGCGGGAGCTTGGCGGCGGTCTCCTCGAGCATCGCGAGCGCCGCCTCGGTGTCGCGGCGCGCGGTGGCGACGCTCCCCTGCGACGCCGCGAGCCGCGCGCGCAGATCGAGCGCCTGCCACGCCTGCTCGCGG
>DASVWO010000355.1:0-21900 GCA_036393165.1 Polyangiaceae bacterium | reverse complement strand
GTCCCGGCTGTCGGCAACCACGAGGACGTCGAGCCCCGAGCCGCACCGCAGCGTCAGCCTTCTTCCCATGTCGCCCTCCCCGTGCTCCGCCTTCGCCTCGCACGTTGCTCCGGCCGGCATGTCGGCGAGCGGCGTGCGCCTGCCACTGCTCTCGTCGAGGATGACGGTGCGAGCGCCGTCGTGCGACGACACGAAATCGAACCGCACGCGCAGGTGGGTCGGCGCCTGCACCGGTTCGTCGTCGTTCACCTCGCGGGGATCGGCCGCGGTCGACGCGGTCGCTGCGGTGCACGACACGATCGCCGAGCGAGCGAGCGCTATCCAGACCCCAAATCGCAAGAGCCTTCCCACCATGGCCGGCGGTAGGGTAGCTCAACCGCGGTGCGCCGCGCCGCGCTGCTGCCGATGTCGCTTTTCATCGCAGGCTGCTCGCGTGCGGATCCGACCGACATGGCGGGCCCGTCGCCCGCGAGGAGCTCGAACGTCGCGATCCGCGACGCGGCACCAGGTGGCCCCGCGCGCTGCGATTCCGCCGACCCCGTCGAGAGACGCGCGTGCCTGCGCTGGGATGCCATCGGACAGCCCGACATCGTCTACGTCCCGACCCCGCAGGCAATCGTCGACCGAATGCTCGGCGTGGCCAGAGTGCAGAAGGCGGACCTGCTGTACGACCTCGGGTGTGGCGACGGACGCATCGTCGTCACGGCCGCCAGGCGATACGGCGCGCACGCGGTCGGCTTCGACATCGATCCGGAGCGCGTGACCGAGGCGCGCGCGAACGTTCGCGCCGCCGGCGTGGAGGACCTGGTGACCATCCGCTGGGCCGACATCACGATGGTCGATCTGTCGCCGGCACAGGTGGTGACGATGTACCTGTCACCACGCGTCGAGCAATGGCTGATGCAGAGCCTGCAGAAGCTCGCGCCGGGCTCGCGCATCGTGACGCACGACTACAAGCTGCCGGACGTCATGCCGGTCGGCCGCTGGTCGCTGCAAGGCCCCTTCTTCGGTCGAAGCAACGAGCTCTACGAGGCCGGCGTGCCCGAGGACCCGGCGCACTACCAGTTCACGGAGCACCGCATCTTCTTCTACGTGACGCCGCTCGAGTTCCCGAAGGAGTGAGGGGAAGAGCGAGCTCCCTCAAGGCCCAGGCGCGAAAATCTCTTGGATCACCCCGATCGCCTCCTTCGCATACCCGCGGAGCGACTCGTCGGGATCACCCTCCGCTACGGACTCGAGGGCTTCCAGAGCCTCCAGCTTCCCGATCTCGCCGAGCGTCATCGCGCAGTCCCAGCGGATCCAGTCGACGTACTCGCGGTCGAGCAACGTGCGAATCAGCACGTCCATGGCCTCGGGCGCCTCGAGACGACACAGAGATTCGATCGCCTCCTCGCGAACCCAGGAGTCCCGCGGCCGAGAGGCATCCTGGGCGATGTGCATCAGGATCTCGACGTTGCGAGGCTCGTCCCAGTAGCCGAGCACCTCGACTGCCGTGCGAAAGCCAGGTGAGGAGGGATCAGAGACGAGCTCGTCGACGATGCCCTCGGTCGTCGCGCGGTGCGCCGCCAGCCGCTCGGCGATCTGGCCCCAGCTTTCGTCGCAGCTCGGGAACGCGCACGCGAGGATGCGAATGGCGTTCGGGCCTCGAGCGATGAACTCGTTGAAAAACCGCTTCGAGCCGAAGCCCCCGAAGAGCGCCTGCCATCCCTTCGCGACGCCCCGCTGGCCGAGGACCTCGCACGCGATGCGACGCATCTCGTCTTCTCCGCCGGCGTCGACCATCGCCTCCAGGCGCTCGTTCGTCAGTTCCTTCGCATCGACGAGCATCTCCAGCAGATCTGCGCGCTCGTCCGCCGCCGCGTCCCCCACGTTGGTGGCGAGCGCGCCCTCGATGGCCTCGGGCGTGCCGACGTGCACCAGGTATCGCGCGAGCCCGGGCATCGGCGGTCGCCCCTCGTCCCCCGCCCGGTCCACCAGCTCATCGAAGGTCTCCGGGTGCGCGGCGACGATGCGGTCCAGCGTATCGAAGAGCACCTCGCGCACGGCGCGGTCGCGGTCGTCGAGAGCGTTCATGAGCGACTTCAGCTCGGTGTACCCCTGCGGATGCTCGCCCAGATCGAGCGCCGCTCGGATGCGGACATCGGGTTGCCGGTGGAACAGCTGCTCGCCCAAGTGGAACAGGTTGTCTTGCTCGGCGTTGCTCATCGGATGGCTCCCTTTCATGGTGGCGGACCTCATCGCGCGCTCGCGATCAGCTCGGCGTCCGGCGGCGTCGGGCCCACGGGGGCGGGGACGGGGAGGGGGTGGAAGTCGGGATCGGGCCGGATCTCGAACCGCTGCGGGACCGGGTGGTCGGCCAGGGCCGCGTAGGCGCCGGCGACCAGGAAGACCAGGCAGATCAAGAGCCACATCAGAGACGGGGTGGAGGGTCGGTCGAGGAATTTCATCATCAGCGTCGCTCCTTGCCCTCCCCATCGGGAGTTCGAGGCGAGTTTGGACATTTTGTTTTTCGGCCCCCGACGATTTCGGGCGTTCACCGCCGCCTCCCGCGCGCGGGCACGCGCTCCGCGTCGCTCAGCCCGTATCGCGGCGTGTACCAGGTCGGCCCCCGCCTCACGGGCAGCAGGTCCGCGCGCCGATCGACCCAGCGCGACAGCTCCGGAGTCGCGTCGGGCCTGCGCAGCTCCTTCGGGAGCGCGGTCGGCTCCGGGCTCGCCAGGCGAGTCTTTCGAACCCGAGTGAAATCCGTCGCTTGCACGGCGTCGGGGGTGGAGATGGTCAGAGACGGGGTAGAGGGGTGGTCGAGGGTCATCATCAGCGTCGCTCGTTGCCCTCCCCGTCGGGAGTTCGAGGCGAGTTTGGACATTTTGTTTTTCCGCCCCTGACGATTTCGAGAATCGTCATTCGCAAATGTCCAAACTCGGCCTCAGCACCCGATGAAGGGGTTGAAGGGAGAGGCAGCCTTGCCGTCTCCCCAGAACTGAGGGAAAAGCCGATGAACCTTCCCGTGCCCCCCAAGGACGACGCCGCGCAGAAGCTCTTGCAGGATCTGCTCGAGGGCTCGCTCGACGAGCCCCAGCAGGCCGACCCTCCGGACGAGGAGGGAGCCAGCGAGCCCGTCCCGGATCCCGAGGAGGCGCAGAGAGCCGCCGAGCGCGCGGGAGACGGCGAAGTCGGCGGCTACGACGGTCCCTACGCGACCGCCGAGGAGCGGGAGAACCTGGGGCGCGACAAGGCGCTGACCCGAAGGCTTGCCGACGCCGCCAGCAATAGGGGCGTGCCTGATTCCGCCGTGGACGACGTCGTGCAGGAGACGCTGACGGCGGCTTCCCGCGCTCCGAAGCTCCCCGGAGGAAGCGGCGAACCCCGCAACAGGTACGTCTTCGGCGTACTCGACCACAAGGTCATCGAGTACTGGCAGAAGGAGTACAAGGACCGAGAGCTGGCCGAGCGGGCGGGGGCGCACTTCGCCCAGCCCGTGAGAGCCGCGGACCCCGTCGCCGATCGCGACCTCTTCGCCAAGCTGCCCAAGTTCGTGAAGCCGGGCCAGCTCGCCGACCTGCGCTGCTGGATCCGCCACAGGGTCGGCAAGGAGAAGCTGACCGATCTCGCCCGCGAGCACAACGAGGACTACGACGCCTTCGCCAAGCGCATCAAGCGGCTCGAGACCATGGTGACCGCGCAGGTGGTGGCGATCGGCGGCATCCTCGCGATCCTGATCGGCGTCGGCCTGCAACCGCGTCCCGACCATCCGCTCGCAATCGACGAGCCGGACGAGGTCGCACTCCAGCAGCCGGCCGTCTCGACGCACATCGGAGAGACCGATCCGATGGACTGGGCGCAGGTGCTCCGCGGCGAAGCGTTCCGCGCGTGCATGGACAACAAGTGGTACGAATGCCTCGCCGGCCTCGACGCCGCGAGCGAGCTCGATCCGAGCGGCGAGAGCGACCCGATGGTCGCCGCCGCGAGGAAGGACGCGAGGGACGGTTACGCGCACAACCTCAAGCCGGGCAGCCTGTGGAGGCCACCGGTCGTGCGGGCGTACGCCTCGCGCGCCTCGCGATAGTCGACGGGACTCGGCCCTGACGAAAATTCGTCAGGAGCAAATGTCCAACCTCGCGTCGATCTCCCGATGAGGGGAGTATGAACGACACACTTCGCAGGGTCAGCGACCGGACGCCCGCCATGCACGCCGGACGTCGCTTCGGCGACGTCGTCCCCAGCCGCGCCGCCGACGCGGAGCTCACGTGGTTCTTCAACGACGCAGCGATGGAGATCGACCAGCCCTCGGTGCAGGGCGCCCTCTTCGAAGACAAGCGCCCCGGCAGCGCCGAGGCCCTCGACGCGCGCGCCGACGCGCTGCACGCGGGGCGCAAGATCTGGGAGCGCCTCCAGCAGATCGGCGAGCGCGAGTGCAGCGTGCTCGCGGCGCTGTATACCGGAGAATGCTGGCCACGGACGCTCGCGCGCAAGCTCGTACACCTCGCCGGCGTCGTCGAGGCCATGCCCAGCGTGCGCGCCGATTACCTTCGTGCGCACATGCAGGGACGCACGACGGCGGCGAACACGACGCAGTGGCTGGACGAGCTCGCCGAGCATGGTCCCGAGCAGCTCGACGCGTGGAGAGCGCAAGCGCTTCGCGCCTGTGCGCAGGCCCTTGCGGCTTACGAACGGGTTCGCGGCAGGACCGGGAGTGTCGTGCCGGAGGAGGAGCGCTGATGCGTCGAAGGTCGGATTCGCTGCTCACGGAGCCGAAGCTGCGCGCCTATTACGGAATCGGTGCGCTCGCCGAGCTCGCCGGCATGACGAGACACGTGATGCTGAGGCTTCTTCGAAGAAGCAAGGTGCGCTTCGTTCGCCTCGGTCGGGTGTCACTCGTTCCGTTGACCGAGCTCGAGGACAGGGTGCCGACGCTATGGAGATACCTGCACGCTCTCGACGAGGGGAAGCGCCCAGCAAAGGGGTGAGGCCGAAGCCCCTCTCTCTCGCCCCGGCGTCGATCTCTTTCAGCCTGGCATCGATCATCTTCGCCCAGACGGTGATCCCTTTCACCTTGGCGGCAACTTCGATAGACGCGGGTGCGATCCCTATCGTCGTCGTTCAGTTCCTTTTCGATGCACGGCTCCAAGACATCGCTTCCGCGGTCATCGAAGAAGTTGACGCGTCGACAGGAGAGAACGACGCGTTCATCTCGATGTGCTCTGCGGGCACCCAAGAAGATGCGTGGATGAAAGATGAACCCGCACGTCTCGCATGGAAGCCGGCCGAGGTGAAAGGGACCGAGCGCACGACCATCGGGATCGAAGCTGCGGGGAAAGAGATCGACGCCGCGATCCCCTGGATGTGCGGGGAGACGAAAGTCATTCCGTCGAGGTCGATCGATGAGCGGTCGAGCTCCAAAGAGATGCGACGCGAATGAACCGTCGAGATCGGAGCTGCGTCCGGTTTCCCCTCCGCTGCGGCACGTTTCACTGCGACGCGCAAAGAGGTGGACGCCGGTCTCGATGCTTTTCGAGCCGGTTCGATCGGTATGAGCGACGAGGCGAAGTCTTTCACGCCCTCGCGAGGCGATCGCAGGAGCCGAGGTGCTGACACCGGAAACCCGCTGTCATGAACTTTTTTCGGCGGCACCCGCTCCGCTGGAATCCTCCGTGCGCACGCCCGGTTGCGCCGGTCTTCTCACGGACGACTCTCTGCGCGTCCGTTTAAAGTTCGCGCGTCTCGGGCGTCGGCTCCCCAAGGGTGTAGCGCCGATCGCAGAGTGCGGTCGCCGCAGCCGAAGAGGAGTCGTCCCATGACCGCTTCCAACAAGACCCACCGCGCGCTCGCCACCCTCAAGCTCCCGAAGAGCGTGCCCGCGCTCATCGCCTATGCGGCGCAGATCATCAAGGCGATGACGGCCAACGCATACTTCCCGAGCCCCACGCCCTCGGTCGTCACGCTTCAGAAGGGGGTCGACGACCTGATGGCCGCCCAGACGGGGGCCCAGGCGCGCACGAAAGGAGCCGTTGCCTTGCGCAACGAGAAAAAGGCGTCACTCGTCACGTTGCTCGAAGAGCTCCGAACCTTCGTGCAATCGCAGGCCGATGCCAACCCGGAGAACGGGGCATCGATGATCGAGAGCTCCGGGATCTCGCTGCGCAAGGCGACGGTCCGCCCGGCGCTCGGCTTCCACGCGAAGGCGGGGAGCGTCTCGGGCACGGTCAAGGTGTCGGCGCCTTCGGCGGCGCGTCGCGCGTCGTACGAGTGGCAGTACAGCGTCGACGGCGGCAAGACCTGGGTCACGATGCCTCCGACCCTTCAGTCGCGCACGTCAGTGGTGGGGCTGCAGCCGCAGACGAGCGTCCAGTTCAAGTACCGCCCGGTCATGAAGACCGGCCCCGCTGACTGGAGTCAGGCCATCTCCTTCATGGTGCAGTGAGCCTCGGTTCTGACCCAGCACACGAGAATGGAGGCTCCCGTGACGATTCCGAAAGCTGCTCATCGAACTCTCGCGGCTCTCAAGCTGCCCAGGCGGGTCGCGCTGCTCGTCGCGCATGCCGGAGCCATCGTGGCGAGCATGACGGACGCTCCGCACTTCCCGTCGCCGGTTCCGCCGCTCTGGGTGGTCTCGAAAGCGATCTCGGATCTGCAGAACGCAGAGACGGCAGCCCTCACCCGGACCACGGGGACGGCAGCAACGCGCAACGAGAAGCGCACGATGCTCGTGTCGCTTCTCCACCAGCTCCGCGGTTACGTCCAGGTGATCGCGGAGGCCGATCCCGAGAACGCCCGCGCCATCATCGAGAGCGCGGGCATGTTCGTGCGGAAGGAGCCCGAGCGCCCCTTGCGCGTCTTCTCGGCGAAGCCGGGAACTGCGTCGGGAGAGGTGAAGATCGTCGCTCCGTTCGCCGGGAAGGGGACTTCCTACGAGTGGGAGTACAGCATCGACGGCGGCGCGACGTGGTTCACGATGCCGCCGACCATCCAGTCGAGCACGAGCCTCGTCGGGCTCACGCCCGGAAGTAGGGTGATGTTCAAGTTCCGCAGCGTCACGAGAAGGGGCGTGAGCGCCTGGAGCGAGCCGATCAGGGTGACGGTGGTGAAGTAGCGACACGGCGGTTCCGTCACGACCGGGCGCCTTAAGCGACGCGCTCGACGGGCGTTATTCCGGGTAACCCCGAGGAGGAACGCGCATGAACGAGCACGAGATGCGAACCGATGTTCAGGAGGAAGCCTTCAGAGCCTGGGATCGCGACCAGAGAACAAAGAAGAGGCGGCTGGCGCTCGTCGTGGCGCTGGCCCTGGTCGTGGGCTTCGCGGGGGCAGCCGTCGCCGGACGGTCGTATCGCGCGCAGAGCCAGGCCCCGCACGCAGCGAAGCTGGCAGCGCGCTGACGATGACCGCGCGGAGCCACGAGCCCTTCTCCATCGGCTGGGCGATCCAGATGACCTACGACAAGGCGGTGAAATGGCTGACGAAGATTGGGGGTACGTGGACGGAGGAGAAGCACGGCCAGGGCGAATTCCTGGTCGTCAGCGTGAAGAGCGCCAAGGGCGCCACGGTGAGCGGCCGGGCGCAATTCGGCGATTCCTTCGGCGCCGACCGTCGTGATCTGGAGTTTCAGCAAGCGTTCGTCTGGGCGTGCATCGAGCTGAAGCGGGCGCTCGCGTAGGCCCGTCGAGAGTCAACGCACCCGGTTCCTCCCGCCCTCCTTCGCCTCGTAGAGCCGCTCGTCCGCGAGGGCCACGAGCGCCTCCATGCCCGCCCCGGGCTCGCACTCCGAGAGGGCGGCGACGCCGAGGCTCACCGTCACGCTCAGCGTGCGCGCTTCCCACGGGATGGAGAGCCTCTCGATGCACGCACGGATGCGCTCCGCCAGGATGCGGACGTTCTTGAGCTCGATGCCGCGCGCGATCACGACGAACTCCTCGCCGCCGAAGCGCGCGAAGACGTCCTCTCTGCGGACCATCTTCAGAACCTGCGCCGCCACGACGCGCAGCACCCCGTCGCCTGCGGAGTGGCCGAGGCTGTCGTTGACGCGCTTGAAATGGTCGATGTCCAGCAGGACGAGGCCGAGCGGAGCGCCGTGGCGATGGGCGTAGGCGATCTCGGTGGCGAGCCTCTCGGTCGCGTACCTGCGGTTGTAGAGGCGAGTCAGCGGGTCCTTCGTCGAGCCCTCGTACAGCTGCAGGGCGACCGCCTCCTCGTCCGCTGCGACGAGGCTGAAGCGAAGGACGAGCGAGGGGCCGAGCTGCACGCGATCGCCGTCGGCCAGATCGATGCGCTGGACCCGTCGCCCGTTCACGAAGACGCCGTTCGTCGAGCCGACGTCCTCGAGGGTGTGGCGCCCTCCCTGGAGACGCACGATGCGCGCGTGACCGCGGCTGATGCCGACGTCGCCGAGCTGAATCGAGGCCTCGCGACCGCGCCCGATCAGGGTGTGGTCGCGGTCGAGGGAGAACGCGCGGCCCACGTTCTGACCCGACAGGACTGTGAGGAGCGCACGATCCGGCGCGGACGGTGCGGCGGGCGCCACGAGGCTACTCGGCCTGCCGGGCTCCGTGGGCACGTCGTCGTCGTACCAATCGAGAGCAGCCCTCTCGAGGGCCAGCCTCGGATACTCCTGGGTCTTCTTCAGATCGCGTGACATTCGCCTCCGGACATCAGCTGGACGTAGCGGGCAATCGACGTCTTCGTCTCGGGGGGCGGTTGCACGAACTCGAGCCCGATGGCGCGCATGCCCTGAGAGCCGTGGTGGTCGGATGCCCGCACCCAGCGCACGTCCCCTTCGAGCGCGACGATCTCGCCGTCCAGGGGGAGCGCGAAGCGGAGGGCGACCCGCTGCGCGGGCTCGCAGCCTGCGAACGAGAGCACGAGAAGCCCGCTCTCCGAGATGTCCTCGGTTCGACCGTCGAGGCTCCTGCCGTCGCGCATCGTGAGCCGCACCAGGGTGTTGTAGGGCGCTCGCGCGTCGCGGCGTCGCTGCTCGCCGGAAGGGGTGCCGGCCGGGGCACGCGTGGGCCCCAGCAGCGTCGTCTCGCGGCTCGCGCCGGGCATCGCCTTCTCGATGGCACCCGCGAGCTCGCGCGCCGTCTGGTAGCGGTCGGCACGAGACCTCGCGATCGATCGAGCGACCACGACCGCGAGGGCCGGCGGGATCTCGGGCACGATCGCGCGCACCGACGGCGGTTCGCCCCTCGTCACGCTCTGAACGAGCTCCGGGAAAGTCTCCGCCGGGTGCGGCATGCTGCCCGTCAGACACTCGTAGAGCGTCACGCCGACCGCATAGAGGTCGAACGTCGGATCTGGCTCCAAGCCTTGCTGCAGGATGTGCTCCGGCGCCATGTACGCCGGCGATCCGAGGATGACGCACGGGCTCGTCACCTTCGCGTCCGACGGCTCGAATTTCGCGATCCCGAAGTCGACGAGCCTCACTGCCTCGCGTCCGTCGACGCCCTTGACCACGACCATGTTGGCGGGCTTCACGTCGCGATGAATGACGCCGGCGCGATGCACGGCGTCGAGCGCCGCGCAGAGCTGCAGAGCGACGGCCACGGAGCATTCCACCGGGAGCCGGGTCCGGGCGGTGATGAGCCCCTCGAGTGTGCGCCCCTGGAGCATCTCCATGACGACGTAGGGCGATCCGTCGCGTGTGACGCCGCCGTCGAGGACCTCGACGACGCCGGGATGCCGGATGGCCGCCAGTGCCCGGCCCTCCCACAGCAGCCGTGCCCGGAGCTCGGCGATGTCGGCCAAGCCGGACTCGGGTCTCACCATCTTCACCGCCACCACGCGCCCCGTGAAGAGGTGCCTCGCCTCGAAGACCGCGCCCGCGGCGCCGCGGCCGAGGTCTCGCAGGAGCTGATACCGGCCGTCCACGACGTCACCGACATCCAGAGCTACCGCCGTCATGGGAGACTCCCCTCCGTCCTCGACTCTAGCCGGCCCCGCTCACTTGCGAGCCAACGCGGCGTGTCCCTTCTCCGTCCGCGCGTGGGCAAGGACGTCGTCCGCGGCGGGCGTGACACCCGATGTCGGCGGTCCTTCGCTCGACGGCGGCCCGAACGCGGGCGGGCCGACGTTCGCGTGTCGCGACAGCTCGGCGAATACGGCGCGAAGGTCGCCCGGGCGCTCGTCGCGCTCGCGCATGAGCATGCGGTCGACCAGGCTGCCTACGCCCGGAGGAAGCTCCGGGCGGCGTCGGACCAGCGGCATGATGCCGTCGACCAGGAGAACCTTGAGCACCTGCCCGACGTTGCTCGCTTCGATGGGCCGGACGCCCGCCAGCGCCTCGTAGAGGATGGCGCCCAGGGCCCAGACGTCAGCACGGCAATCGATGTCGTTCTCGCCGAATGCCTGCTCGGGGGCCATGTAGCCCGGCGTGCCGAGCGTGGCGCCGGTCACCGTGAGCGCGGCTCCGTCTTGGAGATCGGGCGAGACGAGCTTCGCAATCCCGAAGTCGAGCACCTTGACGACGACCCGGTTGCCCTCGTCGGCGAGGAAGATGTTCTCGGGCTTGAGGTCGCGGTGGACGACGCCGCGAGCGTGGGCAGTCCCCACGGCGGACACCACGGGCAGCAGCAGCTCTGCGGCCGCCGCGAGGCCGACGGCGCCGGTCGCCTGGAAGTGCTGGCGCAACGTGCGACCGCGCATCAGCTCCATCACGAGAACCGGCGTGCCATCCGGCAGCTCGAAGAGGTCCCAGACGTCGACGACGTTCGGATGACCGAGGGTGCTCGCGACGCGGGCTTCGCGGAGGAGCCGCTGTCGCATCTCGGGCTTCGGGTTCAGCGCCGCGTGAAGCACCTTCACGGCGGCCGGACGCCCCGTTCGCACGTGCAGCGCCTCCCACACCTGGCTCATTCCACCTTCGCCGAGAAGTCGATCCAGCCGGTATCGCTCCCCGAGCACGAGTCCGGGCGAGAAGCCCACACGGCTCGGCCTGCGCGATCCGACCGCCTTCGTGACGGCATCGATGAGCTGGTCCGGAGCGATCGGCTTGGTCAGATACTTGAACGCTCCGTGCTCTACCGCCCGGATGGCGGTCTCCAGCGAGGGGGACCCGGTCATCAGGATGACAGGGGTGTCGATCGAGCGCTCGCGCAGGAGCGACAGCAGCCCGACGCCGTCGAGCTGAGGCATGTCGATGTCGCTGACGACCACGGCGAAGGATTGCATCGCGATGAGGCGGGCCGCATCCGCGCCGTCGGCGCAGGTGGTCACGGCGAACCCCGCCGCGCCCAGCGCGCGTGTCAGAGCGCGCAGCAACGCCGGCTCGTCGTCCACCAACAAGACTGCCGCAGACATCGCCTATCCTCGTCAGGATACGGCGCCGCGTCGAGGCTGTAAACCGGCGGGGGACCGGGCTAGCGAGCTGAGCGCTCGGGCAGGCAGGCAGCAGGCGCGCAGCGTGCGTTGATTCTCAACACCCCATCGCGTCCGAAAAATGTTGCGCTGCGGCGTGAGCGCATATGATGGGGCTGGCTCCACGTCGAGCCTTTCTCCTGCCGATGCCCTTCCAGAAGAGACGGGGACGCATCGTGTCGGCTGCCATGCCGGCACTGGCCGTGACGCTGCTCGCCGCGCCGGCGCGCGCGGCCGACGTGGGCCCGGAGGGAAGCCCCTGGTCGGTCGAGGTGCACGCCTTCGCGAGCCAGGGCTTCATCCTGACCAAGAACAACAACTACCTCGACCAGGACACGACCCGCGGGAGCTTCCAGTTCTCGGAGCTCGGGGTCAACCTGACCAAGAGCATCACCGATCGGTTTCGCATCGGCATGCAGCTCTTCGCCCAGAACCTGGGGCCGACCGGCAACTACGACATCAAGGCCGACTGGTTCTACCTCGACTACCGGTTCAACAACTGGCTGGGCGTCCGGGCCGGCCGCGTGAAGATCCCGTTCGGGCTCTACAACGACAGCGTCGACATCGACTCCGCGCGGACGGCCGTGCTCTTGCCGCAGTCGGTGTACCCGGAGGAGAACCGGAACTACCTCCTCGCCCAGACCGGCGGCGAAATCTACGGGTACGCGAACATGGGCGGCGCCGGCGGCCTCGACTACCGCGCGTACGGCGGGACCATCTCCATCGACGCCACGCCCACACCCGGTAGCCCCTACACCTTGCAGAACTTCAACGTGCCCTACCTCTTCGGCGGTCGCCTGATGTGGGACGCGCCTCTCGAGGGGCTGCGCCTCGGCGGGAGCGTCCAGGCGCTGCGCCTCGACGCCTCGCTCCTCGAGGCCAACCCGGCCAAGCCATCGCAGACCCTCTCGACCGACATCCAGATCCCGGCCCTGCTGTGGGTCGCTTCGGCAGAGTACACGGCCGGGGACCTGCTCCTCGCGACCGAATACA
Organism: Polyangiaceae bacterium; assembly: GCA_036393165.1. Lineage (GTDB taxonomy): Bacteria > Myxococcota_A > Polyangia > Polyangiales > Polyangiaceae > Palsa-1150. The sequence goes on along the minus strand of DASVWO010000355.1, from coordinate 9,561 downwards.
GCCGCTGGTACGTCAGCGTGAACTCCAGCAACGCGGCCGCGTTCCCTGCCAGCCCCACGATGACGAGCGAGCGCGCGTACCTGATGGCCACCTACCGCGCCACGCCCCTTCTGCAGCCGGGCGCCTACTACTCGGTGCTGTTTCCCAACGTGGACGATCGCGGCGGCCGACAGAACATGCAGCACGACCTGGCCACGACGCTGCGTTTCGATCTCAACGAGCACTGGCTCCTCAAGCTCGAGGGCCACGCCATGGCGGGCACCGCGGGGCTCGATCCGACCCTGAATCACAACACGCCGCTCTCGTCTCTCGCGCAGACCTGGGGCGTCTTCCTGGTGAAGACGACGGCGTACTTCTGAAGGACGAGCATGGGCGCCCGCGCTGCCTTCCTCGTTCTCTTCCTGGTCTCGATGGCCGTGTGCGCTACGGCTGCAGGCGAGCAGGGGCCCGGCTACCGGATCATCGTCAACCCCGCCAACCCGGTGACCGAGCTGGATCGCCGGTTCCTGGCCGACGCGTTTCTCAAGAAGATCACGACCTGGGAGAGCGGCGAGGTGATCCACCCCGCTGATCTCGCCCCCGAATCGCCGGTGCGCCGCGCGTTCACACGCGACGTCATGAGTCGCTCGGTCGAATCGGTGAAGAGCTACTGGCAGCAGCGCATCTTCTCGGGCCGGGACGTCCCGCCGCCCGAGTTCCAGACGGACGAAGAAGTCGTGCAGTACGTGCTCAAGCACGAAGGCGGGATCGGGTACGTCTCGACGACCGCGAAGGTCGGCGACTGCCACGTCGTCACGGTGCAGTGAAATGCCGATGCGCTTCGCCTTCAGGAACAAGCTGCTGGGCATCGCCGCGGTTCCCGCGGCAGCGATGGTCGCGATTCTTGCCGGGAGCAGAATCCTGAGCGCCCGCGTCGATCGGCAGCTGTCGCACATCCAGAGGCAGTACCTGCCGCTCGTGGAGCTCGAGCCCCAGCTCGAAGCGGGGCTCGAGCGGATCGATCGCGGGTTCCAGGATGCCGTGGCCGCCCACGACCTCGACGCGCTCGACGCGATGGGGGAGGTCAGAAGAGAATTCGTGGGGCGCCTCGACGCCGCTCGGGAGGCGACGGATCCTGCGACGGCCGCAGAGCTCCGGGGGGCGCTGGACGTCTACTTCGCGAAAGCCGACCAGGTCTCGCGCCGGCTCTTTGCGGGGGAGACGGGGGAGGATCTCGTCGACGCCATCCAGGCGATGCAGGCTGCGCATGCGCGCACCGCCACTCTCGTGAAGCAGACGGCGGCTCTCGATCCAGGCGCGCTCGCGGCGGCGTTCCGCGCGGCGCTCGACGCCGAGTCCACGGCCAGCACCTACCGGATGTGGCTCTGCATCGCATCGCTGGTGGTCGCCACGTCTCTCACCATCGCCATGAGCCGTGGCCTCGTCCGCAACGTCGCGGCCCTGGCGCGGGGTTTCTCGCGCTTCGGACGAGGCGCCTTCGACGAGCCGATCGGCGTGTCGTCGCGCGACGAGTTCGGGCAGCTCGCGCGCGACGCCAACGCGATGGCCGCAAGCCTGCATCGGCTCGACACCCAGCGCAGGCACGCCGAGGAGGCCCTCGTGGCCGCCAACCAGGAGCTCGAGGCCTTCAGCTACTCGGTCGCGCACGACCTGCGGGCGCCCCTGCGGGGCATCAACGGCTTCTGCCGCGCGCTCGTCGAGGATTACGGCGACGAGCTGGACTCCGAAGCCGGGCACTACCTGCAACGCATCGACGCCGCGACACAGCGCATGGCGGAGCTCATCGACGCGCTCTTGGCGCTCGCCCGGGTGACGCGGGCCGAGTTCCGCCGTGCCCCGGTGAACCTGAGCCAGGTTGCCGACGGCATCGTCAAGCAGCTCCGCGCCAGCGAGCCATCCCGGAGCGTCGAGTTCGTCAACGCCGAAGGGGTCGTGGCCGACGGCGACGCGGCTCTCTTGCGGGCGTTGCTCGAGAACCTGCTCGGCAACGCGTGGAAGTTCACCGGCAAGAAGGACCCGGCGCAGATCGCCTTCGGGGTCGAGGGCAGCTCCGTCTATTACGTGCGCGACAACGGCGCCGGGTTCGACATGGCATACGCGGAGAAGCTCTTCGCGCCATTCCAGAGACTGCACGCGCAGCGCGAGTTCTCGGGTACCGGGATCGGGCTGGCGACCGTCCAGCGCATCGTACGTCGCCACGGAGGCCGCATCTGGGCCGAGGGCGCCGTCGGAGGCGGGGCGACGTTTCGTTTCACGCTATCGGGTCAGCAGGAAGGAGTCGATCGATGAGCCAGAGGGTCATCCTCCTCGTGGAGGACAACGCGGACGACGAGGCGCTGACGTTGCGGGCGTTTCGCAAGAACAACATCATGAACGAGGTCGTCGTCGCCCACGATGGTGTCGAGGCCCTGGATTACCTGTTCGGCACCGGGGCGTACGCGGGTCGCGACACGAGCGAGCAGCCCCAGATCGTGCTGCTCGACCTCAACCTGCCACGGGTGGGCGGCATCGAAGTCCTCAAGCGCATCCGCGGCGACGACCGGACCAAGTTCGTGCCGGTCGTCGTCCTCACCTCTTCGAAGGAAGACGAGGATCTCATCGGCAGCTACTCGAACGGGGCGAACAGCTACGTCCGCAAACCGGTCGACTTCGTGCAATTCTCGGAGGCGGTCAAGACCCTGGGGCTCTTCTGGCTCCTCCTCAACGAGAAGGCGCCGACGCCGGCGTCGCGCTGACGAGCTCCACGAAGCCTCGACCGATCTCCGCTCCCCATGCGTCCTGGGCGCAAACGCGGAGGACGGTCGGCGCGAGGGACGCCCGAGGATGGAGCCGCGCCGTCCAGGTGGCGCCCGTCTGGCGCCACTCGACGGGGAGGGGATCGATGTCGAGCGACGCCGACAGCGTGACCTTCTCCTTCGCCGGGTCGAGCCGGCCGCTCGGATCCCACGCGACGGCGCGCACGTCGATGACGTCGCCGGGACGCGGGTCGCGGGGGGTCATCTCGATGTCGACCCGCAGCGAGCGCCGCGCGAGAGTCATGGTCGCCTCCTGACCCAGGCCCGGATCGCGCACGTGCATGACGCGAAGATCGGCGTCGCGCGGCAGCCGCACGAGCCCCGACAGCGGCGACCAGAACAGCGGCACCTGGACGCGTGGGGAGACGCCGCCGTAGGCGAGCTCGAGGCCTTGCGTGTCGTCGAGAGCCACGCCGCCGCTCGACGGCATGACGATGGCCCCGTCACGCCCGATCTCCGCACCCTCCGGCAGCGCGAAGTGCACGACGCGCAGCGGGCGCGGGGGTGCAGGCTCTCCGACGAGTCCCTCGGGTCCCACGGCTCGCACCTGGCTCCAGAGGGCCCCCGCCACCTGTCCGCGCTCGACCACGGCGTACGACGTGTCCGTGGTCGTCGCGACGTCGATGAGCTGCGTCATGCCGGGATCGCGCGCGATGGCCACCCGGTAACTGGCTGCCCCCGGGACCGGCTTCCAGGCGACGCCGACGTTGCCGCGTGCGCCAGTGGGCTCGACGATGAACGACGGCGCGCCGTGCTCCGCGTCCCAGGCGGGCGCGGACGGGATGGCGCGCGACTTGTCCGGATCGATCCCTTTGCGCATCAGAACGCCCGCGCCGTCGTAGACCGGGAACCCCTGACCGTTGGACCCGACGACGAGCGCGCCCTCGTAGATGGCCGCCGTCGTCGTCCCGTCGTGCACCGTCACGTGCAGCTTCCCACGCCAGTCGGTCAGCGTCCCGGCGCGCGTCTGGACCAGGAACGCGTGCGAGCCCTTCGGCGACGCAGGCATGCGCACGTCGAGCTCTCCCTGCTGGAGGACCAGGTGGTAGCCCGCCGCCCACGTGTTGGTCTCGCTCGGCAGCTTGCTTCTGGGCATCCATCGTCCCTTCGTGCCGGGCTCCATCGTCACCGACACGCCGTCGGGCAAAGTCACCACGAGGGCCTGGTCGACGGGGACACTGACGTCGCCCGATGGCGCGACCTGCCGGGCCGCCCAGGAAGGCGCCGAGGCGAGCGACGAAGCAACGAGGGCGGCGAGTGCGATCCTCCGCATGGGCATCCTCCTCTTCACGCCCTTCTCTACGGACCGTCGCATCGACGCTTAATCCGTTTCTTCGCCGTCCGTTCGATCCCGCCATGCGAATCTGGATGGCGGCATGTGCGTTCGCGGTCTGCGCCGTCGCGCCAGCGAGCGCGTCGGCCTACGAGCTGAGGCAGACGTCTCAGGGCGCTTTCGTCCGCTGGCAAGACCCTCAGGTCACGTTCGTCGTCGACTCCAGCCTCGACAAGGCGGCGCACGGCGCTACCGACGCGGTCGTCGAGGCGATCGCCGCTTGGAACGGGCAGGGCGGGGGCCCTCACCTCGTCGCGCAGCGGGGCTCCGGAGCCACCGGTCCCGCCAACGACGGCCAGAACACGATCCTCTACATGCCGGACGGCTACCCGCCCGCCGGCAACGCCCTGGCCGTGACCGTCTCGACGCTGGACGAGACGACCGGCGATCTGGTGGACACCGACATCGTCATCAACGGCCGCTACGCCTTTGCGGTGCTCTCGGAGCGCGCCAGGTCGAAGCACCAGGCCGCCGTGTCCAACGAGGGCGGAGGGGGCGAGACCGACGGCTCCTTCGACCTCGAGCACGTCGTGTCCCACGAGCTCGGGCACGCGCTGGGTCTGGCCGACGTCTACAACGACGACCATGCGGTGATGTACGCCTACACGGCTCCCGAGGACGCCTCGGGTCGTGCTCCCTCCGAAGACGACTTGAAGGGTCTCGACTCGCTCTACGGCGGGTCGAGCAAGCGCGCCGGCTGCGGGCAGGCCTGCGTTGGCGGTAGCGCCGCTGGCGGATGGGCGTCCGCGCTCATGGTCGTTGCCGCGTGCGCCGCCGCCATCAGGAGGCGTCGCGGCTAAAAAACCTGGCTCAACCGGTCGTAGAGGAAGACATGCCGAACCCGCTCTTCAGCAACACCGATTCCACCATCAACATCAGCGGAGCCGAGGTGGCTCGCGCGATCGCGGAGCACGTGAAGCGGCAGCGGCCGTGGCTGGTGGTGGTCAACAGTCGCATGTCGGTCGGCAAGATGTTCAGCCTCGAGAATCCGCTGACGCTGGGCCGGTCCGTGGAATGCGACGTTCGCCTCGACGAGGAAGGTGTCTCGCGGCTGCACGTGCGGTTCGAGCGGCGCGACGACGGGCACGTCTACCTCGAGGATCTGGGATCGAAGAACGGCACGTACGTCAACGGCGAGCAGGTCAAGAGTCACGCGCTTCGGGACGGCGACAAGATCCAGGTGGGCCCCATCACGATTCTCAAGTTCTCCTACCAAGACGTGCTGGACGAGGCTCTCCAGCGAAACCTCTATGAATCGGCGACGAGGGATCCGCTGACGCAGGTTGCCAACAAGGGGGCGCTGGACGACAACTTGCACCGCGACTTCGCTCACGCGCGCCGGCACGGTTCCCCGCTCTCGCTCGTGATCCTGGACATCGACCACTTCAAACGAATCAACGACACCTGGGGACACGCAGGCGGGGACAGCGTGCTCCGCGGCCTGGCCAGACTGATCGGGCGAAGCACCCGCGCCGAAGACTTCTTCGCGCGCGTCGGTGGCGAGGAGTTTGCGCTGGTGCTGCGAGGTCTCGACGAGCGCGGCGCGACGCTTTGCGCCGATCGCGTCCGGCGACTCGTCGAGAGCGCGGATTTCATGGAGGGTACGACGCGTTTGCCGGTGACGATCAGCCTCGGCGTCGTCTGTCTGACGTCCGAGCACGTGACGCCCGACGACCTGATGCGCGCTGCCGACGAGGCCCTTTACCAGGCCAAGCGCGACGGCCGCAACCGCGTGGCTACCGCGCCCCGCCCTGCCCGGACATGAGCTGGACGTAACGCGCGATGGACGTCTTCATCTCGAGGGGCGGCTGCACGAACTCGAGGCCGATCGCGCGCATGCCCTGCGACCCCTGCTTGTCGGACGCGCGCACCCACCGGACGTCGGCCTCGACGCCGATGATCTTGCCCTCCATCGGAAGCGCAAAGCGCAGCCCCACGCGCTGGGACGGCTCGCAGTCGGCGAAGGAGAGCACCAGGGCGCCGCTGTCCGAGATGTCCTCCGTGCGGCCGTCGATGCCCTTGCCGTCGCGGAGCGTGAGCCGGACGGGGGTGTTGTACGGCGCGCGCGGCGTCCGCCGACGTTGCTCTCCCGCCGCGGCACCCTTGGGTGTGGGCGGGGGACCGAGCAGCGTCGTCTGGCGGCTGGCGTCAGGCAAGGCTTTTTCGAGCGCGGCGGCGAGCTCCTGCGCCGTCTGGTACCTGTCTGCGCGCGCCTTCGCGATCGAGCGGTCGACCACGTCCGCGAGCGCGGGGGGCACCTCCGGGAAGACGGTGCGCACCGAAGCCGGCGGCCCCTCGCGGGCGACGCTGAGCAGGACCTGCGCGAAGGTGCCCGGGTGCGGCATGGCGCCGGTGAGGCATTCGAAGAGCGTCACGCCGAGCGCGTACACGTCCACGGTTGCGTCGGGTTTGTCGCCCTCCTGAAGCAGGTGCTCCGGAGCCATGTACGCAGGCGTCCCGAGGATCGCGCCCTGGCCGGTCAGCTTCTCCTCGGAGGGTAGGTCGAGCTTCGCCACGCCGAAGTCGACGAGCCGGACGACCTCTCGGCCGTCGATGCCCTTGACTACGACGATGTTCGCGGGCTTCACGTCGCGGTGCAGGACTCCCGCGCGATGCACGGCGTCCAGCGCATCGCAGAGCTGCAGAGCGACGGCCACGGAGGCGAGAACCGGAAGGCGCGTCCGCGCCATGATGAGCCCCTCGAGCGTGCGGCCCTCGAGCATCTCCATGACGATGTACGGCGACCCGTCGAGGGTGACCCCTCCGTCGAGGATGTCGACGACGCCCGGGTGGCGAATCGCCGCCAGGGCGCGCCCCTCGCGCTGCAGCCGCGCACGGAGCTCCGGGATGTTCGCGCCCCGCGAGTGAGGCATCACCATTTTCACGGCGACCATGCGGCCCGTGAAGAGGTGTCTCGCCTCGAACACCGCGCCGGCCGCGCCGCGGCCCAGGTCGCGCAGGAGCTGATAGCGACCGTCGAGAACGTCCCCGACATCCAGCAGCACCGCGGTCATTGCACTCGAATATCTCGCCACCCGTGGCGAGACGTCAAACTCGACCTCACGGTCGAGCCCGGTGGGACGCGCGTTGAGAGTCAACGAGGACGCCTCGGAACTTCCGGAGCCCGGTCCGGTATGATGCGTCACGATGGTGCGACTCAGCGCCGCGCCCCCGGCCTCCGTGGAGGCGCAGTCTCCGCTGCGGGTGCTCGTCGCCGACGACGATCCTGCGCTCCGGCGCATCCTCACGCGCATCCTCGAGGCGCGCGGATTCCTGGTCGAGACCGCCGAGGACGGCTTGAAGGCCGTCGACCGCGCGCGGAGCGAAGAGTTCGACGTTGCCCTCATCGACTTGCACATGCCCGGTCAGGACGGCCTGACCGCGCTTCCGCGGCTGAAGGAGGTCCGACCGGACCTCCAGGTCATCCTGATGACCGCGTTCGCCGACGTGGAGGTGGCGGTCAAGGCGATCAGGGAGGGCGCCTTCTACTTCTTCAACAAGCCCTTCTCGTCGAACGAGGTCGTCACGGCCATCGTCCAGAAGGCTGGCGAGCACCGCCGCCTGGCCTTGGAGGCGAGGCGGCTGCTCCAGAAGCTCGGCGCCACGGAGCGCTTCGGCGAGCTGGCCGGGACGTCGACCGGCATGCGCGCCATCTACAAGATGATCGAGGGCGTCGCGCCGGTGGAGTCGACCGTTCTCATCCTCGGCGAGAGCGGCACGGGCAAGGAGCTCGTCGCCCGCGCGATTCATCAGAACTCGCCCCGTGCTGCCCGTCCGCTGGTCGTGGTCAACTGCGGCGCCATTCCGAAGGAGCTCGTGGAGGCGGAGCTCTTCGGCCACGCGCGCGGGGCGTTCACCGGGGCCCAGGCCGCGCGCCAGGGGCTCTTCGTGAGCGCGGACGGAGGCACCCTGTTCCTGGACGAAGTGGGCGACTTGCCGCCATCGGCCCAGGTGAAGCTGTTGCGAACCTTGCAGAGCGGCGAGGTTCGTCCCGTCGGATCCGACGCCACGCGTACTGTCGACGTGCGCGTCCTTGCAGCCACCAACGCCGATCTCTCCGCCAAGATCGAGACCGGCGAGTTTCGCCGTGACCTCTTCTACCGCCTGAACGTCATCGCGATGGTGCTGCCGCCCTTACGCGATCGCGGAGACGACATCCTGGTCCTGGCCAAGCACTTCCTCGGAAAGCTCGCGCGCCGGACCGACCGGCCCGAGAAGCGACTCAGCGAGGCTTCGGAGGCTGCCCTGCTCGCTTACGCTTGGCCGGGGAACGTCCGCGAGCTCGAGCACGCCATGGAGCGCGCCTTCATCCTGTGCCCGCGCGACGTGATCGAGCCCACCGACCTGCCGTTCGAAGCCAGGCCGAAGACTGCTGCGGTTCATCCCGGACCGGATGGACCGGGGCCGGATGGACTCTCGCTGCCGCCGGCGCTGCTCGCTCTGCCGTACGCGGCCGCCAAGAAGCGGGCGATGGCTCTTTTCGACGAGGCCTACCTGGGGGAGCAGCTGCGCCGGGCGGGCGGAAACCGGGCGCTGGCGGCGCGTCACGCGGGCGTGGACCGTGCGAACCTGCGGCGCGTTCTGCGGAGGACGCGTGGAACGTGACCGGCAGCGCTCGCGCAGCGCTCCGATCGCTCGCGCGTGCAGCTGTGAGATGCGCGCCGGAGTGACGTTCATCCGCCGCGCCACCTCGCCGAGGGGGACCGACTCGAGGTAGTGCATGCGAACGATGTCACGCTCGCGCACCGGCAGCGCCTCGAGGGCGTTCACGATCGCGGCGTGCGCGCTCCGGCGCTCGGCCGCTTCGTCGGGACAGTCTTCGCCGTCGGAGGTCGCAAGGCGCTCGAGCGTCTCGGATTCCACCGGTACGACCAACGGCCCGGTCGCGCCCTCCTCGCGGCGGATGCGGGCGCGCATGCGGCGCGAAGCCCAATCGTGCCGCCGGAGCTCGTCGATGACGGCGCCGCGAACGCGCGTCCAGAGATAGCGCTCGAAGTCTTCGTCGCTCAGGTCCGACCTGCGCTGCAGGGCGTCGACGAGACCGAACATGCCCGCGGCCTCGAGGTCTTCGCGCTGCACGCGGCCCGGCGGGATCTTGCGAGCGACCTTGCGAACGACCCCGGCGACGACGTGGCGGTACTTCTCGATGGCTTTCTGCATGAGCCCCGCTCATTGCAGAGGTCGGGCCACGCAAAAACCCCGGCAAAAGCGCGATTCGAGCCATCGGGCCCGGTGTCCCGCGGGACCCCAGGAGGTCCGTACGGACTCACCTGAAGCTCGGCGTCGGGAAAGGGGCTGCGGGCTTCGCGAAGAAGTAGCCCTGCATCAAGTCGCAGCCGGCCGAGGCCAGGGCGTCCCGCTCCTCGGCCGTCTCGATGCCCTCCGCCACGACGAGGATGTCCATGCCCGCGCACATGGTGAGCATCGTCCGCG
>DASVWO010000354.1:0-2132 GCA_036393165.1 Polyangiaceae bacterium | reverse complement strand
CGCGGCGATCCGCGCGACCGACCGCCTGCTCGCCACCGGGGCGAGCGGCACCAGGCGCATCCACGGGCAGTTCACCCGCGCACGGGCGCTCGTCGCGAGCGGCAGCGTGGACGAGGGGCTCGCTCAGGCACGCGCGGGCATCGCGGCCTATGCGGGCGCGTACGGACCGAACGACTGGCACGTGGGTTCCGCCCACGAGCAGCTCGCCGAGACGCTGGTACGCCGGCACCTGCTCGAGGACGCGGACGCGGAAGCGGCGAAGGCGATCGAGTTTCTCACAGGCTCGAAGAGCGAGCCCGACACCCTGAACGAGGCGCGGGTCGTGCGCTCGCTCTGCGCGAGCCGCCGGGGGCACGCGGCCGAGGCGCTCGCCGATGCACAGTTGGTCGCGAACGGCCTGACCGCCGACACGCCGCTCTCCGGCCGCTTGCTCCCTCTTCTCGCCGTCGGCGAGGCCGCCCTCGGGAAGGGGGATACGGCGCTCGCGCTCTCCACGCTGGAGCGCGCCGCAGAAGCGGCCGAATCGGCGGAAGACTATCCCGAGCTCCACGCCGACGTGCATCTCGCGCTGGCTCGGGCGCTCTTCAAGGCGGGCGCCGACCCGGCGCGCGCACGGGACGTCGCCGACCGTGCGGCCACGGAGTACGAGGGCTGCGCGATGCCCGAGCTCGCGCGACAGGCCCGCGCGGTGGGCAAACGCGAATGATCCGCCCGCGCCTTTCGGTCGCCGCGTATCTGTTCGCGGCGTCTGCATGCGGAGGCTCAGTCGCTTCGTCGACCATGGCGCCCGACGGCGGAACCGAGGACGCCACGTCCGAGACGCAGGGCGGGCGGGATGGCGGTGGCGTGGAGGATGTGACGGTGGGAGTGGACGCCCAGGCGGACCCCGACGCGAGCGCGGATGCGGGTGGCGACAGCGTTGCCGACGCCGATGCGAATGCGACCCCGCCGGACGCGCCGCCCCCGTGCGCGACGGGCTCGAATGTTCTCGTGCTCCCGTTTTCGTCGCACCCCGAGCTCGCGATGGCGGGCGGCAGCGTGCTCGTCGACATGACTCCGTACATGGACCCGGTGTGCGGGGCGCCCGGGGAGATCATCGTCGTGTCGCCGAGCCAGGGCTCGTACGTCGCGCTCTCCGGTGCCTGCACGAACGAATGCTGCTTCCTGAAGTACGAGGTCGATGCCGGCGATGCCGGCGTGCTCCAGTGCGTTTGCCACTACGGCACGTTCGACCTGAACGGCAATCCGCTGGGGAGCAGTCTCCCGCCGCTCCAGAAGTTCGCGGTGTGCGCCACGTCCTACGGCGTGTACGTGACCTACTGAGACGCTGGAAGCCGCAAGGTTGTTCCCGGCGCCTTTCGGCGAACGAACGCCAATGGCGTCGCAACCGATGGGTCGAGATGAAGAGAGCAGCATTCCTCGTCGCAACGGCGGCGACGGCCATGTCGTCGGGCTCGGTGGCGCGCGCATCTCAGCCGTACGAGCTGCCCAGCGTCATGATCGTGTCCAAGAGCAGCAACCGGAACGAGGTGCACTACGCGGCGTACGTCGACGAGCAATGCGCCCCGGCCACCCCCAGGCCGGTGCACGCGTACTGGCTCATGCTCGAACGTGGGCCCGGCATCACCGAGCCGCTCTCACGCGGCGAGGCGCGCGTGCTCGGGATCGCGAACCAGGAGGTATCCGGTGACGCGATCCGCTTCGTCGTGAGCGGCATGCCGTCGCGGACATTCGTTGCGCACACGGGTCGCGGCGCCGACGGGACGTGCACCTCCCGGGTCGACACGACCATCGCAGGAACGCAGGCGCGGCTGCTCAGCATCCACGTGAAACAGAGCCTCTTCGGAGTGGACTACGTGCTCCTGACGGGAAGCACGGCCGATGGCAAGGCGGTGCAGGAGCGAGTCTCCCCCTAGCTTCATGGCCGGCGCTTGCCTGCTTTCGCCGGCGACGAGGAACTCCATCGCTACGGGTTCCTTGCATAGGAGGCGGTCATGGGGATGACGCGAAACGTCGCATGGGTAGGTACGGTGTGCGCCCTGATGTGGGCCTGCAGTGGTTCCACGGGCACTTCGGCGGGGAACGGCGGTGGCGACGGCGGCACCGACGGAAGCGCGAGCGGTTCGTCGGGA
>DASVWO010000353.1:0-6861 GCA_036393165.1 Polyangiaceae bacterium | reverse complement strand
GTCGCCATCAAGCTGACCGGCGACCTGGACGACTTCCTCCTCGCACCGGTGGACCAGCCGTTCGCCCTGCACGCGACGGGAGGGGACGGCGGACCGGGCGGCGCAGGCGGCTCGGGCGGCCACGGAGGCCACGGCGGCAGCGGCAATCCGGGCGGCCAGGGTGGCCAGGGCGGCCAGGGCGGCAACGGGGGACGCGGAGGCAACGGCGGCCCCGGGGGCAGCATCGAGCTCGTGTTCGACAGCGCCTTCCCGGAGCTCGCGCACGCGATCTCGCCCGACGTGTCCGGAGGTGCGGGCGGCGCGCCCGGCGCCGGTGGACAGGGTGGAAGCCGAGGGAGCGGGGGAAGCGGCATCACCCCGAGCGGCAGCACGCAGAGCGCTCAGAGCGGTCAGGACGGCGGGGAAGGACCCGGCGGCGCGCAGGGCTCGGCCGGGCAGTCTGGACCCGCCGGACGCTCCGCGGCTCACCCCGGACGCGTCGCCGATCAGTTCGCGAACCTCGAGGGCGTCACGCTGCTCGGGCAGGACGCGGCGGCGCCCGCGCCGCCTCCCGATGCGACTCCCGCCAAGCCGGCGCCGGGCCCCAAGAAGAAGCAATCGAAGGGGAAGCAGTGAGATGAGAAGGCGCATCTTCCTCGGGGCGCTCGGCACGGCGCCCCTCTGGCTCGGCGCGTGCGCGCACAAGGAGGAGACGCCGCTCGCGCACCTCTACGGCACCGACTGGGTGCACGGGGCCTACGAGCTCTACGCCGGCAAGTACGCGAGCATCCAGACGTCGAGCGAGCAGGCCACCAAGAGCGCCTACGCGATGCTCGCGCAGAAGGGCGTGACCGCGCTCGACGCGCTGCAGACGCGCGAGGTGCCCTTCTTCATCCGCGTGGACGCGAGCGAGCAGGGCTTCTCCGTGCAGCGCGACGTGCCCGAGCGCCTCACGTTCACCTCGGACATGTCGCAGGCCGACCGCGAGGCCGCGCAGGCCCGCTGGGAGAAGGCGCGCGAGAGCATCCAGACCGACTACGAGCAGATCCGGCGGCTCGACTGGGCGCTCACCACGCTCCTCGCGCAGACGCAGCACGTGCGGAGCGCGATCGACAACGGCAAGATCGAGCAGTACCGGCTCGTGCGGCAGCTCTCGGCGCTGGCCGAGGGCGACAAGCCGCCCTTCGACCTCCCGTACCAGGTGAGCGTCGCCGACTACCGCGACGTGCTCCTGCTCCTGCTCGAACGGCTCGACGACGACGCGAAGCGCCTGGCGCGCGTCGAGTCGGACATCGTGACGGTGGGCCTCACGGCGCGCGCGACCGACGCCGGCTCGGGCAGCCTCGCCGCGAACCTGCAGAAGGTGCTGCTCGCGGTGGTGACCGATGCCGACGCCACGTCGCCGCGCGCCGCGAGCTACCCGCTCGAGGGCGACGCCCGGGCGCAGTACGTGGCGCAGGGCAAGGCGCTCTACGAGTCGATCAAGACGAGCCCCGACTACGTGACGTGGGAGAAGCACGAGAGCACCAAGGCGTTCGACCAGCTCGGGCAGATGCTCACGCTCGTGGACTCGATGACGGGCCTGCACGTCTCGGCCATCTACAAGCAGGTGCTCGACGTGTGGCGCGGGGACGCCGACTACCTCTCGTACCTCAAGTCGGTCGTGAGGATGCTGCCGGGCGGCAGCGAGGTCGCCAAGGTCGCCGACCAGGCGATCGAGCTCACCGAGAAGACGCGCAAGGTGGTGGGCCAGGTGCAGAAGGGGATCGCGACGGCCCAGAGCCTCGCCGGTCAGGCCCAGGGCGTCGTGCAGCTCACGAAGGACGGGGGCCTCCTCAACGCGGGCAGCGACTTCGCGAGGAGCAAGCTGTCGCGGCAGATCGCGTTCATCAAGGACCAGAGCGAGCTGCAGCAGGTGCAGGGGCTCATCGCCGACTCGGCGCTCGCGAGGAGCGCGCTTCCGACGCTCTAGGCTACTGGCGCTACTGGCACGCGCTGTTCACCGTGATGCCGCCGACCTCGTTGTGCGAGTCGCTGCCGCCGCCCGTGGCGCCGGTGAAGCCGATCCACGCGTAGTCCGTCGTGGCGAACCCGGGATCGATCGAGGTGACGGTCAGAGGCCCGCTCTTGGAGTGAAGCGTCGCGCTGAGGGTGCTCGGGGCGTGCCAGCTCACGTCCACGGTGTACACGTTGCCGTCGTTGAGCATGTCGCCATTGTGGTTGGCGATGACCGTCGTGTAGCTCGGCATCGTGACGAGCCGGATCTCGTTCGTGTTGTACATGTCGATGGCGACCGCGTAGCCGGTGCCCTGCAGGTTCCGGAGCCCCAGGCCGTCGCCGGTGTCCCCCACGAAGTTGTTGTCCGGCTGGTTCGTCGTCTGGAGCACGGCGAAGGTGATCCCGTCGCCGGCGGTGTCGCCCGGGCCCACGCGAAAGCTCCAGGTGAGGGAGTAGGCCTGCAGCACGGGCCACGGCGTCGTGAACCAGGCGGCGCCCGCCTCGAAGTTGTTGCTGTTGGTGAGCGTCATCTTGCCGTCGCCGTTCTCGTCCCACGAGGCGGTGCCGGCGGTCGTGAACGTCGAGAGATCGAGCTTGCCCAGGAGGCCGCCGTCGGCGGCGACGGGGACGCACGTCCAGCCGTCGCCCGCGGGAGCGTCGGGCAGCACGGGCACGTCGGGCTGCCCGGGTGCGTCGGAGGCCACATCCTTCGTCGGGGCGTCGGCCGACGCGGGCGCGTCGCCCCCGCCGCCGGCCTCCGTCATGGCGTCGTTCTGCCCGCCGCCGTTGGCGTCCGGCTGACCCGCCGGCCCGGTGTCCGCCTCGCCCCCGCCGTCCGACGTGGGCGGCGCGTCTCCTTCGGTCGACAGGCCGCACGCCGCGAGCGTCGCGCCCACGATGAGCACCAGCACCGACATCGATTGGGGACGCATCGTGCGGAACCGCTAGCATCCCATGTTATGCGACGACGCGCCCGTGGCGGGAGGGTCCTTCTCCTCCTGGCGTTCGTGGCCGTCGTCGCGACCATCGGGATCGTCGCGGTCCTGTCGGCTCGCGGAAAGCTGCCGCCGCAGGTCTCCAAGCTGATTCAGTTCGCGGACGGAGGCCTCTCGCTCGGGCTCGACGACCCGCCCGACGCGTCGGCGAGCGTGGAAGCCGGGCCCCAGCCCCTGCCCCCCGGCAAGCCGCAGACGGCGCCGCTCAGCAGCGCGCAGCTCGGGGCGCCGCTCGTGCACGGCACGTTCGTCAGCGCCTGCGGCGCGCCCGCGACGATGAAGGTGAAGGCCAAGGTCACCGTGAAGATGGGGCGCGCCGTCGCCGTGACCGTCAAGACCGACCCGCCGGACCCCACGATCGGCGCGTGCGTCGAGCACGCGATCCGCGATCTGGCTTGGGACCGCAGCTACCGCGCCGGCACCGTCACCGTGAGTTACTAGGTCGCGGTCGCGTGGCCCGTACGCCCTCGAGCTGCGCGTTCACCTCGGCGCCCACGACCAGCGAGAGGCTCGTGAGGTACAGCCACACGAGCAGCACGGCCACCGCCGCGAGGCTTCCGTAGTAGGCCGCGTACGTCGACACCGACACCGCGTAGAGGCCGAACACCCAGGACACGACGAGCCACAGCACGACGGCGGTCACGGCTCCCGGCCACACACGCCGGCGCACGCGCGCGGGGTGCTCCACGGCGAAGCGATAGAAGCCCGCGAGGAATCCCGTGCCTGCGAGGAGCGTCAGCGCCGACGCGAGCAGCTGCTCCGCCGGTGTGCTCAGCGCCTCGTGCACGCGGTGCTTGAGCGCCGCCACGTGCGTCCCCTGCGCCGCGACCGGAGCGTGCGGCTTGAGCGACGGCGCCACGACCGCCGCGGCCGTCTCGTGCAGGTGCAGCGCGTGGTCGATGCGCACGAGCGTCCACGCAAGCGCGCACGCGGCGACCAGCCCGGCGATCACCCACGCCAGCGCGATGAGCCGCTGCACCCACCAGCGGCGCCGTTCGACCTTCACCGCGATCTCGAAGACGTCCATCAGGTTGTGCAGGCCCGACGACGCGGTCCACAGGAAGCCGACGACGCCTACGGGCGCGACCCCCGCCGAGCTGCGCGATAGCCGCTCGACCTCGACGCGGATGATGTCCTCCGCCGTCCCCGGGACCAGGTCGAGCGCGGGGCCCAGGAGGTCGTTCATCCCGCGCGCCCGGGCGATGCGCCCCACGAGGAATCCGAGCAGCACCAGCAGCGGCACGAGGCTGAGGAAGAACCAGAAGGCGATGGCCGCGGCCGCCTCCAGCGCGTTGTGCGCCTTCATCCCCTCGACGAACCGGGTCCCCACCGCGATGACGTTGATCTTGCGGGCGTTCGTCAAGCCGCCCGAATCATCGCATAATCCCCCCGTGAGACGGTGCTGGTCCTCCGGTCTGGTGGTCGCCCTCGCGGCGTGCGGCGGATCCTCGCAATCGCAGGGACAGGGCTCCGCCGACGCGTCCTACCCGGACGCGAGCTGCCACGTGCAGATCGAACAGCCGGCGCTCATGTCGTCCTTCGCGCACGTGCCCATCGGCACGACCGTCGACTGGGACTCGAACCCGCCCTCGAGTGGGCCGCACTACCCCATCTGGGCCTCGTTCCAGGCGTACACGTCGCCGGTGCCGCGCGGCTACTACGTGCACGACCTCGAGCACGGGGCCATCGTCTTCCTCTACAACTGCGGCTCGGCCGGATGTCCCGACGTCGTCGCCAAGCTCCAGGCGGCGTCGGACTCGCTGCCGGACGACCCGCTGTGCGCGGGGCAGGGCGCGCGCGTGCGCACCGTGATCACACCCGATCCGCTCATCCCGACGCGCGTCGCCGCAGCCGCGTGGGGATGGATCTACCTCGCCGACTGCGCCGACCTGCCGACCCTCGAGCAGTTCGCGAAGGCTCACTACGGGCAGGGCCGCGAGGACCTCTGTAACCCCGGCACGACCGCCTTTTGAGCCTCGACACCCCCCGGGGGGAGACTTATTTCAACGGGTGCGGTCGTGGTCGCCCAGCCCCTCCTGTTCACCATCGAGTTTCGCCGGAAGATGGCGGAGCTCCCGCTCGGCGAGCGGATGGAGTGGCTCGCATCGCTCGCGCGGCGAATGCGCGCCGGTGAGGACCAGCCGGGCCTCGTGCAGGAGCTGCGCGAGGTGGCGCGCGGGTGCCGGCTGCCGCTCGTCGAGGGCATCCAGAAGCAACTCGGGCCCTTCGACGCGGCCCAGCTGCGCGCGCTCGTCGAAGTGCCGCGCGAGAAGTTCGTGCGCGAGGAGGACCTCGAGCGCAGCGCGGAGGACGTTCCGCTCCCGCTCGACGAGCAGGGGCTCGCGACCATCAGCGCACCGCACGCGTACCTGCTGTCCTTCCGGCTGCTCGAGCTCGCGCGCGGCGACGCGCTGGTCGAGCTCGGGACGGGCTCCGGCTACGGCGCGGCGCTGGCGGCGTTCATCGTGGGGCCCGAGGGACGCGTGCTCACGTTCGAGATCGACGGCGGCCTGGCCCGCTGGGCGGCGAGGAACCTCGAGGACGAGGGCAACGTGCAGATCGAGCACGGCGACGCGATGACGAGCGCGCGCGAGTGGGGCGGCGCGAGGAAGATCGTCGTCACCTTCGCGGTGGCAGAGCTCCCGGCGAGCTGGATCGAGACGATCCCGGAGGGCGGGCGGCTCGTCGCTCCGGTCGGCCCGCGCGAGAGGGACCAGAAGCTCGTGCTCGTGCGGCGCGATCGCGGCAAGGTCGTGCGCACCGAGCACGGGGCCGTGCGCTACGTGCAGAACCGCTCGGGCAAGTAGTGGGCGCTCAGGGCGAGGCAGGGGCCTCGCCGCGCAGGAGCGGCCCGTCCTGGCGCGCGAGCTCCGCGAGCGTGTCGATGACCGCACGTACGCGCGCGACGCGCTGCAAGTCCGGGTGCACGAGCAGCCAGCCCTCCGCCGAGGCGACCGGCTGGCCGATGCGCACGAGCGGCGGGTCCGCTCCGGCGAACATGCCCGGCAGCAGCCCGAGCCCGAGGCCCGCCCGGACCGCCGCCACCACGCTGAGCAAGTTGGTCACGCGCAGCCGCACGCGCGCGGGCTCGCTCGCTCGCCGGAGCCAGTCGCGACCCGGCAGCGCCGGCGCCTCGTCGTCCAAGTCGATGACGTCGCGGCCCGCGAGGTCGTTCGCGTCGCTCGGTGCACCGTGCGCGACGACGTAGGCGCGCGACGCGTAGAGGGACCACGGCACCTCGTAGAGCCGCCGGCACACCACGTTCTCCTCCGACGGCGGCGCGCCGATGGGTCGCATGCGCAGTGCGATGTCCGCCTCGCGCCGCGAGAGGGCGACGAACGTCTGGCCCGTCGTGAGCTCGATCACGAGGTCCGGATGACGGTCGCGAAGTGCGCGGAGGCGCGACACGAGGTAGCCCTGCGCGAACGCGTCGCTCGTCGCGATGCGCACCGTGCCGGCGATACGCGCGTCCTCGCCTCCGATGCGCCGCTCGAGGGCGAGCATGCTCTCCTCGACGCGCTCGGCCACGTCGAGGATCCCCTCGCCCGCAGGCGTGAGGGAGAGCCCGTCCGGCGTTCGATCGAACAGGCGCGCGTCGAGCGACTCCTCGAGAGCCTGGAGGCGCCTGCCGACGGTGGTCTGGTCCACCTTGAGGGCGCGCGACGCGCCGGACATCGAGCCGCTCCGGTAGATCGCCAGGAAGACGCGCACGTCGTCCCAGCGCAGCGATTCGCGGGGCATCTCGCCATGATACGGGGGACCTGCATCCGTGCAGAGATGGGTTGCGTCGATGGGGGGTGCCGCCCGCCGGGGCGCCGCGGCAAGGTCGCTGGACCAGGAGGGAACGAGCCCATGTCCAGCGATACCCCGATCACACCCGAGTCCATCA
>DASVWO010000352.1:0-26597 GCA_036393165.1 Polyangiaceae bacterium | reverse complement strand
GAGCAGAAGCCCATCCACCTCGTCTACCGGCGCGGCGACGGCTCCTCGAACGAGCGCACGTGCCACATCACGCGCGTCCTCATGGAGCGCACCATGACCGTCATCGAAGTCCGAGACTGCGAGAGCGGCGAGGTGCGCGGGGTACGGCTCGACAGGATCGACGTTGCGCGGCTCCTCTGACGTCACGACGCAGAGACAGACGAGAGGAGAGGGAAGAAGATCAAAAGATCAGAAGATCAAAAGGTTGGTTTGTGGAAGCCCACAAAACCTTCTTCTGATCTTTTGATCTTCTGATCTTCTTTCCCTCTCCGTCTCGTCTCACTCTGGCTTCCAGCGCTCTGCCGTTTGGCGTCTTCGGCGCCTCTGCTACCTAGCTCCTTATGAGCCCCGCCGAGCGGCACGCGAAGCTCGTGCGCGAGATCGACGCGCACAACTACCGCTACTACGTGCTCGACGACCCGATCGTCTCGGACGCCGAGTTCGACAAGCTGCTCCGCGAGCTTCGCGGCCTGGAAGAGAAGAACCCGGAGCTGCTCACGCCCGACTCGCCCACCCAGCGGGTCGGCGGCGAGGCGCGCACCGCCATCGCGACCGTGAAGCACGAGACGCGCATGATGTCCCTCGACAACGCGTACTCGGCCGAGGAGCTGGCCGAATTCCACCGCCGCGTCACCGAGGGGCTCCCCGAGGGCGAGACGCCGCGCTTCTGCATCGAGCCGAAGCTCGACGGCGCCAGCGTCGAGGTGATCTACCAGGGCGGGCGCCTCGTGCAGGCGAGCACCCGCGGCGACGGCGAGACCGGCGAGGACATCACGCTCAACGTCCGCACCATCCGCAGCCTCCCGCTGCGCATCGCGCACACCGGCAAGCTCACCATCCGCGGCGAGGTCCTCATCTACCGCAAGGATCTCGACGCGCTGAACGCCGAGCGCGAGAAGGCCGGCCTCGAGCCGTTCGCCAACGCGCGCAACTCCGCCGCAGGCGCCGTGCGCATGCTCGACCCGCGCGAGGTCGCTCGACGTCCGCTGCGCGTGCTCCTCTACCAGCTCGTCGAGGCGCGCGAGATCGCCGACACGCAGGAGAAGTCCCTCGTCTGGCTCGAGAACCAGGGCCTGCCCACGCACCGCCGGCACGTCGTCGTCGCTTGGGAGGGCGTCGCTGCCGCCATCGTCGACATCGAGAAGGCGCGTCCAGACTACCCGTTCGAGACCGACGGCGCGGTCATCAAGGTCGACTCGTTCCGGCAGCAGGACATGCTCGGGATGACGTCGAAGTTCCCCAAGTGGGCGATCGCGTACAAGTTCGCCGCGGAGCGCGCGCGCACCAGGCTGCTCGACATCGCGGTGCAGGTGGGTCGCACCGGGGTGCTCACGCCCGTCGCGTCGCTCGATCCGGTGGAGCTCGGCGGCACCACGGTCACGGCCGCGTCGCTGCACAACGCCGACATGATCGAGTCGCTCGACGTCCGCGTCGGCGACTACGTGTTCATCGAGCGCGCCGGCGAGGTCATCCCGCAGGTGATGGGCGTCGACCTCGAGGCGCGCCAAGGGCACCCGCGCAAGTTCAAGATGCCCGAGAAGTGCCCCGTCTGCGGCACGCCAGTGGTGCGCGAGCTTCGCGACTCCGAGAAGCCCGAGCTCGGGATGGAGGCCGCCACGCGCTGCCCCAACCGGCAGTGCCCCGAGCAGGTCAAGCAGCGCATCTTCTACTTCGCCCGCCGCTTCGCGATGGACGTCGATCACCTCGGGACGGCGCTCGTCGACCAGCTCGTCACGCGCGGCATCGTGCGCGACGTGGCCGACCTCTACTCCCTCGACGTCGCGACCATCGCCTCGCTCGAGCGCATGGGCGAGAAGAGCGCGCAGAACGTCGTTTCCTCCATCCAGCGATCGCGCGAGCGCACGCTCGATCGCCTGATCTGCGGCCTGGGCATCCCGCAGATAGGTCAGGTCGCCGCACGACAGCTCGCGGAGGAGGCGCACACCCTCGAGCGCATGCTCGCGTGGACGCCCGAGGAGGCGCGCGAGCACGTCGACGCCATCCGCGGCTTCGGCCCCAAGATGGTCGAGAGCGTCGTCTCTTTCCTGCACGACGACGAGCAGCGCGCCCTCATGCAGAAGCTCGTGAAGCTCGGCGTGGGCCGCCCCCAGCCGCGGCCGGAGGTCGCCGCCGAAGGTCCGCTCAAGGGCATGAGCTTCTGCGTCACGGGAGTGCTCTCGCGCAAGCGCGAGGACGTGCACGCCGACATCCGCGCCGCCGGCGGAGAGGTGCACGACAGCGTGAAGAAGAACACGACGTATCTCGTCGCCGGCGACAAGACCGGCAAGAGCAAGCTCGATCAGGCGAAGAAGTACGGCACCAAGGTGGTCACCGAGGCGCAGCTCGACACGCTGCTACGCGGCTAGCCCGGCGGGCTTCCTCACGAGGACTTTCTGCCACGCGCCCGCCCAGGCGAGGCCCTTCGCGACGGCGCGTGGCAGCGGGCCCTTGTTCATCCCGACACGCTCGAGCGCCCGCTCGGCGACCCAGGCGTCGATGTCGACGCGCTCGAAGTCGCTCACCATGGCGCGGAGCGCCCACGGCGGCGATGCCCAGGGGTATCCGTCGCGCCTCACGAAGTCCCCGAAGAGCCGACGGCTGTGCCGCTCTCTCACGCGCAGCGGGCTCGGCGTCGCCAGGAGCACGTGCCCTCCGGGGCGGACCACGCGCTTCATCTCGTCCACGAGCCGCTTGCGCCCCTCGGCCGTCGGGACGAACTCGAGCACCGACACGCTGAGCACCAGGTCGAACGAGTCGCTCGCGAACGGCAGAGGCTCGCCCGGCTTCGTGCGCACGAAGGCGATCCGTCGGGCGTCGAGGCCGTACCCGCGTGCACGCGCCTCGGCCGCGCGAAGGCTCAGCGGGTCGGGGTCTGCCCCGACGACGACGTCGGCACCGAGCCCTGCGCTGAGCGCGACCGCGACGGTCGACCCGCCCGTCGAGCACCCGAGGTCGAGCACGCGCCCACACCGCCCGGCGAACACCTCGAGCAGCGGGACCGTTCCGGCGGAGTGGAGCTCGACCCTGGCAATCTCGCGGGCGACGAAGGACGCCGGCGCGAGCGTGCGGCGTGCGTAGCCCACTTCTTCCATGGCGCCATGGATGTCACGGACGCCCGCGCCGAGGCGCACGAGGCGCTCGAACTCGGAAGCGTACGGCTCGACCATGCGCATGCCGTCCACTGCTGCACGGGGTGGACCGCGCTCGGTCCGCCGGGCGATGGGGCGAGTCAGCCGAAGAGGTCCCGCAGCTTCTCCATGAATGTCCGGCGCTGCGGCTGCACCTCCTCGCCGAGCTCCCGCTGCAAGTCCTCGAGCAGCACGCGCTGGCGGTCGGTGAGCTTCGTCGGCACCTCGATCGCGATCTCGACGCGCTGGTCCCCGCGCCCGAGTCCACCGCGATGGGGGATCCCCTTGCTCTTGATGCGGAGCACCGTGCCGGGTTGCGTACCCGGCGGGACGCGCAGCTTGCCCTTGCCGTCGAGCGTGGGCACCTCCACCTCGCCCCCGAGCGCGGCGTGCGTGAACGTCACGGGCACGGTGCACACCACGTCGTCGCCCGATCGCTGGAAGAACGGATGCGGGCGCACCTTCACGGTGATCTCGAGGTCCCCGGGCGCGCGGTCGGTGCGCGGCTTGTTCCCTGCGCCGCTCACGAGCTTCGTCGCGCCGTCCTCGATGCCCGCGGGCAGCGTCACGGCGATCGACTCGGTGGACGCCACGAGGCCACTCCCGCGGCACGTCTTGCACGCGTCGCGAACGGTGCGTCCCGTCCCCCGGCAACGCGAGCACGTGCGCTCCACGGCGATGGGGAAGAGCCCCTGCTGGAACCGCACACGCCCCCGGCCGTTGCACGCGCTGCAGTTCTCGGGAATCGTCCCCGGCGCTGCGCCGGAGCCTCGGCAGTCGCCGCAAGAGACGACGCGCTCGTAGCGCATCTGCTTCTCGCAGCCGAACGCCGCCTCCTCGAAGCCGACCTCGAGATCGCGCTTGATGTCACCCTTGTCGCCCCGGCCGACGCCGAAGACGCCGAGCAGGTCCCCGAGGATGCCGTCGATGGCGATGTCGCTGATGTCCACGAACCCGCCCGCGAAGGGGCCGCCCGAACCGAACGGCGAGCCCGGCTCCTCGGCCCGGTGGCCGAAGCGGTCGTACATCGAGCGGCGGTTCTCGTCCGAGAGCACCTGGTAGGCGAGGTTGATCTCCTTGAACCGGTCATGCGCGCCGGGGTCGTCCGGGTGGCGGTCGGGGTGCCACTGCGCAGCCAGCTTCTTGAAGGCGCTCTTGATTTCCTCGTACGTCGAGTCCCGCCGGACGCCGAGGACGTCGTAGTGGTCGCGCTGGGGCATGCGGCCTAGGGCAGCCCTGGTAGCACACGCGGCCGCCGCCAGCCTCGGTAGGTCTGTCCAGGGACGGTGAACAGGTTCAACCGCGGTGTGACGATTGGGGGGGTCGGCCCCACGCAAAGTGGTACCACCGGCGTCCACCTGATAGCTCGACGGCTGTGACGCTCCCGATGGTGCAGCGCCTCCCCGGCGAGGGACTGGACAAGCCGCTGCGGGCGCAGCAGCAGGCGACTCTCCGAGCCGTGCTGCGACGTTGCCGCACGGAAAAGGCGCATGCGACCCCCGTCGTCGTGTTCGACCTCGACGGAACGCTGATGGACAACCGTCCGCGCACCCTGCACATCCTGCAGGAGTTCGCCGACCGGTGCCGCGACCGCGACGCGGCCCTCGCCGAGCGCCTCGAGAGGGCGCAGATGGACGAGCTCGAGTACCTCCTGAGCGACTCGCTCGAGCGCATGGGGGCGCACCGGCACTCGCTCGTGGAGGAGATGCACGGGTTCTGGCGCGATCGTTTCTTCGCCGATCCGCACCTCGTTCACGACACCGCGGTAGCCGGCGCGGTCGACTTCGTGCGGGCTTGCCACGTGCTGGGCGCCCTGATCGTCTACCTCACGGGGCGTGACTTGCCGATGATGGGCACGGGAACGTTCCGGAGCCTGCGCGACCTGGGCTTCCCCATCGGCCTGGCCGGCACGGAGCTGGTGCTCAAGCCCGACGCGTCGATCGCCGACGAGGCGTTCAAGCGCGACGTCGCCCCGCAGCTCGCCCGCCTCGGACACGTCATCGCGGCATTCGACAACGAGCCGGGGAACTGTAACGTCATGCTCGCGCACTACCCCGATGCCCACGTCGTCTTCGTCGACACGCAGCGCATGCCCGGCGGGCCGGAGCTCGTCCCCGGCGTGCAGATGGTGCGCGACTTCCTCACGAGCTGAAGTCGTCGCGCTCGTCGCGGCCGCGCTGCTCGTCGCGTGCAAGGGCGCGGCGGTGGACCCGCCAGACGCGGCGCAGAGCCCCCAGGCGAGCGCCGAGCCGACGCCGCTGGTGCAAGCCGCCGCCAACGCCGCCGGCAACGCCGGAGCGAACACCGACGGCGGCGCGGTGCCCGAGCCGATGCGCGCCGACCGCGAGCTGACGATCGACGTTCCGCGCGAGACGTCCCGAGAGCTGCTCGCGAAGGACCCGGCGCGCGACCCGAAGGAGCTCGCCGGCTATCAGATCGACCTCGTCGTGCACGCGGGCGAGGGCCCCGCGGCGGTGAAGGGGCCGGAGGTGAACGCCCTGGCGATCGAGGCGGCACGCCACAAGACGGAAGCACGCATCACCGTCCAGGCGTCGCAGTCGCGCGCGCGGTTCGTCTTCCAGGGCGGCTTCGTCCTGCCGCCGGGGACGGAGCTCCGCGCGCGCGTCGACCGCTTCGGGCACCTGCTGTTCTGGCCCACCGAGCAGAGCTACCGGGTGGTGGAGCCGGGCGCGCTCCGGGCGCTCCTCGGCGAGCGGCGGCTCGACGTGGCCCCCCAGTCCCGCGTGCAGGCGACGCCGGCCGGCGATGGCGCACGACGGCTCAACGTGCGCACACGCCGCGTGGAGCTGGCGACGCGCGCGGGCAAGGCGACGCTGGAGCTCGGCGCGTTCCGCGACGCTGGAGACGGTGGCGCCCTCGTCTGCCGCTTCCTTGTGGACCTGATGGGGGGCACGCCCGCCGGCTCGCCGTGCGCGACCGACGAGCTGCCCCTGCACGCCGAGATCCGCTGGAGCACGCAGGGCACGCTGGTCGTCGACGCGGTCGACGTGACGCGGCGGTCGGACCTCGCGGTCGCCGACCTCGCTGCGCCTCCGCCGTCGACGTGGTTCGCGACGGGCCTTCCGCCCGGCTCCGAGGGCGACGCGCTGCTGCCGCGCGGGGAGCTCGCTGCGATCCGCAACGGCCCCGTGGACGTTCCACCCGCGCCCGCTGCCGATGGCGGTCCTCCTCCGCCCGAGTCAGGCCTGTTCCTCGCGAACCTCGGCGACGCGCCTCGCTTCGCGTGGATCGACGGCGTGGCGGCGGCCTGGGTCGCGTCAGGGGGGCGCGTCGCGCTCCCATCGCTGCTTCGCGGTCGCTATGTCTTCCAGTGGCGCACGCCTCTGGGCGACGGATGGGAGCCCCCGCAGACGGTCACGGCGCCGGGGCGCGTCGAATTGGCGTCACCAGACGTGGCGACGCGCTGACGACTGCAGGCGCGCGTACGCCGCGGCGACGTCGAGCGGCCTCACACGGTCGCCGTCGACCTGCACCAGGTCGGGGCGATCGGCCACGACGTCGAACACCCCCGTGCGCGCCACCTCACCGCCCACCAGACCCACGAGCTCCCCGGCGTGCTGGCACACCACGAGGTCCTTGCGCGCCGATCCGATGGCGACGACGGGGAGCACGACGCCCTCGTGCATCGCGATCCCCACGAGCTCCGGCGGCGCCCCCGGCACTGCCGTGACCCGCGGGATGGGTCCGACGCGCACGGCGACCGCCGCAGGGAGGAACCGCAGCTCGCCGTCCACGCGCAAGACGATCCCCCCGCGCTTCCCCTCCATGAGCTAGGCCGCGCGCCGCCGCACGAGGCGCGCCTCGATGAGCTGGAAGAGGATCTTGCACGCGTCGAAGCTCGACATGTGGCTCTGCTCGACGATCTCGCGCACGGTGCGCTCGCCGTCGACCATCTCCAGCAGCCGCTGCTCGGGCCTAGGCAGCCGATCCACGCCTCCCTGTTCCACGGCGACCGGGTCCTTCTGCAGAACCGACTCGAATGCGCCGAGGCTCGCCTCGACGAGCCTCCACTCGTCGACGCGCCGGAACCCCTCCATGACGACGCTCGCCACCGGGAGAGCGAGGCGCGCGCTCTCGGCCAGTGCCGGGAGCGCCTCGCGCCGGAACTCGAACTTGCCCTTCGGCCAGCGCAGGATCTCGTAAACGAGCTCGCTCGACTGGCGGGCGAGCGCCTCGCGGAGCTGCTCGCGCGTCACCCGCCCCGAGTCGACCAGGATGTCCCCGAGCAGCTTGCGCGCCGAGCTCACTTCCTCGCGCGGCGTGGCCGGGCCCTTGGAGTCCGGGGGCGGCGGCCGCGGCGTCGGTGCGTTGTCGCGCAGCAGCCGGTCGATGTCGTCCGGCGTCACCAGGCCATGCTCGACGAAGTAGCGACCGAGGCGGAACTCCGCCCCGGCGTTGCGCGCCTGGACGAGGTCGATCAGCCCCTGCCGCATCGTGACGCTGACCTCGATCTTCGCGTCGGTCACGAAGAGCATGCCGGTCTGCCCCTCGATCTGCAGGAGCTGCAGCACCGCGCCGATGGGGATGATGGCCATGTCGCCCGAGAGCCCGAGACGCGAGCCCCACTCTCCGCTCACGCGGAGCGACTCGGGCGAGTCGAAGTCGACGGGGATGCCCGCGGCGAGCGCCTCGCCGCGCGTGCGCCAGGCCTCGACGCGCTTGATGGCGTTCTCGATGACCGCGATGAGCGCCTGCGCGTCGAAGGGTTTCGTGATGGCGTCGATCGCCCCCGTCTGCTGCACGAAGTTCTCGCGGATGCGATCCGACTTGGCGCTCATGAGCACCACCGGCGTCGCGCGGAGCTTCTCGTCCTGACGCAGCGTCCGGCAGAACTGGAAGCCGTTCATCTTGGGCATCACGAAGTCGACCAGCACGAGGTCGATCTTGCGCGTGCCGTTGGTCTCGCCCTCGGTGGGCGGGCGCGCGGCCTCGGCGAGCTTGTCGAGCGCGGCCTGACCGTCGGCGGCCTGCACGGCCTCGAACCCGTGCCGCTCGAGCACGGTGCTGACGACCTTGCGGATGGTCGGGCTGTCGTCGACGACGAGGATGCGAGTGGACATCGGGGGCGCCCGGCGGCGGCAAACATAGCACTCGCGCCGCGCCGTGATAGGACCGGGGATCCCGTGGACACGCTCATCCGAGGCGGCACCGTCGTCACGTGCGACGCGCAGGACAGCGTCGTCGTGGGCGACCTCCTCGTCCGGGGGAAGCAGATTGTCGCCACCGGAAAAGTCAGGCGATCCGGCATGACGCGAGTCGTCGACGCGAGCGGGTGCGCGGTCGTCCCCGGCCTCGTGCAGGCCCACGTGCACCTGTGCCAGGTGCTGATGCGCGGCATGGCGGACGATCTGCCGCTCCTCGAGTGGTTGCGGGAGCGCATCTGGCCGCTCGAGGCGGCGCACGACGAGGCGAGCGCCGGCGCGAGCGCCGAGCTGGGGCTGCTCGAAGCGATGCTCGGCGGCACGACCACCGTGCTCGACATGGGCACGGTGCGCGCGCACGACGCGGTGATGGAGGCGTGCGCCACATCGGGCATCCGGGCCATCAGTGGCAAGGCGATGATGGATGACGGCGACGGGGTCCCCGTCGGCCTTCGCGAGTCGACGCGCGCGAGCCTTGACGAGAGCGAGCGCCTCGCCCGCGACTGGAGCGGCGCGGCCGACGGGCGCCTCGGCTACGCGTGGGCGCCGCGCTTCGTGCTCTCGTGCACCGAGGCGCTGATCCGCGGGGCCGTCGAGCGTGCAGGCTCGCGTGGCGAGATCGTGCACACGCACGCCGCCGAGCACGCGGCGGAGCGCGCCGCGGTGCGCGCAGCCCTGGGCGATGACGACGTCGCCGTCCTCCGGCGGTGGGGCGTCTGCGGCCCGCGCGCCGTGCTCGCCCACGGCGTGCAGCTCGAGGTCGAAGAGGCCCGTGGCGTCGCGCGCGACGGCACGCGCGTGGTCCACTGCCCCAGCGCGAACCTGAAGCTCGGCTCGGGAATCGCGCGCGTCGCGGAGCTCGACGGCATGGGCGTCTCCCTCGCCCTCGGCGCCGACGGCGCGCCTTGCAACAACAACCTCGATGCCTGGGTGGAGCTCCGCCACGCCGCGCTCCTCGCCAAGGTCCGCACGGGTGTGACGTCGCTCCCTGCGCGCCGCGCGTTCCGCCTCGCGACCATCGACGGCGCCCGCGCACTCGGCCTCGACGCGATCACGGGATCGCTCGAGCCCGGCAAGCGCGCGGACCTCGCCGTGGTCCGCCTCGACGGCCCGCACGCCGAACCCGGGGGCGACGTGTTCTCCCGCCTCGTGTACGCGTGCACCTCACGCGACGTGGTGCACGTGATGGTCGACGGCGCGCTCGTCGTGAAGAATGGCGAGCACCAGAGGTTCGACGCCGCGCGCGTCACGGCCCGCGCCCGCACCGAGGCGCGCAAGCTCGCGGCCCGGGCGAAGCTCTGAGAGTCAGCCGATCGGGCGGCCCTCGGCGTCCTCGATCTGTTGCAGCGCGACGGCGAGCGCGTCCTTCGCCCGCTCGAGCGACTGGCGATCCGCCTCCCACTTGGCGTGCGCCTTCTCCGCACGCGACGTCTCCGTCGCCAGTTTCTGCTTCGCCTCGCCGAGCTCCTGGCGCGCCGCGGCCATCTCGGCCTCCAGCGTCGCGAGGCGCGCCTCGGACGTCGCCACCTTCTTCTCGAGCTCTTCGCGCGCGCTCTTCAGCTCGGCCAGCGACTTCTCGAGGTCGGCCACCTTCGCCGTCGACTCGGTCTCCGCCTTCTCTTTGTCCTCGCGCAGGCTCGCCAGCTCGCCGCGCGTCGCCGACAGGTCCATGTCGAGCTTCGCCAGCTTGTCGTTCGCTTCGCCCACCTCGCGCGACGCCTTCGCCTCGCTCGCCGCGAGCCGCGCGTCGCGATCGTTCTCGAGCGACTTGATCTTCTCCTCGTACTCCGTGCGCTGCTGGCCAAGCGCGGCCTCGGCCCTCTTCTCGGCCTCCGCCTTCGCCTCGGCGGTCATCGTGCCGATGGCCTGCGCCGCCTCGTTCTTCTGTCGCTCGATCTCCTGCTGGTGCGCCCGGTGGAGCGCCGCCATCTTGCCGTCGTTCTCCTGGCGGAGCTTCTCGGCCTGGGCCGTCAGCGCTTCCTGCTTGTCGTGGTCCGCCTGCTCGCGCAGCTCGGTGAGCGCCCCCTCGCGGTCGGCGCGCGCCTGCTCGATGTCCGCCCGGCGGCGCTGCTCGACGAGGTCGACCGCACGGGCGTTCTCGGCCCGCTCGTTCGCGAGCGTTTGATCGAGCTCCGCGCGCGCCGCGGCGAGCTTCGCCTCGTTCGCGACCGACTCCTCGACGTGCTTGCCGCGCATCTCGGAGAGCTGGCGCTCCTTGGTTTCGATCTCGGAGCGCGACTTCTCGAAGCGCGCCTTGAAGTCGTCCGCGGCCTTCTTCGCCGTATCCTTGTCGAGCGCGAGGGTCTCGGTCTTCTCCTTGAGCTCCGCGATCTCCCGCTCCAGCACGAGCTGCTTGTCCTCGATGTCCGCCTTTTCGCGCTCGAGCGCCAGCGCCCGGTCCTGCGCCTCGACGTTGGCGTGGTCCTTCTTGGTGAGCTGCTCCTTGAGGGAGAGGATCTCCTTGTCCTTCTTGTTGAGGGCCTCGCGCAGGTCCAGGAACTCGCGGCTGGAGATCCCGCTCGTCTTCGCGCCCGACAGGAGCTTCGCCTTGAGCTCGTCGACCTCGCGCTGCAGACGCTCGGACTCGCCCGCGTCGATGCGCAGCTTGTCCGCCTCGCCGCGTGCATCCGACAGCGCGCGCTCCGTGTCCGCGAGGCGCGCCTTCTGTCCCTCGAGCTCCACCCGCAGCCTCTCGTACTCGGCCAGGTCGACGGCCGCCGGTGGCTTGCTCGACGCCCGCATGGGAGCCACGCTCGGCCGGCGCGGCTGCCCTCCGAGGGCCGAGGCAGGAGCGGCAGGCGACGTGATCGACTCGGGCGCGCCGTTGTGGACCGGGGCGGGCCGCTCGACCATGGGACGCGCCTCGGCGACCGCGCCCGGCGCATCGGCCCCCGTGAGCCTGCCGAACGCCGCGTCGGCGAACGCGTCGACGTCCGCGTCGACCGGCTCGATGTTGCGCTTGGTCGCCGACGCCGACGCGAGGACCTGCATGTTCGGCGGACGCGACGCGATCTGCGTCCCCTCGTCGTCCTCGAGGTAGTCGGTGCTGCCGATCTCGATCTCGTCGTCGATGACGATGCCGCTGTCCCCGTCCCCTCCGGGCGCCGGAGCGAGCTGCACGAACCCCTGGATGTGCTGGAGCAGCTCGCCGAAGGCGATGGGCTTGTGGACGTAGTCCTCGGCGCGCGTGCGCAGCTTCTTGTGCTGCTCGAACGTCTCGTCGCTCGACTCGCTCGACATGATGATGAGCGGGACGTCCTTCAGGCTCGCGTCCTTCTTCAGCTTGTTGCACACCGAGAAGCCGTTCATGCGCGGCAGCTCGATGCTGAGGAGAATCAGGTCGGGCCTGTCCGACGCAGCCTGCTGCAGCCCCACGTTGCCGTCGTCGACGACCGTGGTGGCGCAACCCAGCTTGCCGAGCTCGTTCCGGAGCTCGCCGGCGAACGCCGGATCGCTCTCGAAGACGAGGACTTTGGTCGCCATGGAGCTAACGCGACGATATCACGGGTGGCACTAGCGCTGGGGACCAGACCGTGCCGCTTTTTCGGCGTGGCCGCTGGTCCCGAGGCGGCGCCCGAGCTCTGCCAGGACGCGCCGCAGCGGGATCGCGCGCCACCGGATCGCGACCATCAGGTGATAGAGGAGGTCCGCCGCCTCGGAGACCACCCGCTCGTCGCCCTCGCTCTCGAGCGCGCGCCCGAGCTCGTCCGCTTCCTCGCGCACCTTGGCGCCGATGGCGGCCGGCCCTGCGTCGTAGAGGCTCTTCGTGTAGCTCTTGTCGCCCGCCGCCTTCTTGCGCGACTCGAGCACCGCCTCGAGAGTCGCCAGGAGCGTCTGCGGCTGCTCGCTCGGCCCGCCCGGCGAGGGCCCAGACACGAGCTCACCGTTCTCGAGCACCTGGAAGAAGCAGCTCTCGGCGCCGGTGTGGCAGCTCACGCCGTGAGGCTCGCCCGAATAGACGACGCAGTCGGCGTCGCAGTCGACGAGCACCCTGCGCACGTCGATCGCGTTGCCGCTCGTGCGTCCCTTCTCCCAGAGCTCGCCCCTCGAGCGGCTCCAGAACGTCGCGCGGCCGGTCTGCACCGTCTTCTCGATGGCCTCGGCGGTCGCGTACGCGACCATGCGGACCTCGCCGGTCAGATGGTCCTGCACGACGACCGGGATGAGCCCGTGGTCTCCGAACTGGAGCGGCAGCTTGGACATGGCCCACGCATGCTATCTCGTCTGGTTCCCATGGCCCGTCCCGAGCTCGCATTCGCCTCCCCGCGCAAGCTGCCGCGTGCGCGCGACCTCAAGGGACGCGTCGTTGTGCTCGACGTGGCCTTCGCGAGCGAGGCATCGAGCGGCGGGTTCGACAAGATCACGCAGCCCTTCATCCAGCAGCTCGGGCCGCGGCTGGCCGGCTGGGTGGACCACCACGACCACGTGAAGCACGCGGAGTACAGGAGCGACCCGCGCTTCGTCCTCGCGACGAAGGCCGAGCACGGCGCGTGTCCGGAGATGGTGACCCCGGAGGTCATCGCGCGCATCGGCGCGGTCGAGACCATCGTGTGCCACACCGACTTCGACGGTCTCTGCAGCGCCGCCAAGTGGATCCGCGGCGGCACCGAGCCATACCCCGGGGCGGACGACGACGCGCGCGCCATCGACACACGCACGGCACAACCCGGCCCGATCGGGCAGCGGTTCGACCGCGCCTTGCGCGCCCGCCCGCGAGACACCGCCCTCTTTGGCCTCGTGGTTCGCCACCTCGCCGACGGGCTGCGTGACGGGTCGCTGTGGGAAGCCATCGACCGCGCCGCGGCCGAGCTCGCACCCATCGAGGAGCGCACGCGGACCATCGCCGCCGACTACGTGGTGGTCGACATCCAGCCGCAAGGGGTCCCGGAGCATGTCCGTACGCTCGCGTTCGTCGACGCGACCGCGCACCACGGGCAGTACGACAAGACGCAGCTTCTTCTCGCCGGACAGGAACGCGCGAGCCTCGCGATGGTGCTCGATCTGGACACGGTGAGCGTCGCTGCCCGCTACGGAAGCGGCGTGTCCTTCCTCGAGCTTCTCGGGCTCTCCGGGGGCATGCCAACCCTCGTATCGATCCCCAAGAAGCGCCTGGCCGACGCGCTGGCGAGGCTCGGGGTGAGTGCCGCGGACGCCCAGCGACTCGCGTAACCTGTGGACATCAAGCGCAAAGGCTGTTTTTGCGCGACTGTCACCCCGCGTTCACGTTTTCCGTTCTGCAATTCCACTCAAGCCCTCGAATCGCCTCGTCTTCGTGTTGACCTCGGCTTTGGCACCGTGGTAGTGGCGTTTCAACTTTGAAATGCACTCCCCCGTGCTCCCCCTGGGCACGCCGGGAGGCCCACCCGGAGAGGGTCGGTATCAAGGGCTCGGGGGAGGGAAGCGGGGCAGCTCGATGGCGGCGAAGGCGTGGGGAATCCAGCAGAAACCCGTTGAGGAAGTGTTCTTCCAGAACGAGGCGGTCTCGCTCTGCCTCCTGGTGAACCGGCGGGCGCGCACGATGCGCGTCATCGACTTCCGGGCCGGCCCGACGAACGCCAAGCGGCTCTTCGTCCTTTCGCTGGCGCAGCGTGAGGGCGTCGACAAGGTCTACACGCTGGTGGAGCGCGACGAGGTCGCCACCTGGGTGAAGCTCGGCTTCGCCAAGGAGGGCAACATCCCCGGCTTCTACAAGCGCAGCGATGCATTTCTCCTCGGGTGCACCGTCCCGAGAACGCCGGTTGGGCTCCGGGCGAAGACCCTCGACCGCATCCGCGAGGACGAGGAGCAGATCCCGTCGCAAAGCGAGATCCGGCTCGCCGTGTCCAGCAGGACGGCCCCGGCCCCGGACGGCGCCCCCGAGGTGCCCGCCGGCCCGCCGCCCATGTCTCCCGCCCAGGAGAAAATGGAGCGGACCATCCTCACGGCGAAGAAGCACCTGAAGGACCTGCCCGACAAGTCGGTCCCGCCCGCCAAGGTCGCGCAGGTGAGCGAGACCGAGGCGCGGAAGGCAGTGGCCACGGCGCTCAAGAACGGCCGCGCCCTGTCGGCGTTCGAGCCCTTGGGGCGCGACGCCGAGCGACGCTTCTTCGTCGCGACCGCGCGCGGAGGCTTCGAGCTCTACGCCTCGACCGAGTCGCAGGCCTGCTTCGGCAACGCGTACCTCGAGCTGCTGCAGGGCCCGAAGTCCGAGGTCGAGAAGCTGGCGACCATGGGGGCCCTCAAGTCGCTCTGCGACCGGCTCCTGGGCGAGGGGGTCGTGAGCTGCTTCTCCCTGGCGCCGAGCGACGACGTGTCGCTCGCGATGGCCTTCCTGCACAACGGCTTCCGGCGGACCGGTCTCCTCGTGGACCACCTGCTCGTGGGCGGCGCGCGCAAGGACGCCATCCTCTGGGGCCGCAAACTGGCGAACCCGACAGACGAATAGCCGCTGCTATCTTGGGTCTTCGGCACTCGGTACATGCCTCGACCCTCTCCCAGCAGCCCTTCCGTAGACAACAGCGTCCGCGTCACCTCCGAGCTCGAGGTGGAGGACTCTCGTGTGCTCCTGTCCCTGGCAGGCCCGCGCAACGAGAAGCTCAAGGTCCTCGAGCGCGAGGCGAACGTCGCGGTCGGGCTGCGGGGGAACAAGATCCTCCTCGAGGGTGATGCCGAGGGTGTCGCCCTCGCCGAGCGATTCCTGGCCGAGACGGCGTCGCTCCTGAAGCAAGGGGTCGACGTGAACGCGGCCGACGTCGGACGCGCGCTGCGGATGCTCCGATCCGAGCCGCAGGTGCAGCTGCGCGACATGTTCGACGCCGAGGTCCAGCTCGGCGCCGGTAGACGGCCGGTCGGCCCGCGCGGGCTGGCGCAGAAGAGGTACGTCGAGGCCATCCGGTCGCACGACCTCACCTTCGGCATCGGCCCGGCCGGTACGGGCAAGACCTACCTCGCGATGGCCTGCGCCGTGGCCGCGTTCCTGTCGCGGCAGGTCAAGCGCATCGTGCTCACGCGCCCCGCGGTCGAAGCAGGCGAGCGCCTCGGGTTCCTCCCCGGCGACCTGGCCGAGAAGGTGAACCCGTACCTGCGCCCCCTCTACGACGCGCTCGACGACATGATGGACATCGACAAGGCCCAGGGCCTCATCGCCCGCGGGCACATCGAGGTCGCGCCGCTCGCCTTCATGCGCGGGCGCACCCTGAACGACTCGTTCGTCATCCTCGACGAGGCGCAGAACACGACGAGCGAACAGATGCGCATGTTCCTCACGCGCCTCGGGTACCATTCGAAGGCGGTCGTGACCGGGGACGTGACGCAAGTGGACCTGCCCGAGGGGCGCGCGAGCGGCCTCGCCGAGGCGCGCGAGCTGCTCGACGGCGTCGAGGGCATCGCGTTCTGCCACTTCACCGACGTGGACGTGGTGCGCCACCCACTCGTCCAGCAGATCATCGTTCGCTACGAGCAGAGAGACGCCGAGAGAAACAAATGAGCCCGGCCGGGGGAACGATGGACCACGTCCAGGAGCTGCTCGAGCGCGACGCGCGCCTGGCGGCCGACTCGGTGACGAGGCCCCATCAGCTCCTCGTGACGGCCTGGCGCACGCTCGTGTCCCCGAACGGGCGCGCCCGCGAGCAGCTCTGCGTCGTCTTCGCCCCGGGGGCGCTCTGGGACCGCGCGCGTGAGCTGCTGCTGCCGTTCGCCGATCGCGTCGCAGCCGGGCAAGCGCTGGTCGTGCTCGTGGGCCGCCCGCGCGACCGCTCGTTCGCGGAGGCCACCACGCGCGGCCTCGCGACGGTGCTCGACGCCGACGCGACGCAGGACGACCTGCACCTCGCGGCCCACCGTGCCTTCGAGCTGCTCGAATCCAAGGCGCGCGCCGAGTCGCGCGGCCGCTGGCTGCGCCGTTATCGCTCGGAGCTCGGGGAGCTGATTCACATCGCGCGCGCGATGACGACGGTGCGCGACGTCGACAAGCTGCTCGGGGTCATCCTCGAGAAGAGCCGCTTCATCACCGGCGCCGACGCCGGGTCCATCTACGTCGTCGAGCGGCACCCCGACCAGGCCGACAAGCGCGTGCTTCGCTTCAAGCTGACGCAGAACGACAGCGTGGCGCTCGATTCGCGCGAGTTCACGATGCCCCTGTCGGACCGCTCGATGGCAGGGACCGCGGCCCTGCAGAAGGCCTCGCTCAACATCCCCGACGTCTACCAGCTGCCGGCGGGCTCCACGTTCCACTTCGACCCCAGCTTCGACAGCCGCACGGGGTACCTGACGCGCTCGATGCTCGTCGCGCCGCTCATCAGCCAGCGCGACGAGGTGATCGGCGTCATCCAGCTGATCAACAAGAAGCGGGACGCCGCCACGAAGCTCCTGACGCGGGCGGACGTGGATGCCCAGGTGGTCCCCTTCGACGAGCGCAGCGACGAGCTCCTCGGCATGGTCGCCGCGCAGGCGGGCGTCTCGCTCGAGACGGCGATCCTCTACGAGGACATCCGGAAGCTCTTCGAGGGGTTCGTCAAGGCGAGCGTCGAGGCCATCGAGTCGCGCGACCCGACGACCAGCGGCCACTCCCGTCGCGTGGCCGACCTCACGGTGACGCTGGCGCGCATGGTCGACAAGGAGTCCGCCGGGCCATACGCCGCCGCCACGTTCAGCGCCGAGGACCTGCGCGAGCTCGAGTACGCGAGCTTGCTGCACGATTTCGGGAAGATCGGCGTGCGCGAGCGGGTGCTCGTGAAGGCGAAGAAGCTCTACGACGAGCGCCTGGAGCTCGTACGCGTGCGCTTCGACTACGTGCTCCGCTCCATCGAGGCGGACGTGCTGGGGCGCAAGGTTCGGGCGCTCGAGGGTGGCGCGAGCAAGGAGCAGCTCGCGGCGCTGGACGCGGAGCTCGCGGAGCGGCGCGGAGCGGTCGACGCCGCGTGGGCCGCGGTGCTCTCGGCCAACGAGCCCACGGTGCTGTCGCAAGGAGACTTCGCGCGCATCGAAGAGATCGCGCGCGAGACGTACGTCGACCTGCGTGGCGAAGTTCACGCGCTGCTCGAGGACGAAGAGGTCACGTGCCTCAAGGTGAGCAAAGGCTCGCTGACGCAACAGGAGTTCGACGAGATCCGCTCCCACGTGTCGCACACGTTCCGGTTCCTCTCGCGCATCCCGTGGGGCAAGTCGCTGCAGCGCGTCCCGGTCATCGCGGGGGCGCACCACGAGAGGCTCAATGGCACGGGTTACCCCAATCGCTTGAAAGCCGAGGAGATCCCGGTGCAGTCCAAGATGATGAGCATCGCGGACATCTACGACGCGCTGACGGCTAGCGACCGCCCGTACAAGAAGGCGGTGCCCGTGGATCGCGCGATCGACATCCTCGACTACAGCGTGAAGGACGGACACCTCGACGCGGAGCTGGTTCGCATCTTCAAGGACGCCCGCGTCTGGACCCAGATGTGATAGAGCCGGTTGCGGCCTCGACGGGCGGCTAGCGCCGTCCCCGTCTGGCACGGGGAGACCGCACATGGCTCGAAGCTACCGCTCGTCGTGCTTCACCGGCGCTCTGGCATCCGTCGCGCTGGCATCCGTCCTCTTCTCCTCGGCGCGCGACGCGCGCGCGCAGCAACCGGCGCCCCAGCCCGCGCCCCAGCGACCCGGAGCCGCTCCCGCGGGGCCGCCGGCCGCCGTGTCGCCCGCCCCGCCGGACCTGCCCCCTCCGCCGCCCCCGCCGTGGACGGCGAACCCCAACGCGCTGGGGCAGCAGCCTCCGCCTCCGCCGGCGGATCAGACGGCGCCCGCACAGGGAGCCGCTCCGGGGGTCGCTCCCGTCGCGCCTGCGCCCACTCCCACGTCGACGCTCGATCCCGAGCAGGAGCGCCGCCTCGGTCTTCTGGAGCTGCACATGAAGCAGCTCGAGGAGCAGCACCGGCGCGACATGGAGGAGCACGAGGGTTGGTGGGGGTGGACGAAGCACGTCCGCTTCAGCGGCTACCTCCAGCCGCAGATGCTGTGGAACTTCTACAACGACGCCGCCTCGCCGAACGCCGTCAACGGATCGCTGCCGGCCGGCGTGAGCGCCAACGACGTGACGGCGACGCCGGACAAGTACTTCGGCGGCCCGTCGACGCCCGGGCTGACGACGAACAAGAGCTACTTCCGCCTGCGCCGCGCGCGCATGAAGGTGGAGCTCGAGCCGAACGAGTACTCGCGCTTCGTGATGGAGATCGACCCGATCCTCGCCGGCGGACCGGACAACGCCACCGGCACCATCGCGCGCAATGTGGAAGCGCAGGGCATCGCTCACTGGGGCGGCGGCGTCGAGACGCTCTTCGGCATGGGCATCTTCAAGATCCCGTACGGCTGGGAGGTCCTGCAGAGCGACGCCGATCGTCCCTTCATCGAGCGCTCGTGGTGGGAGCAGAACGTCACCCCGGGCGAGTTCGACACGGGCGCCAAGGCGTACACGCGCGCCATGGAGGGGCGCCTCACGTTCCAGGTCGCGTTCATCAACGGAGCGACGCAGGGAGAGAAGACCTTCAGCCTCCTGCCCGACCTCACCAAGGGCAAGTCAATCGTGGGCCGCGCGAACTACAACTTCGGCCCGTTCGACGTGGGGACGAGCGGCTACTACGGCCAGGGCGCCGAGGTGAACCTCGCACAGCTCGCGTTCAAGCAGTTCCCTCGCTGGGCGTGGAACTTCGAGGCGGGACTGCACCACAGGTTCCTCTCGTTCGGCGCGACGCGCGTCCTCGGCGAGTTCAACCTGGGCCAGAACATGGACCGCGGCGTCAACTACGGCGCCCTCGGGCTGCCCGGGCTGCCGAGCGACATCGTGAACGGCAACGTGACCAACCGGAACGAGCTCGGTGGGTTCATCCGCGTCGAGCAGGACATCACGCGCTGGTCGACGCTCGCGATCCGTTACGACTACTACACGCCCGACACGAGTATCTCGGACGACGGCCGGCACACGTTCGCCGTCGTGGGCGTCGCGCACTTCACGCGGCAGCTCCAGCTGATGCTCGAATACAACCACTTCATCGACAACGTGCGCGCCTCCTCGAGCACGCCGGAGCCGAACAGGCTGGGCGACGTCCTCTCGACGGTGTTCCAGGTCCGCTATCCCTGAGACAGGGCTTGCTCGATCACGTCGCGAATCGTCCGTAGCGATCGCACGCCCTCGAGCGCCACGCCGGGCGCCGCGAGCGTCTCGTCCACGAGGCGCCCGACGTCGGGCGCGGCTCCCCCGGCGAGGGGTGTGACGGCGGCGGCTGCCTCGAGGCGCGCGAGAGCGTCCCTCGACACGAGGAGATCGCCGCCCACGCGGAATCGGCCCTGCGCGTCAGGACCTGCGCCGACGGGGCCGATGGCCTCGTCGCGCGTCGCCGCCCATGGTGGATCGGCACGCAGGTCGCCCACGTCCTCCGCGGACGCCTCGGGCGCGTCGAGCGTCACGGCGTCTCTCTCGCGGGCGTACGCATCGACGACTGCGTCCACGAGGCGCGCATCTCTCACGTCGACGAGCGCCTCGAACGTCGTGCGCCGGCTCGTCGCGTCGTGCGCGAAGCCGACCCACGCGACCGGCTCGTGCGCAACGACGACGCGGTCGCGCCCGAAGTAGTGCGCGAGGTGCCCGACGCGCGTCAGCGCGCGCAGCAGCGGCCGCACGGAACGGTTCACGATGCGCCGCTCGTCGCAGGGGACGAGCGCGCCGGGCGACTCCATCGAGAGCAGCACGTGGAGCGCCCCCGGCGCGACGAGCACCTCGGGCCCACCCGACCCGCGCCGCACGAGGGGCGCCGTGTCCGGCTTCCCCGCGCCGCGCTGGAAGGCCCCGAGCACCAGCGCGGCGTCCGAAGCGATCGCGACCATCAGCTCCGCGGGCGCGCGCAGCGGCCGGTCGAGCGACGCGCGCGAATGCGCCGCGAGCTCGCGCGCCGCGAGCTGCCCTGCGCGAATGATGCCGATGCGCACCGCCACGTGGGCGCTATAGGATGCGACAGCCATGGCCGTCCACCGCGAGGAAGGGCGCTTCGTCGTGCAGATCGAGCTCTCGGCGGAGTTCGGCGCCGACTACGAGGGCGACGACGACGGCTACGCCTGGCTCGCCGACTGGCGCGCCCGCGTCCAGCCGCGCGTCGCCCGCGCCGTGCTGGCCGAGCTGCGCACCGACCGGCGCTTCTCCGCCGTCCCCGTGTCGCGCGGCAAGAGCCCGGACGAAGCGCTGGAGATCGACGTCCGGTTCGACCCCCACGCGAGTGTTCCGCCCGGGCCTC
Source organism: Polyangiaceae bacterium (assembly GCA_036393165.1). GTDB lineage: Bacteria > Myxococcota_A > Polyangia > Polyangiales > Polyangiaceae > Palsa-1150. The sequence continues at coordinate 6,032 of DASVWO010000352.1, read as the reverse complement.
CCCGGCGAGGGACGGGACAAGGGAGCGTCGAATGAGGGCTCGCCTGACGACCATGGCCGTGGCTTCGGCGCTCACGCTTTTCGCGAGCGCCGACGCTCTCGCCGCGCCTCCGTGGGTGGACCGGCGCGACACCTTGTACGCAGGCTGGTGGGCCTTCGACTTCGGGCTCGGCATCGGCCACGCCCCGGGGCCCGACCGCACGGCCGCAGGCATCAACATGGAGATGGCCGTGGGCCTGACCGACCGCGTGGAGCTGGGCGTACGCACCGGCCTGCGCATGACCGACAACCGTGACATCGAGCCGGACAACTACGGGCGCCTCTTCGATCGCCAGTACTTCGACGGAGGCGCGAGCGTGCTCGCCAACCCCGAAGTACGCGTGCGCGGCGCCGTCGTGCGCGGAGACGTCGCCGAGCTCGCGCTGGAGGGTCGTTTCATCGTCCCCGTCGACCCCAACACGGTCGCCGGCGCCGAGTTCGGCATGCCGCTGGCGCTGCACCTCGGAGACCGCGTGCGGATGGACACCGGCTTCTGGCTGCCGACCGTGTTCAGCAACCCCGGGCCGATTCTCGGGATCGACGTGCCGTTCGACGTGTGGATCCAGATCACGCCGCGTCTCTGGCTCGGCCCGATGACCGGCTTGTACTGGCCCGACGTCAACCACAACCCGCCCGGCAATCAGCCGTTCGTCTCGATGGGGTTCGGCCTGGGCTACTCGATCACCCACTACCTGGACTTCAAGACGATGTTCCTCTTCCCCGAGATCAACGAGGACAGCCGCGTCTTCGGCCTCGGCGCCGGCGTGCAGATCCGCATCGAGTGATAACTTGAGCCCATGCGCAAGGCGCTCGCTTCGATCTGGCTCTGCGTACCCGCGGCACTCGCCGTCGCCTCCGACGCGCGTGCCGAGGGCCCGTTCGTCAACGTCCCCCTGACGCTCCCGCCGCTCCACTTCGGCGGCGAGGCGGGGATCGGCTTCGGCACCTACCAGCCCCCGGGCGCGTCCACCAAGGTGGGATGGGGCAGCAACTTCGACGCGGCCATCGGCCTGCCCTTCATCGGCGAGCTCGGAGCCCGCGTCGGCTACCGCTTCGGCGCCGACGGCGTCGCGTCCTACGCCAACCACTACGCTCGCCTGTTCGACCCCATCATGAACGAGCCGGGACTGAACGACTTCGACAACGTCGAGATGCACCTGCGCGGGAGCATCGTCAGCGTCGAAGTCTTCGAGCTCGGCCTCGAGACCCGCATCGTCATCCCGACCGACTCGACCTCGGTCGTCGCCCTCACGCCCGGCGTTCCGATGCGCATCCACATCCCGGACTTCATGCGCATCGACACGGGCCTCTGGCTCTCGGTGCCGGCAGAGTCGAACGGCTTCTACTACGTGCTGGACGTCCCGGCGCAGGCCTACTTCCAGTTCGGCGACGCCTTCGTGGGCCCGCAGACCGGGATCCGCTTCACCAATCCGGCCGGCGGGGCCGGAAGCTACACGGAGATCCCTCTCGGCGTCGGCGGGGGGTACACGTTCGGCGGGGTCCTCGACGTCAAGGCCCAGCTTCGGACGGAGCACGTCAACTCCTCCCCCTCCCCCTGGGGCTTCGGCGGGGGCCTCGCGCTCGGGATCCGTGTACCCTAGGACCGTTATTTACGGCGCACACTGCGCCAGCTAGAACGGCTATCCTGTCCTCCCGCACCGGAGCCCCCTGATGGTCAACCCGCAGATGGTGATGTACGAGGAGGAGTTCAATCAGATCCAGGTGGTCGTGGACCGCCTGGTTCGTGATGCGAACGCCAAGGTCGTCTTCATCGTCGACAAGAACGGGCAGCTCATCGCTGCCGCAGGCGACATCGACAACGTCGACACGACGAGCCTCGCGTCGCTGACGGCCGGCAACATCGCCGCCACGGGCGGCATGGCCAAGCTGCTCAAGGAACAGGAGTTCGCCACCCAGTTTCACGAAGGGGAGAAGGCGAACATCCACATCCAGCTCGTCGGCAACCGGGTCATCCTGGTCGTCATCTTCGACTCGAAGTCGAGCCTTGGCCTGGTGCGCCTCCGCGTGAAGAAGGCCAGCGAGGAGCTGAACCACATCTTCGAATCGCTGCTCAAGAAGGTGCAGGAGCCAGGTGCAGATTCGCCGTTCGCCGAGATCACCGACGAAGACATCGACAACCTGTTCAATGACTGACGCCGCCACCCCGCGACATCACGCCGAGGCACGTAGACGATGAGCTTCATCAACTACATGGCGCGGGAGATCAACTGCAAGCTCGTCTACTACGGGCCTGGCCTGTGCGGGAAGACGACGAACCTGCAGTACATCTACGAGCGCACGAATCCCGAGCACAAAGGGAAGATGATCTCGCTCGCGACCGAGACCGAGCGAACGCTCTTCTTCGACTTCCTGCCGCTCGCGCTCGGCGAGATCCGCGGCTTCAAGACGCGCTTCCACCTCTACACGGTGCCGGGGCAGGTCTTCTACGACGCGTCGAGGAAGCTCATTCTCAAGGGCGTCGACGGCGTCATCTTCGTGGCCGACTCGCAGATCGAGCGCATGGAGGCCAACGAAGAGTCGATGGAGAACCTGCGGACGAACCTCGCCGAGCAGGGTTACTCGCTCGAGCGCCTGCCGTTCGTCATCCAGTACAACAAGCGCGACCTGCCCAACGTGGCGGGCGCCGACGAGCTCCGCCAGATGCTCAACAAGACGAGCGTGCCCGATTTCGAGGCCGTCGCGCGCACCGGCGTGGGCGTCTTCGACACGCTCAAGATGGCTGCGAAGCTGGTCCTAACTGAGCTCAAGAAGGGCGGCAGCTAGGCGTCCGGGGCAGGGGGCCCCGGACAAAAACACGACCGTTCGAGCCCCTCAGCGACAAAAAACGCTCAAAAGGGCTCGTTTTGTGCTGTTTCCCCGTTGACGCGGACTGCAGAACGAGGCTTTCTTCGCAGCCCGAGGAGAGGTCACCAACATGGCGAAGTCACCGTCCAAGAAGTCCATCTCGAAGAGTGAGATCCTCAACGCCGTCTGCGACAGCATCGGCGAGGAGGTCACCCGCAAGCACGTGAAGCAGATCGTCGAGGCGCTCACGGAAATCGGCCACAAGGAGCTGAAGAAGAACGGCATCTTCGTCCTCCCCGGTTTCGCGAAGTTCGTCGTCGTGAAGAAGCCGGCGCGTCCGGCGCGCGAGGGGATCAACCCGTTCACGGGCCAGAAGCAGATGTTCGCCGCGAAGCCGGCCAGCAAGGCCGTCCGCGCGCGTCCCGTCAAGGCGATCAAGGACGCGGTGGCCTGAATCACACCGTACGGGAAATGGGCGACGCGTCCGTCGGGCGCGTCGCCTTTTCCGTTTAGGGCAAGACGAAGCCCGGGAACGCGTGGTGAGCGCGCCCCGGGCTTCTCTCTTCCGCGTGTCGGGCGTCAGCTCCCGCTCAGCCCTTGGGCGTCGCAGGAACCGTCGAGGCGGCAGGCGCAGGCGGCGTTGCTTCCGTCGGCTCCGCGGGCGTCACGACCAACTGGACCGTGACGTTGCCGTGGATGGCCCTCTTCTGCTTCGGCGACTTGGTCCCCCGAGCCGCGCGCGTTGCCTTGCGCTTCTCGGCGGCCACTGCCTTCTGCTCGGCCGTCAACGGAGCGGGCGCCTTGGGAGGCGCCAGTCCGAAGTCGGCGAGAGCTTCCGCGTCGCTGCCGAAGTTCACCCTGAGGAACGCGATGAACGCCTTCACGAGCGCGTTCAGCGCGGCCAGTCCGGTGTCTTCGGCAGCGACCTTGGCCTTGAGGGTCGCCTTGGCAGCCGCCACGGCGGCGTGATCGTCGAGGAAGCCTTGCAGCTCCTTCGTGACCGCGTCCACCGTGACCGGAGCGCCGTCGAGCGTGAGCGTCTGGCTCACGTTCGGGAAGCGCTTCCGGGTGCCCGCGAGGAGTTGACCCACGCGGGTGGCCTTGTCTGCCTTCTTTGTGTTTCTCGTTGTCATGGTTGCTTTCTCCTTTCCGAGTGGGGTGCCCTCGGGAGCCACCACCTCCGTCATTGCTTCCCACTCATTGATCCAGTGGCCACGTGACCCGATTTCCTGACGGAAAAAATGCACTGGTGAGGCAGGTCGCCGAAAGGCTTGAGGGAAACGTCGCGGCGGCGGGTCTCGCGCGTGGGGTTTCGCGGCCCACCGCCTGGGCGTCGCGTTGCATCGCCGCGGCGTCAGGTCGCATCGCCGGGGCGCAAGCTCACATCGCCCGCGCGTTGGCTCGCATCGCCTGGGCGTTGGCTCGCACCGCCTGGGCGTTGAGTCGCACCGCCTGGGCGTTGAGTCGCATCGCCTGGGCGTTGGCCCGCGTCGCCTGGGCGTTGGTTAGCGTCGCCTCGGCGTTGGCACGCGTCGCCTCGGCGTTGGACTGCATCGCCCGGGCGTCGGTTCGCGTTGCCCGAGCGTTGGGTCGCATTGCCCGGGCACTCGCCCCCGCCCGCCGGGCGTTGGCCCCCCGCCGGCTACGGATACCGTTTCGTGACCGCGCAGCGGAAGCCGCAGTTGTCGTAGCCGACGCTCGTGTCCGCGGAGCCGGCGCCGGAGCGGTCGGATCCGAAGTAGCTGTTCGCCTGATCGTCCCAGTCGCTGGGGATCCACAGGCGATTCGGGTACATGCCGGCTCCGGAGTCGGCCTTCGGTCCCGGGTAGTCGGTGCCCGCGTCGGTGGGGTAGGCGTAGTTGCCGGTCACGCTGCACCGGTCCCAGAGCCACTCGGACAGCGAGCCGACGAGGTCGTACACGCCGTCCTTGCTCGCTCCGAGGCTGGCGTGGCGCACGACGACCGGGAAGCCGCACCGGCCGCCGTCGAAGTCACCCGTCGCATAGTTGCAGTCCGGATCGGGCGTCGTGCCCCACGGGTACACGTTGCGGGTGCCAGCACCCGTCGCGAAGAAGCGCCACTCGGTGTCGGTCGGCAGCCGCTTGCCGAGCCACGCGCAGTACGCGAGCGCCTGCTGCCAGGGAACGCAGGTGACGGGATAGTTGGGGTTCGCGCCGTACGTGACGATCGGACTTCCACCGAGGTCGGAGGAGCACGAAGAGCCGCCGGTGTACGCGTTGCTCTGGGCCATCGCGTTCCACTGCGGGTCCCACGTCATCTCGCCGGCGTAGGGCCCGCCCTGATCGAGCGAGCATGCGCCGCCGTCGCCGCACGGCAGCGGCATGCCCGCGTTCACGAACTGGGTGAAGGCGCCGACCGTGACCTCGTTGACGTCGATCGCGACCTGGTAGTCGAGGTTCGCCCACGCGGTGATGTCGCCGGCGCCGACGTACACGGGGAACGTGAATGGCCCGCCGTCGACGGCGACCATGCCGCTCAGGATGGCGCCGTCGCCCGCGTCCAGCATGTAGGTGACGTCACTCTGCACGTCCCCACCAGCTTCCACCGGCGCGGCGTCGCCGCCCGAGTCCACGGTCGCGTCGCCCGCGTCACCGCCCGCATCCACGCCGCCGCTGCCGCTTCCGGATCCACCACTGCTGCTGCCACTGCCGCTGTCGGTGCCGCTGCTGCTGTCGCTTCCGCTTCCGCTGCCGCTCTCGCCGCCCGCGTCGCCGCCGCTGCCGACGACATAGTCCGGGAAGCACGCCGCGGCACCGGCGGCCGCCACAAGAGCCATCGTCGCGATGACCCCGGCCGTACGTCTCGTCACCAGAGCGCTCCCGTGATGCGCAGCCCGCCTCCGCCGCGCGCGACCATCGGAGCGACGTGAACGCCGGCCGTCGCCTCGGTGTGCGACCCGCCGAAGACGAGGAGGCCGACTCCCGCGAGCGCCGCAGCCCCGCCGGCGATGAAGCCGGTCACGCCGAGCGCGTCGTACAGCTTGCCGTTGCTGATGTCCGACTGCGCGCTTCCAGGGCAGTGCTGGCCGCCGGTGCCGCATTCGCCGTCGAGCGTCGAGATCTCGTTCCCGCGGAGGACCCACATCACGACGCCGCCCGCGACGAGCGCCGCGCCACCGCCGACGAGGATCCAGCCGATCGTGCGCGTCGAACCGCCCCCCGACGGCGC
>DASVWO010000351.1:0-13076 GCA_036393165.1 Polyangiaceae bacterium | reverse complement strand
CGCGCCGACCCAGCTGCCGGCGGCGCCGTGCGTCGCGACGAAGGCGCTCCCGGTGTACGGGGCGGGCCAGAGGCCCGGCTCGAAGTCGAGGCCGAAGGGCGTGTCGCCGATGATGAACGAGTCCTGCTCCGGGACGATGCTCGAGCAGTCGGGCACCGGGGTGACGCTGGAGTAGGGCACGTTCTGCGTCGCGCAGCACGGGAAGCCCCAGTTGTCGCCGGCGTGGATGGGCAGCAGCTTCTCGCGGCCGCCCTCGCCGTTGCTGAAGTCCTTCGCGAGCTCGAGGGCGAAGCAGAGATTGTGGCCGCGCGAGCAGCGCACGGCGATCGGGTTGCGCAGGCCCATGGCGATCTCGGCGCCGTCGCTCGTGCCGTCGATCTTGAGGATGCCGCCGTGGAACGGCATGGGCTGCACGCACGACTCGCCCTGGTCGCCTCCGTTGCCGACGTAGACGGTGCCGTCGTCGGCGACGTCGAAGGTCTTCGGCCAGTGGATGCCCGACGAGTAGACCGTCACGTCGATCATCGTCTGACCGGGGCCGGTGCCCATGCGCTGCCCGGGCGTGTACGGGAGGCGCAGCACCTTGGTGCCGTCCTGGTAGTAGAGGAAGCCCTGCACGAACATGAGGCCCTGCGTGCTGGGGAGGCCGGAGAGGAACGTGACCGGCGCGTCGGCGTTGCCGTCCTTGTTGTCGTCCGGCAAGACGATGATGGCGGATTGACCGCCCTGGCCTCCGCCCGTCGTGCCGGTGGTGGGCGACGCGACGAAGGCCTCGCCGCTCGGGGCGATGCGGATCTGCCGCGCGTTGCCGACGGTGCCGTAGTAGTGCGCGCAGAAGCCGACGGGCAGCTCGAGGAAGGCGAGCTGCGCGGGCGTGCTGCCGCCGCCGACGACGGTGACGCCCGAGGAGGTGTACTGCACGGTTCCCGGGAGCTGGCAGGGATGCACGATGCCGCTGTCGGCGCTCGCCTCGGGGAGCGTGACGATCCCGATGTCCTCCGGCGCGTCGGTCGCGGAGTCGCCGCCGACGGTGACGTCCGCCGTCGCGTCGACCCCTCCATCGGCCGCTGCCTCGGGCATCGGCCCGCTTTCCACGGGCGCGTCGCCCATCGTCGAGTCGGGCCCGCCCGAGTCGGTGCTCCCGCTCTCGGTGCTGCTGCCACACGCGAGAAGAGCCAGGGAACCGATCGCGATCGCAGCGCGCATCTTGCGAGCGTACATCGGCTGGGACCGCGATGCTGGCACGATGCTCGCTCTCTGCGACCCGCGTGAAGCTCGGGACCATGTCGGAGAAGCGAAAGACCGTTGGGTACACGAACGACTTGCGCGGCCTCACGAAGGATCTGCGCTCCGGCGCGGCTCTCGTCGCCGTCGTTCTCGGTTGCGCGGGCGCATCCGCGGGCGCGGTCGCCTGCAGCAGCTCGTCGGCCTCGGACGGGTCCGGGGTCGGCTCGACCGACGGCGGTCGACCCGCCGACGCAGCGACGGCCCTGGGCGACGCCGGGTGGACCGAGACCGGATCGCGCGAGGTGCCGACCCCGGACGCGACGCCCCACGACGAGGGCGGTGCCTCCGAGGCCGGGCCTCCCTCGCTCTGTCCGGGGAGCTCGTTCCTCTTCTGCGATGGGTTCGAGCAGGGTCTCACCAACTGGACGTCGGTCGCGTCGACGGGCGGCGGCGTGTCGGTCGACTCCGTGCACGTGCATCGCGGGACGAAGGCCCTGCACGCGAACGTCTACGCCGTCACCGAGGCCGGAGCGACCGCCTACGCCATGGTGCAGAAGTACGGGCCGCAGCCGTGGCCGACGCACTTCTTCACGCGCTTCTTCGCGTACGTTCCGTCGCCCGACCCGCCGACCACCGCGGGCCTGCTGGACCTCATCGAGAACGGGGCCCCGTATTCGGGCACCGAGCTCCGCCTCTCGCCCCCCCGTGACGCGATCGGGATGCAGACGTACGGGACCGACGCGGGCCTCGTCACCTGGCAGTCCACGCAGGCGCTTGCGACGCTCGACCAGTGGACGTGCTTCGAGGTCGAGGTCGACACCCTCGCCGAGACCGAGCACGTGTACGTCAACGACGACGAGGTCACGGACCTGATGCGGAGCGGCCTGACGTTGCCGCAGCTCGGCAACACGTCTGTGGGCCTCAGCTTCTTCCGGGCGAACGTGCAGAACGCGGTCGATGCGTGGATCGACGAGGTCGCGGTCGACTCCGCCCGCATCGGTTGCGCGAACTAGCGCAGCGACCGCGCGGCCTCGACGACCACCTTCATCTTGCGGACCGCCACGTCGGTCGCGTTGACCGGCCGGTTCGAGAACGTGCCGAAGCCGCAGTCCGGATTGAGGAACACCGCCTCCGCCGGCCGGTCGCGGAGCGCGCGCTGGATCGACGCGCGCACCTGCTCGACGGTCTCGATGTCGCTCGTGCGCGGGTTGACCACGCCGAGCCCGAGCTCCTTCGCGCGGAAGGGCACGAGGTCTCCGGCGCGCTCGGTCGCGTACTCGAGGACGAGCTGCCGGACCGGGATGCGGTCGAACACCGGCTGCAGCGGGTGGTAGCTCCCGCGCAGCAGCGTCGACTCGTCGCGGCTCCAGTTGCCTCGGCACACGTGGAGGCCGGTGCGCACGCCGTCGAACCCCTCGAGCACGCGATTGAGGAGCGACACGGCCAGCTCGAGCTCCGCCGTCGGGTCCTTCGTCGCCGCCAGTGCCGCGCACATGAAGGTGCGCGTCTCTCCCTGCGTGAAGACGAGCTCCGTCAGCACCGGCTCGTCGAGCTGGATGAAGTCGGCGCCCGCGTCGACGAGCTCGCGGATCTCGTCGCGCAGGAGCTTCACGACGTCCTCGGCCAGCTCCTCCTTCGACCCGTACACCGACGCCGTCGCCTCGCGCACGAACATCGCGCGCGTAAGAATGTACGGCCCCGGGAGCGGCACCTTCACCGGCTTGTCGCTGTGCTGCTTCACGAAGCGCAGCTCGTCGACCGCCAGCGGCTTGCGCCGCGAGACGCGCCCGACGCACGTCGGGTTCTTGATCGCGTACGCCGGCACGTCGAGCGTCTGCAGGATGCGCTCGAAGCTGACCTTGTCCTCGACGATGTCGAGCATCTCGGCCAGCGTCATGAGGCGGACGCCCGCGAGCTTGTCGGCCACGAAGGAGTAGAAGTTGTCGCGCCGCTGCTCGCCGTCGGTGACGACGTCGACCCCCGCCTCGTCCTGCAGGCGGAGGAGATCGATCACGGCGCGGTCGGCCTGACGCTCGAACTCCTCCTCCGAGAGACGGCCCGCGTGCTTGTCGCGCTGCGCACGGAGCAGCTCCGGCGGCCGCGGCCAGCTCCCGACCGTCGTGACGGGCAGCGGCGGGAGCTTCACGACGCGCCCGCGCCGGCGAAGTAGCGCTGGTGCTCGCACGCGGCGGACAGGAGCTCGTACCCGTGCGTGCGCCCGGGCTCCCACTTCTTGAGGCCCTCGAGGTCCATCATCTCGCGGTGCGCGGGGTCGGAGTACGTCATCGAGAAGAGCGCCTCCTCGAAGTGCTTCTGCCGGTCGGCGGCGAAGTCCTCGCGCACCGTGAAGTTGCAGTGGTCGAAGCGCCCGGTGGAGCCGATGACGCGGTACTCGCTGCCGTTGATCGTGCCGTCCTTCATCCACGCGTCCCAGTTCAGGTCGAGCATCACGCTGGCCGCGGCGTCCCCGCGCATCATGCACGCGAGCGCGTCCTTCTCTCCGCCGACGTGGTCGCCGTGCAGGCCGACCTTCACGTCGAAGCGGCGCACCTCGTAGTGCTTGCCCGCCTCGAGCCCCGCGCGCCGCAACTGCTCGATGGGGATGAGCGTCGCCTGGGGCGAGTCCTTCGCGCCGAAGGCCACGGTCTTGCCGCGCAGCTCTTCGAGCGCCGCCGGCCCGCCCTTCGTGCGCGCGACGAAGTGCGAGACGCGGTCGCGGTCGGTGTCGCGCATGGCGATCGCGCGGCACTTGCCGCCGAGGCGGCGCTGCGCGTCGATCCACGCGAGCGGCGAGTTCCACGCGACGTCGAGGTGGCCCTTGGCGAGGCCTTCCACCTGCAGCTCGTAGGTCGAGTAGTAGACGAGCTCGATGGGGCACTTCTTCGAGGCGAAGAAGTCGCCGATGATCTTCCAGATGACCGTGACCTTCGGGTCGTAGATGACGGCGCCGACGACGATGGGCTTCTCCATGATCTCGCTCCTCCGGGGCACTCAGGGGGACATCTCGAGCACGAGCTCGAGGCGAACGACGGGCTGCAAGGTACGCACGAGCGGGGATCTCTCAAGCGTCTGATTCCAGAGCTCGCGCAGCGCCGCCTCGTCGGCGCCACTGCTGGCGTACACCTTCACCTGCACGCGCGCGAGGGCCGGGCTCCCGGTCGCGCCCACGACGCCGACGGCAGCGAGCTCGTCGTCGAGGTCGGCGCGCACGAGCGCCTCGGCGTGGTCCAGCTCGAGGTGGCGCGCGCGGGCCGCCGCGAGGAGCCCGGTGACGAGGTCGGCACCGAAGGCTCCGAGCACGTACTCGAGGGCCGAGAGCTGCGGATCCTGCTCGTCGAAGGTGACCGGCGAGCCGACCACGAAGCGATGCTTGCGGACGAACGCCGTCGCCGAACCGTCGCGCGACCCGCTCACCCGCACCGAGAAGCCCGCTGCCCGGTCCGCCACGGGCCGTGGCTTACCATCGGCCCCGGCCGAGCGTACAGTCTGCGCCCCCAAGACGAGGAGAACGCCATGCAGACGGCAGAGGCCATCCAGAGAGCCAAGGAAGTCGCCGAGAAGACGCTCGCCCCCGCGGCGGCGAAGAACGACAAGGAGGGACGCTTCTCGACGGAGGCCGTGTCGGCCCTCGGGAGCGCCGGGCTGCTCGGGCTCGTCGTGTCGGCCGAGGCGGGCGGCGCGGGGCTCGGCCCGCGCGCGTTCGCGGAGGTGACGGCGACGCTGGCGGAGGCCGACGCGTCGGTCGCGATGGTGTACATGATGCACGTCTCGGCCACGATGTGCCTCGTGACCGGCGCGAAGTCGCCGGCGGCGAAGGCGATCCTCGGCGACATCGGGCGCGGCAAGCACCTGACGACGCTCGCCTTCAGCGAGAAGGGGTCGCGCAGCCACTTCTGGGCGCCCATCTCGAAGGCGCAGCGCGCGGGCAGCGGCGTGCGCATCAGCGCCCTCAAGTCGTGGGTCACGAGCGCCGACCACGCCGACAGCTACGTCGTCTCGGCGCTGCAGCCGGATTCGAAGGGGCCGACCGACACGACCCTGTACCTCGTGAAGAAGGGCGCGGCGGGCGTGAAGGTGAGCGGCCCGTGGGACGGCATGGGGCTGCGCGGCAACGCGTCGGCGCCGATGACGCTCGAGGCGGCCGAGGTGGGCGACGACCTGCGCCTCACCGAGGACGGCGCCGGCTTCAAGGCGATGCTCGAGGTGGTGCTCCCCTGGTTCAACCTCGGGCAGGCGGCCGTGGGGCTCGGGATCTGCCGCGCGTCGGTGGGCGCGACGGTGTCGCACCTCAAGTCGAGCGTCTTCGAGCACATGAACAAGGTGTCGCTCGGGGAGGCGCTGCCGAACCTGCGGGCGCAGCTCGCGCAGATGCAGATCGACACGGACGGCCTGGCGGCGCGCGTGACCGATACGGTCGCGAACCTCGAGAGCCCGGGACCGCTCACGATGCTGCGCGTGCTCGAGAGCAAGGCGGCGGCGAACGAGACGGCCATCCGCGTCACGTCGGACGCGATGCGCACGTGCGGCGGCGCGGCGTTCTCGAAGCACACGGGCATCGAGCGCTACTTCCGCGACGCGCACGCCGGCGCCGTGATGGCGCCGACGGTCGATCAGCTGCGCGACTTCATGGGCAAGGCGCTGCTGGGGATCCCGCTGTTCTGAACGAACGGAACCTCAGTCGCGGCGCGCGGCCATGAGGATGGTGCAGGCCGCGCGGACCCGGACGTGAGCGTCTCCGTCAGCGAGGACGGGGGCGCCGCGTCCGGCGACGCCGAGCGCCGCGAGGGACGTGACCGCCGAGAGGCGATCGTCGGCGTCCTGCGACGCGAGGTCTTGCTCGATCCACGCCTGGATGCGGCGGTCGCCCAGCTCGGCGAGGGCGAAGCGGGCGCGCACGGCGACGGGTGAGCCGGGGCTCGCCAGCGCCTCGAGCTTCGGGATGGCGTCAGGCTGCTTCGCCTGCGCGAGGCGCGCGAGCGCAGCGACGCGGACCTCGAGGTCCTCGCCGTCGGCAGCAGCCGCGAGCGCCGCGCGCAGCTCCGGGCGACCCAGGGGCGCCTCGGCGATCGCCTGCATCCGCCGCGAGCGGGAGCCCTCCTCGATCGCGCGCTCCATCTGCGCGATGGCCGAGATGACGACGTCGCCGCCGAGATTCGCCGTGCGAAGGACGGCCGCCGCGCCCTCGACCACGCCGGCGCCGTGTCCGCTCGCCGCGAGCACGCGGAGCGCCTCGCTCCCGCCCGAGTCCCACACGCGCGGGCTCGCCCAGGCGATTGCGATGTCCTCGCGCAGCCCCTCGTCGGCGTCGGGCCACAGGTCGCGCAGCACGTCGGCCACCTCTCCCTCGGGCAGCGGCTCGAGCACCGCGATGGCGCGCACGGCCTCCGTGCGCACCATCGGGTCCGGATCCACGCGAACGGCCTCGGCCAGCACCGACAGGTCGTTCGGATCGGCGTCGTCTCGCGCCGCCACCGCGGCTTGCCGGCGGACGCGCGGGTCGGGATCGACGAGGGCGCGCAGGCGCGTATCGCGGTCCTCGCTGCGCACGAGCCCCCGTGCGCCCACCGCGCGCCACGCGCCGTCGGGGTCGGCCGCGAAGTCGCGCGCGTCGTCGAGATCGAGCCCCTGCCCCTCGATGCGCGCCAGCGCCGCGAGGGCCCCCGCCTCGTCGTGCACGCGCATGCGGACCGCCAGCGCCGAGTCGAGCTCCCGGGCGCACGGCCGCGCGTCGCGCACGAGGGCGAGCGTCTGCTCCGGCGTCGCCCCGCCGGCGCGCAGGTCGCGATCGGCCACGGCGTGCGCCAGGTTCGCCGCCTCGTCGTTCGAGACCTCCCCGCGCTTCTCGCGCGCGGCGAGGACGCTGCCCAGCGTGGCCTGGTCCCCGCTCTCGGCGGCCCGCATGGCCGGCGACGACGCGCAGCCGGCGACGAGGAGCGAGAGGATGCAAGCGCGGCCGAGCATCGGACGTAGTAATGGCACAGGCTACCCGTGACCGTCGACCTCGTCGTCAACCGCAACGCCCGGAGGCTCGGCACGAACAGTCCCTTGCGGGTGCGCCTGGTGGACGCGGCGGAGCGCGGGGGCGCGCGGGTGCACGAGACGCGCAGCCTGGAGGAGCTCGACCGGGTGGCGCGGGAGATGGCGGACCGGGGGTCCGATGCCGTGGTGCTCGCGGGCGGCGACGGGTCGCACATGGGCGGCGTGTCGGCCCTCGCGCGGGCGTTCGGGGCGCAGCTCCCGCGCGTGGCGTTCGCGCCGGGCGGCACGGTGAGCACCGTGGCGCGCAACCTGGTGGGCGCGTCGAGCTCCGCCTCGTGGGGAGAGCGGCTGGTGCGCGCCGTGTGCGACGGTACGGCGCGGGCGCGCGACGTGCCCAGCCTGCGCGTGCGTGACGACGCGGGCGGGGACCGCGTCGGCTTCATCTTCGGCGCCGGGCTGGTGGCGCACTTCTTCGACGTGTACGACGCGGCGCCGCAGCAGGGCATCGGTCCGGCGGCGCGGATCGCGGGGCGCGTCTTCCTCGGGTCGCTGGTGGGCGCGCCGCTGGCGAAGCGGGTGCTCGCGCCGGTCGCGTGCGCGCTGGAGGTCGACGGCGACGAGCAGCCGGCGCGCGCCTGGAGCCTCGTGCTCGCGAGCGTCGTGCGAGACGTGGGGCTCGGCGTGCGTGCGACGTACCGGGCGGGCGAGTCGTTCGATCGCTTCCACGTCGTCGCGAGCACGCTCTCGGCGCGCCGGCTGGCGACGCAGGTTCCTCGCGTGCTGTCGGGCCGGCCGATGCACAGCGCGGGGCACGCTGCGGTCGACGCGATGGCGCATGCGCTTCGCCTGCGCTTCGAGCAGCCAGAGGCGAGCTACGTCCTCGACGGCGATGCCCTGCGCGCGCAGGACGTGCGCGTGGAGGCAGGACCCGTCGTCCCGCTACTTGCTCTGCCCTGACACGTGCATCGCCTGCCCGAGCACGTAGCGGGCGTCACCGGCGGACTTGGCGCGATCGACGGCGACGATGACGTCGAACACGGGGCCCCACGGCGCGGCGTCCGACTCGGCGCCGAACGCCACGTAGCGGATGGAGCAGGTGCGCCGCGCTTCGTCGAGCGAGCGCGCGAGGCTGCCCGGCGGGTCGTCGCCCGTGAGCACGACCGGGCCGCCCGGGGACGCGACGCGGAGCGATCCGTCCGGCCGCAGGAACACAGCCAGGTGACACCCGGCCGCCGGCGGCGCGCCGTCGCGTCGCGCGCCGATGGTCACGACGTGCATCGCGCCGCTCGCGTCCTGCGACTGCAGGCGCAGGTCCGCCTGGCGCAGCGTCCACGCCGCGCGCAGCAGCTCGATCGTCGGCAGCGCGCGCGCCACCTGCACCGTGAGCACGTCGCCCGCCTTGCGCGGCCCGATCGCCTTGTCCAGGGCCGGCCACGCGAGCCCCTCGGCGATGCCGTCGAACGCGACGCGCGCCTCGCCGTGCACGATCGCCGCGCCCGGCTCGCGCAGGTCCACGTCCGGCCGCGCCGCGGGCGTCAGCTCCGGAGCGGGCGCCTGCGCCGCCTCGGCCCCCGCGGGCGGTGCGGCCTGCGCGGGCAGCGGCGCCGACGCACCGCACGCGACGAGACCCGAGAGCCCCGCCATCGCGGCGAGCACGGCCGGCAAGAGACGCACGCTCACGGCGCGAAGGTATCTCGTTCGGGTGTTTGAGTCCGCACTCTTCGAGCGTGCGGCACTCAGTTCCCGCCGGTCGCGCGAGGCTTGCAGCAGCGGAAGCCCGCCTCGTACGTGCGGAAGGTCCCCGGGTGCGCGCCGTTGTGGAAGGTGCAGTTGGGCCGCGGCTCGTGGTAGCAGGCGGCCCAGTAGCAGCCCTTGAGCACGTGGTCGTAGCCCGGGTGCGGCGGCGGACCGCTGCGGCGCACCCATTCGGCCACGTTGCCGGTGAGGTCGAAGACACCCTCGGCGGAGACGCACTCCGCGCGCGCGCCGCTCATGTCGCCGTTGAAGAGGTGCGCGGCCTCCTGGAGCGCCACGTCCTGCGGCCACTTCGCGAGGGTCTTCCAGGACACCGTGATCCAGCCCTTGTCGTCGTTGCACACGTGGGGGCGGTAGGTGTCGCCGTACGGGTAGAGCGTGCCCTGCGGACCGGCGCACGCGCGCGACCACTCGTCCTCGGTGCACAGGCGCTTGCCGCGCGCCTTGCACCACGCTTCTCCGTCGTACGCCGTCTGCAGCGCGAAGGGGATCTCCCCCTTCTCGTTGGGCGCCTCGTAGCGATCGATGCAGAAGGAGGCGACGGCCGCCATGTCGTCCGGGCATCCCTCGACGACGGCGGGAGCCGGCGCTGGCTTCGCCGGCGCAGGCGGAACGGGCGCGGGCGCATGCCGCGGCGCGGGCGGCGCCGGGACCTCGGCGACGGGTGGAACGGGCACGCGCTGCGCAGCCCCGCCGCAGCCGGCTATCGCGCCGCCCACGAGGAGCGCGAGGCCCCTCCTCACGCCGCCTCCAGCCGCACCACGACGTCGGCGATGCCGAGCGGCTCCGGCCGGTGGGTCACGATGACCACCGTTCGCCGTCCCCGCAGGCGCGCGATGGCCTCGAGCACGCGCCGCTGCGACTGCGCGTCCAGACCGCTCGTCGGCTCGTCGAGCAGCAGGACCGGCTGCCTCGTCGCGATCGCACGGGCGAGCGAGATCCATTGCCGCTCGCCGCCCGACACGGCACGGCCACCCGCGCCGAGCCGCGCGTCCTCCAGCTCGCCGACCAGGTGCGCGGCCCCGAGCGGCGCGAGCGCCTCGCGCGGATCCACCTCGCTCCCCCCGAGCTGCACGTTGCCGTGCAGCGTGTCCGCGAGCAGCGGCGCCTCCTGCGGCACCCACGCGAAAGGCCGTGCCGCGGGACCCGCCGGCGCATCGGCGAGCGGCTCGCCCGCGTAGAGGACGTCGCCTCCCGCCGCCGGCTCGAGCCCGAGCAGCGTACGCAGCAGCGTCGTCTTTCCGGCGCCCGTCGGCCCGGCGATCGCGATGACCGACCCCGGCTCCGCCCGCAGCGACAGCGGCGCGCCCGTCCCTCGCCGCAGACGCAGATCGCGGATCTCGAGCGCGCCCGGTGTCCACTCGCGCGGTGCCTCCGTGGCCGCCGGCGGCTCGTGCTTCGCGTCGACGACCGCCTTCAGCTCCGCGAACGCCACGTCGGCACGCGCCAGCGCGAGCCGCGCGTCCGCCAGCTCGCGCAGCGGGCGGTACGCGAGGAAGAAGGCGACCGCGAACGCGAGCAACCGGTCCCCGCTCGCGAGCGCACCGAGCCATCCCGCGCGCGACGCCGCGATCGCCAGCAGCAACGCCGCCGCGCCGAGCACCTCGTTCGCGCCGCTCATCCCCGCCGCACGCGCCTCGAGCCTCGCCGCGCCGCTCGCGAGCGCCGCACCGAGCGCACCGACGCGCGCCCGCGCCTTCCCCTGCGCGCCGTAGCTCACCCACAGCTCCGCGTGACGCACCGACTCGTCGGCCGCCTCGAGCAGGCGCTCGCGCTCACGCGCCTCGCGACGCGTCGCGCGCTGGTACCCCGCGCGAAGGCGACCCATCGCGACGCCGAACACCGCGAGCACCCCCGCCGCCACCGCCGCGAGCCGCGGCGCGAGCACCACGAGCACCACCGCCAGGGGCACGAGCTGCGCGACCGCGCGCACCCCGCCGAGGAGCCCCTGCTTCAATCCCACCTCGACCTCCCGCACGCGCTCGGTGAGCGCCATGACGTCCCGCGCCGCTGAGGATCCGCCGCAGGCGGGCCGACGGCCCGACGGGCCACCAGACGAAGTGCCAGAGGGGTCCTCCCCCTGATCGTCGTGTCGTGGACGGCGCAAGCGGTGAACAGCGAGCAGCGCGTCGAGGAGCTCCAGGCGGAGCTCGCTCCCCGCCTCCCCGGCGGCGCGCGCCTGCACGTAGGATGCGTACACACCTGCCGCGGCTTTCACCGCGAGCACGGCAAGCCCAAGCGCTGCCAGAGACAATGCCTCGTCACCGAGCATCCGATCGCCGCCCGGGAGGGTGGATCGTCCGTCCCCCATCTCCCACATTCGCGCCATGGCGACTGCGATTCCGCCCGCAAAAAGCGCCACGCAAGCGTGGCCGACCGCGTGCATCCCACACGCTGCCAGGAAGCCGAGCAGCCGTCCGGGCCCCCGCAACACCTTGGGCAGCTTCGCGGCGTACCACCCGACGACACCCGAGCCGAACGAGGGAGAGGCGCTTATCATCGAACGTAGAAGGCCGCGCATGACGGGTTCGGCCGGCCGCGACCATCGCACAGGTGAAGGAGCTCCGCAGCACCGGGCAATAGACAGCGAATGCCGAAGGCGAAGTTGAGCGCGTTTCGAGGAAGAAACCGCACGCGGCTGGCACCGCTCGCGGCATCGCGGAAGTCCGTGCTCGAGCCCGAGGGTACGGAAGGTGCATCGCGCAAGAGCAGGAAGAGCTCTGCCCCGCAGCCCCCGGCGAGCTCGGCGTCGCTGTCCCACAAGGCCCGAAAGTCCCGTGCCCACCGATCGGCATCATCCCCGCCGCCGTCAGCGGCGAGACCCAGCGAGGGAGACACGTCGATGAGCAAGAGCAAGAGCAGCGCAGCGGCAGCAAAAGCAGCGCCCCCGGTGGAGCAGCCGGGGGACGCGGTCGACGCGCCCATCGACGACGAGTTCGAGAACGCCGCGCCAGCCATCGGCGCGTCGAATCCCTCGGCGGAGCTGGAGCTCGTCGAGGAGGAGTTCGAGATCGAGCCGCCCGCCTCCTCCGCGGAGCCGGACGACGCGGACTCGGGGCGGCGGCGCCAGCCGACCGACAAGGAGATCGAGGAAGGCGGCGGCGACTCGATGCTAGCCCGCTACTTCCGCGAGATGGCGACGCACCCCGTGATGGGGCCGGAGGAGGAGCTCGAGACGGCCATCGGCGTGGAGAACGCCGAGGTGGAGCACTGGGTCGCGATTCTCTCGCACACGCCGGCCGCGGAGCACGCGCTGGTGTCGCTCGAGAAGGATCTCCCGGTCGGCGAGGAGGCGCTCGACCTGCCGCAGATCGCCGAGGTGCGGAAGATCCTCAAGACGGCGCGCAAGCAGCGGTGGAAGCTCACGCGGCCGCAGGAGAAGCGCTACCGCGACTGGTGCATCTCGCTCGCGAAGGCCATCCGGCTCGCCGACAGCGACCGGCTCTGGATCGCCAACGCCGAGGAAGTGGTGCGCAAGCTCGGCGAGGAGCCGGACGACGACGAGCGCGATCGCGTGCTCGACGCCGAGTCGGAAGTCGCGGGCGACGAAGAGACGCCGCAGGAGCCGAAGCCCGTCGAGCCGCACATCGCGCCGACGGCGCAGTACCGCAAGTGCCTCGAACGCATCACCGAGTGCTCGGCGCAGTCGCGCGTCGTGAAGAACAAGTTCGTGAAGGCGAACCTGCGCCTCGTGGTGAGCATCGCGCGCCGATACAACCGCGGGCGCCTCCCGCTCATCGACCTGATCCAGGAAGGCAACATCGGCCTGATGAAGGCGGTCGAGCGCTTCGACCACACGCGCGGCTACCGCTTCTCGACGTACGCGTCGTGGTGGATCCGTCACGCGATCAGCCGCGCGCTCGCGGACAAGGGGCGCGCGGTGCGCATCCCGGTACACATGCTCGACACGCACAACCGCATCCAGCGCGCGACGCAGGCGGTGCTCGCGCGCACGGGGCGCGACCCGACGCTGCAGGAGCTCGAGCGCGAGACGGGGATCCCGACGGAGAAGCTCGACAAGGTGAAGGGCTCGTGGGCGGAGACGCCGTTCTCGCTCGATCGCCCGGTGGGCGACGAGGACGGGCGCAAGTTCATCGACTTCCTGCAGGACGAGG
>DASVWO010000350.1:0-17851 GCA_036393165.1 Polyangiaceae bacterium | reverse complement strand
GTGAGCCAGGCGCCACCCACCCCTACCGCGAAGACGGCAAGCACTCCGGTGATCTGCTTCGACGACAAGGTCATCGATTGCCGGCCCTGAGGGGCAACGCTACCGGGGTGCGAGCCGCGGATGCAAGCAAAGCTCGCCGCGGCCGTTCGGCGGCACTAAGAGCCCTACCGTGAGCATCCCTCCCTTTCCCCAGGACGGCCCCCGGGCGCAGGCCCGTGTGCACCTCCGGTTCGAGGACGTGACGCAGGACGGGCGGCTCGTGCTCGAGGCGCTGCCGAACGCCCTCGGCCCGACCGTCTGGCGCGGCATCCTGGCGGCCGACCCGGCCACCCGCGCCGCCGTCGCCCAGGGCATCGTGCCCATTCTCTCGCGGTTCGTCCTCGAGGGGCGCCCGGGGCCCTTCTCGGCCAACGAGCCGGTCGAGGCGGAGGGCACCTGCCGCCTCGCGCGCGCAGAGGACGGTCGCTTCGTTCTCGACATGTGGGCCGATCTCACCGGCGCCATCGGCAGGACCTACGGCTCGACCGACAGGGCCGGCGAGAAGGTGCTCGCGGGGCGCGTCCTCGCCGAGCACGTACTGACGCGGCCGTTCGCGCCGCCCGGAGAGAGGCGCGTGACGAGCCTCGACTTCCCCGGGGCCCCGCGCGTGACCGCGACGCGCCCGGCGTCGCCCGCGTTCGACGCGATCGCGAGCGTGCCGCAGGGCGCGACGCCCATCGAGCCGGCGAAGAGCGCCGACCCGGTGCCGGTCGTCTTCGGCCTGGTGCACACCGACAGCAACATGCACGTCAACTCGCTCGTGTACATCCGGCTCTTCGAGGAGGCGGCGCTCCGGCGCTTCGCGTCGCTCGGGCGGCCCAGCACGGTGCTCGGCCGCACCCTCGACATCGCGTACCGCAAGCCGTGCTTCGCCGGCCAGACCATGCGCGTGGTCCAGCAGGCCTTCGAGCAGGACGGCCGCCTCGGCGTCGCCGCGGTGCTCGTCGAGGAGCGGGAGGTCGCCGGTGGCGCGCTCGCCCCGGGCGCCAAGCCACACTGCTACGCGCGCATCACGTTCGAGAGCTGAGGGGCGCTCCAGGGCCGCTCCGCCAGCGGCGCGCCCGCGCGCTCGAAGCGATCGAGCGCCGTGCGCAGCGCGACGGGGCCCGCGTCGATGCCGAGGAACGCGCGCTTCGTGCGGTGCGCCACGAAGAGCGTCGTCCCGCTCCCCGCGTACGGATCGAGCACCAGGTCGCCCTCGTCCGAGAGCGCCGTCACCAGCCGCTCGAGCAGCGCCTCCGGCTTCTGCGAGGGGTACCCCGTGCGCTCGCGCGCGATGGGCGCGATGACGCCGATGTCCCAGACGTCGCCCATCGGCACGCCCGCCGTGGGCTCGTCGGTCGACGACGACCGCGCGCGCCGCCCGTCCTTGGCGAACACGGCGCGCTGCTTCTTGGTGCCCCAGACCGCGAGCGTCGACGCCGCCAGCGGCTCATACGCCTGGTTCCACCGCGGCGTCGCCGACGGGTCCTTGCGCCAGCGCAGCAGCACGTCGTGCACGCGCTGGAAGTTGGGCGTCTTGCTCGGCCAGCGCCGGTAGCGCCAGACGATCTCGCTCGCGAAGGCGTCGGCCCCGAAGATCTCGTCGCCGAGCACGCGCACGTAGTGGCTCGTCTTCGGGTCCACGTGCACCACGATCGACCCGTGCGGCGCGAGCAGCGGCCGCACCGCCTCGAGGCGCTCCCCGAGCGCCGAGAGATACGCGGGCAGGTCGGTCCACCGGTCGTCGAACGCCGGCACGCGCGTGCGCGACGTGCGCGGGGCGGTTGTCTCGGCCCTCGCCGGGCGGGCCTTGCGCAGCCAGGCGTGGTGCTCGCGGTTCGTGAAGAACGGCGGATCCATGTACGCGAGCGTCACGCGCTCGGCGTGCGACGCAGCGAGCCCGGCGAGCACCGGCAGGTTGTCCCCCTCGAGCAGCCACCCGGCTCCGTCGCCGGTGGCCCACGCGTTCCGTGGGGGAGCGGGCGGCGCGGCGACCGGATCGGCCCGCCCGGGCCAGGTCAGCTTCACCTCGCGCGCCATTCTCCTGATCGTAGCCACCGCGGGCTTGCCGGCGCCACTTCCCGGCTTGTTCCGCCGCCGCGGACCGCGACCTCGACCGGGTAGCCACGGATGGTAGGCTCGATGGGTGCGAAGAGTTCCCTTCGCGATCCTCGCCGCGCTCGCCCTTGGCTCGCTCGGGCGGAGCGCCCGCGCCGACGAGCCGCGTACCGACGCCGACGCGACCTCGCGGCTCCTGACCCTGGCGCGTGCGCAGGCAGGAGTCGGCAAGCTGGTCGACGCCGACGCGAGCTATACGACGGTCCTCGAGGACCTCGCCTCGGAGGGCGCCGCCGCGGCGACGGTCGCGCAGGTGCGCGCCGAGCGCGACGACGTGAGACGCCGCGCGCCGAGGCTCACCGTGCACGTCGACGGGCCGGCGAGCGCGCGTCTGCGCCCGGCATGAACCCGACGAGCACGACGGTGCTGGCGAGAGAAGGAGGCACCGTCGACGTCGTGCTGGCGATGGCGCCTGCGGCGGCGACGCCGGACGAAGCCCCGCCGAGCCCCACGGGCTCGACGCAGCGGACCGTGGGCTGGGTGTTCGTGGGGGGAGGCGCAGCGCTGCTCGCGGGCGGCGCGTACTTCGCCGCCAAGGCCGCGTCGGATCAAAGCTCTCTGGAGGGGAGCTGCAACTCCGTGTGCTCGCCGGCGCAGGTCGACCACATGAAGTCCGAGTCTGTGGTCGGCAACGTCCTCCTCGGAGCGACCCGCGCCGCCTCGTGAGGCTCACGGATTCGCGAGGCCCAGCGCCTTTCGGATGGCTTCCGCGTCCGCGAGGTCTTTCAGACGTCCGCGCTCCTTCATGCGCAGCAGTCCCTCGAGGGAGACGACCTGCACCCCCTCTATCTCCTTCCGGTACGGCGCCAGCTCGTCCCACGTGAAGCCGGACGCCGAGTTCATGACGTCGATCGTGAACTCGTCGTTGATCCGGATCGCGTAGGGCTCCTCGTGGAGCGTCTCGTCCCCTTCGAGCTCGTTCGCCGCCCCGTCAGGCAGCTGGCCGAGCGCCTTCACCCACCGCCGAGCATTCTCCGGGGTGGGCCGCACCAGGATGTCGATGTCTTCGGTCAGCCGGACGATGCCCTGCAGCGCCAGGGCGTAGCCGCCGATCAGCGCGTATTCGACGCGTTCGCGTCCGAGGAGCTCGGCGATTCGATGGACATCCTCGTACGTCGCTGCACGCGTTCTCTCTGCCATCGGTCCCAGTCCCGGTTGGCCTCTTCCTGCGTACGGTAGCGGAACACGCCCTTCGGAGCCCCGCCACCGAAGCGAAGAACGAGCGCATCCAGTCCTGCGCGGTCACCCACGCATGGGATGCGCTTGCCGACGACTCGCATCGCGCATCGATCTTGGCAGCGGCACCGGACGCTCGCAAGCGCCGGGCTGGCGCGCGCGACGGCGAGGTACACTCGAGCCGGCCAGCCGGCTCGCCCAGGAGCTGGGGCTCACCGAGGCCGCGGTGCGTGGGCGCCTCAGGAGGATGCGCCAGAAGTTCTGCGATCTGGTCGAGGAATTGGGCCTGTCGCACCTGCGGCTCCCGACGGAGGACGACGAAAGCGAGGGCGAGAGCGACGATTCGGTCGACACGAGGGGCTGATTCGTCCCAAAGAGGGGCGCGTTGGTCCCAAAGAGGCCCTCTTTGGCCCGAAAGAGTCGCTCTCTGGACCGAAAGCGTCGCTCTTTGGGTCGAATGCGCGCCGCGAGTTGGGACAATCGCCGCGCATTGGGTCCAAAGCGTCGCTCTTTCGCTCGAGAGAGGAGCGCGAGTCGTCGAATGAGCGGCGCGAGTCGACGAACGCGGTCCGCTTTGGACAGCTTGCGTGCCTCCTTCGTCCGAATGCGTCGCGCGAGTCGACGAAATCGGCCCTCTTTGGGACGAAGGCGCCCCGCGTGTCGACGAAAGAGCGGCGCGAGTCGCTTAAGTTGCGCTGTTACGGCCACTTACGTGTGTGGCTCCGATGTTTAGCAAAAATCGTACCCCACAAGCGACCCGAAATCGCGACTCAGTTGTTAAGGACAGATTGGAGGGGCCGAGAGCCCCGGCACGTCGCCGGTGCGGACCCCTTCTCTCCACAAGGTTGGTGACGTCTTGGCAACCACAAACCTCGCAGCCCGCATCCTCGCAGTCCTCCTCCTCCCGACGAAGGTTCTCGACCTCCTCAAGGCCGCTCACGCCATCGTCACGGCGATGACCGGGAATCCACGCTTCCCGGCGCCGGTCCCTCCACTTCCCACCGTCACGGGCCTGATCACGACGCTCGCTCACGCCGAGCAGGCGACGGCGACGCGCGCGAAAGGCACCGTGCAAGCGCGCAACGCCGCCCGCCGCGCTGTCGTCCAGGCGCTCGGCGCGCTGAAGGCGTACGTGCAGACCATCGCCGACGCCGCGCTGCCCGAAGACGCGGCGACCATCATCACGAGCGCCGGCATGACGCCGAAGAAAGCAGCAGTGCGCGTCAAGCCGCCCTTCGCCGCGACGGCCGGGGCCCTCTCGGGGAGCGTCAAGCTCACCGTCCGGTCCGCAGGCCACCGCGCCAGCTACGAGTGGCAGTCGAGCATCGACGGCGGCAAGACGTGGGTCGACGCCACGCCCAGCCTGCAGGCCAAGACGACCATCACGGGCCTGCCGGTCGGCTCCACGGTGCAGGTCCGGTTCCGCGCCATCATCAAGGGCGGGCCGGGCAACTGGAGCCAGCCGCTCGGCATCGTCGTCAAGTGACGGCGTAACCCACGGCCCCCGGCTCCCCCGCTTCGCGGCGGGGTGAGCCGGGGGCCGTTTCTTTTTTTGTCCTGCGGCGGCTCAGCCGTGCGCGTCGCGGAGGATGCGCGCGGCGGCGCTCATGTTGCGTAGCTTCGCGTACGCCTCGTCGATCGGGATGTCGGCGGCGTTGCCGGGAGCGAAGCCGCAGTCGGGCGCGAGCACCAGGCGCTCCTTCGCGACGTGCTCCATCGCATGCTCGACGCGCTTCACGATCGTCTCGGGCGCGTCGATCACCTCGCCGCGGCAGTCGACGCAGCCGAGGCCGATCGTCGTCCGCTCCGGCAGGTCGCGCAGGCATCGGGTGTCGCCGGCCGCAGGGATGGTGAACTCCATCATGAGCTGGTCGACGTCCAGCGCGCGGAGCTGCGGCATGATGGCGTCGTAAGAGCCCTCGCCGGACCACCCGCGGCGGCCCTTGTTGCGGCGGCAAAGGTGCACGGCCCTGTTCACGCCCTGCACGCCCTCGAAGACCTGGTTGATGAGCCGCACGCAGTGCATCGCCTCGGCGTCCGGGTCGTCGAAGCGGGCGCGCACCGCCGGGTCCACGAAGAGACACAGATGCGGGTCGTCGAGCTGGACGGTGTGCACGCCGGCGCGCGCCAGGGCAGCCACCTGATCGCGCAGGATGGGCACGATGGCGAGGGCGAACTCCTCGCGCGTCGCGTACGCCTTCTTCGATTGCGCCGGGTCCCACATGCGCAGGCTCAGCATGTACGGGCTGGGAAGCGCGACCTTGATGGCCCGCGTCGTGTGCACGCGCGCGAAGCGCGCATGGTGCGCGAGGGGACTGTCGTCCGCCGTGGCGTACGTCGGCTTCACCTCGCCGACCACCGTGTGCCAGTACTTTCCGTCGCGCCCCTCCCCCGAGAAGTCTCGCGCGAAGCCGCTGGCCACGTCGGTGACGACCGCGACGTACGAGAAGCGCCGCCACTCCCCGTCGCTCACGATGTCGACGCCAGCGGCCTCCTGCGCGGCGATGGCGTAGGGCACGGCCCGATCCAGCGTGCGTTCGCGCTCGCGCTCCGTCACGCGGCCTTCGTGGAAGTCGTCGAAGAGGTCCTTCAGGAACTGCGGCCGCGGCATCGAGCCGACCACCGTCGTCGGGAATAGCGCCGGGACGGGCATCGCTGGCGGCCGTCAGCGTATCACCGCGATCACCCTGTCGTGCCGCCCGAGGCGCCGTCGTCCCGCCTGTGCCATCCTCGGCGCCGTGAGCGCGCCTCAGGGTTATCTGCACGGCTACAGCGCCGACGAGCGCGAGAGGCTGCACCGGCAGGCTCGCTTTCTCGAGCCGATGGTGCACGACCGGCTGCCCTTCCGGCGCCGCCGGCGGCTCCTCGAGGTCGGCTGCGGCGTGGGAGCGCAGACCGAGATCCTCCTGCGCCACTTCCCCGAGATCCACGTCACCGGCATCGACATCAACGACGGCCAGCTCGCCGAGGCGCGCCGCTTCCTCGCGACCGTCCCCTGGGCCACGGGCCGCTTCGACATCCGCAAGATGGACGCCGCCAAGCTCGAGTTCGACCCCGAGAGCTTCGACTCGGCCTTCATCTGCTGGATGCTCGAGCACGTCCCCAGCCCTCCGCGCGTGCTCGGCGAGGTGCGGCGCGTGCTCGCGCCCGGCGCGCCCATCGTGTGCAGCGAGGTGCTCAACGCCACGTTCTTCATCGACCCGTACAGCCCCGACACGCTGCGGTACTGGATGGCCTTCAACGACCACCAGATCGCCCTCGGTGGCGACCCGTTCGTCGGCGCCAAGCTCGGCAACCTGCTCTCGTCGGTCGGCTTCCGCGACGTCGTGACCGAAGTGAAGACGTTCCACCTCGACAACCGCGCCCCCGGCGAGCGCGCCGAGTTCCTCGCGTACTGGACCGAGCTCCTGCTCTCCGGCGCCCCCGCGCTGCTCGAGGCGGGCAAGGTGTCCCAGGAGGTCGTCGACGGCATGACCCGCGAGCTCGACCGCGTGGCACGCGACCCGAACAGCGTCTTCTTCTACTCCTTCATCCAGGCCCGCGCGCGTGCGTGGTAAGAGAGGCCCATGCGCAAGCTCGGTCCCCTCGCCTGCGTCGCCTGCTTGCTCGCCCTCGCGTCGTTCCCCCTGGCCTGCGGCGGAGGAACGCCCGCGCCCCAGGACGAGAGCGCGGCGACCGGCGACAAGGGCAGCAGCAGCGACGAGAGCGCACCGGCGGCCAGCGCCGCCCCGGCCGATTCGTCCGCCGCGAGCCCCGCGCCGGCCGCTTCCTCCGCGTCGTCCGACGTGAACGGCCCGCCGCCCGCCGCGACCACCACGGCGTCCGGCGACATCAAGCCCACCGGCAGCGACGACCCCTGGCTCGCCTCGCACCAGATGCCGCCGAAGGACGTGATGAAGGTGATGAAGGCGAACAACGGCAAGGTGCAGGCTTGCTGGAAGGCGGCGCTCAAGAACGACCCGTCGACCAGCGGCGAGGTGAAGCTCCGGTTCGTCATCACCAACGACGGCACCGTTCGCGCGTGGAAGGACGACGGCTCCTCGATGAGCGACGCGGACGTCACCAACTGCGTCGGCGGGGTGCTCAACAAGCTCAAGTTCCCGAAGCAGAAGTCCCCCGGCGACGCGTGGGGCACCTACTCGATCCACTTCTCGCCATGAGCCGCGCGCGCGTCTTCTCCGGCATCCAGCCCACCGGCGAGCTGCACATCGGCAACTGGCTCGGTGCGGTGCGCACGTGGGCCACGCAGGTCGCCGAGCAGAAGGAGGACCTCATCTTCTGCGTCGTCGACGCGCACGCGATCACCAACGAGTACGACCCCGCCGAGCTGCGGGCGCGCATCGAGGGCATGGCGCGCGATCTCGTGGCGTGCGGGCTCGATCCGGCGCGCTGCACCCTCTTCGTGCAGAGCGACGTGCGCGAGCACACCGAGCTCGCGTGGTACCTCGCGAACGTCACGCCGTTCGGCGACCTCGAGCGCATGACGCAGTTCAAGGACAAGCGCGCGAAAGAGGAGCACGTCCTCGCCGGCTTCTTCCAGTACCCCGTGCTCATGTCGGCGGACATCCTGCTGTACAAGGCGACGATCGTCCCGGTGGGCGAGGACCAGCTGCAGCACCTCGAGCTCGCGCGCGAGACGGCGCGCCGCTTCAACTTCCGGTTCGGCGAGACGTTCCCCGAGCCGCAGCCGCGCATGTCGGCCGCGCCGCGCATCATGGGCCTGGATGGTCAGGCGAAGATGAGCAAGTCGAAGGGGAACACCATCGGCCTGTTCGAGGAGCCCGCGGCCTTCTGGAACAAGCTTCGCGGCGCGTTCACCGACCCGCAGCGCCTGCGCCGGAGCGATCCGGGACGGCCGGAGATCTGCAACATCTACACGATGCACAAGGCGCTCTCGACGCCGGAGCAGGTGGACCTCACCTACAAGGAGTGCACCACCGCGCAGCGCGGGTGCATCGACTGCAAGAAGATTCTCCAGGAGAGCTTCGAGCGCGAGCTCGTGCCCCTGCGCACCAAGCGCGCCGAGCTCGACGCGCAGCCCGGCGCCGTCGCGAAGGCGCTCGCCGAGGGAGCCGAGAAGGCGCGCGTCATCGCCCGCGAGACGATGCGAGACGTGCGCGACAAGATGGGCCTCGGCGCGCCGCGCACCGGGGGCTGACGCGTGGGAGCGCGGTCGCTCCTCCGGGCGGCCGCGATGGCCGCCGCGATGCTCGCGGGGTGCAGCCACCCGCCGCCGGACTCCACGCCGGACGGCGCGGTGCGGCTGTTCCTCGACGACATCGAGGGCGCGAGCAGCGACCCGCGCCTGATGCACGACGCGTACGACCTGCTGGGGCCCGCCGCGAAGGCGAACCTCGCCGAGCGCGCCCGGCGGGCCACGTTCCTGCCGGGCCAGACGGTGCAGCC
Organism: Polyangiaceae bacterium; assembly: GCA_036393165.1. Taxonomy (GTDB): domain Bacteria; phylum Myxococcota_A; class Polyangia; order Polyangiales; family Polyangiaceae; genus Palsa-1150. Next base: position 9,130 of record DASVWO010000350.1, on the reverse strand, counting down.
TTGGGACATGCTCGTCGGGTTCGGCCTCGCGTTCCGCGCGAAGGCGATGCGGGCGGCCGTCGTCGGCAACCGGGCCACCGTGGAGGTCTACGGCGCCGACCCGCAGAACGAGCGGGCCAGCATCATCTGCGTCAAGCAGGGCGCCGTCTGGCGCATCGAGCCGGCCCTCCCCCCGTTGTAGTCGGTTGCCATCAGCGTGGATCGGAAGTTCACCCAGGCGGGGCGCGCCAGGGGCGTCTCCGTGCGCGCGTGCTGCGCGTTTTCCGCTGCGCGCGGCTACCGGTGCGACACGCGTGTCTGGCCCGCCGGTTGCTCGGAGCGGTCGCGTGCGCGGCGTGCAGTGGTGGAACTCGGCGTCCTGCGCCATCGGCGACCCCGACGGGATGGTGTGGACCAGCCGTCGGGCCCTCCGGCGCGCGCGCCTGCTGCGGGCGGCGGCATTCGCCTTCGTGCTGGCCGTCGGCGCCGCCGCGGGGGCGCTGGCTGCCGTGGCCATCGCCGGTCACTGAGGTCCCGCCGCAGGCGGGCCGACGGCGCCGCTCGCGTGGCGCGCACCAGACTGAGCGCAGAGGATTTGCCCCCGGGCCCGGACAGGGCATAGAGGTGGGTGCATGTCGCCCAGGTGCCTTGCTCGCCCTGCCGCTCTGTCGGCCGGGACCGCGCTGCTCCTCACGTCGCTCGCCTGCGCCGCGGCGCAGCCGGCCGTTCCCCCGGTGGCGGAGATCCCCGTGGCCCCGCTGCCCAAGCCGAAGAAGCTCGCGCCGCTTCCGGCGCCGAAGACGACGACCACCACGACGACGACCACGACCACCACCGTGGCGGCGCCCGCGCTCGCTGCGGTGACCGCCGAGCCCACGCCGCCCACGAGCGGCGCGGCCGAGGCGATGCCGGCGCCTGCCGCGACGCCCCCGCGCGTCATCCTCGTCGACGAGCTTCCGTTCAAGGCGACGCACGTCCGCGCCCAGGAGCTCCCCGAGCACGGGCGGCACGCCAAGAAGCACGGCCGCCACGGCCGGCCGTTCCACCCGGCGCCCGGCATCATCGTGGACGTGTCCGACGCGCAGGGCGGCAACGCGACGTCCGCCGACCTTCAGCGCACCGCGCGCAACGACGGGTACTGGCCCTTCCGCCACTGTTACGAGGAGGGCCTGCGTCGCAACCAGGACCTCTCCGGCTCGGTCGCCTTCTCGCTCTACCGGCAGCCCGGCGGCATCGGCTCGCAGCTCGCGCAGAGCAGCGTGCACGACGACAGCGTCACGGCCTGCGTGCTGCGCGAGGCGCAGCACCTCGACCTGCCCTGGGGCGGCGACGGCGACGCCTCCGCCGACGTGAAGGTGTCCCTGGCGACCGGCGACGAGCCGGTGCCGATGCCCCACCCCGTGCCGCACGCCGACGCGATCCGCGAGGGTCTGCGCGCGTCGTGGCCCGCCGTGCAGCAGTGCTACGCGTCGGAGCTCGGCAAGCACGCGGATCTCGGCGGCCGCATGGAGCTGCGCTTCCGCGTGAAGGCCGACGGCGAGATCCTCGAGGTCTCCGAGAACGAGCCGCGCTTCGGCGACGTCGACGTCACCCGGTGCGTCCTCGGCGTGTACCGCACGGCGAAGCTGCCCGCGATGCACGGCACGCACGACGCGCAGTTCGTCTACGCGCTGCACTTCGAGTCGGCGAAGTAGGTCTGGCCGCTCAGTTCGCGCTCGGGTCGGTGCAGCACCGGAAGCCGATCTGGTAGCCTGTGTGCCACTGGTTGTGCGCGGTCGTCATGGGGCGGCAGCGATCGCGCACGGGGCCCCAGTAGCCGCCCTTCAGGCCGCTCACGAAGGGCTCCTCGTGTTCCTTGCCGCGCTCGTTGACGACCCACTCGTCGACGTTGCCCGTCATGTCGTAGACGCCGTACGGGCTCACGCACGAGTCGCGCGCGCCGCTCACGTCGCGCTGATCGAGCCGCTTGATCTCCTCCGCGCGCCCCGCGGGCGTCCCCCACTTGTTGTCGTCGGGCACGATGTACGGGCGGTCGATGTTGCACGCCTCGGCGTTGCGCACGTAGCCGTACGGGTACGGGAGGCGTTCCTGGCCCTCGCACGCGAGCGTCCACTCGGTGTCGGTGCAGAGGCGCTTGCCGATGGCGCGGCACTCGCTGCCGGCCTCGTGCCAGTCCATCGCTACGTCCGGCTTCGCGCCCGGCTGGTTCGGCCACTCGTACTTGTCGATGCAGAAGTGCTTCGGCACGGGCGTGCCGAGGCAGCGGCCGCTGGGCGCGAATTCCGCGCACCGGTCCATCTCCGGGTGCTTGGGGTCGACCATGCGCGTGCACACCTGCTCGGCCTGCGGGCAGAACTGGCCCTCGATCTCGACCATCCCGGAGGGGCACGCGGGCGGCGGCTCCTCGGGAGGCGTGGACGACACCTTGGCGCCGGCGCTCGCCATCGCGCGCGGCGCGAGCATCACGGCGAGCGAGCCGGCGACGACGACGAAGGAGACGGAGCGCGCGAGCATCGGGAAGCTCGGGGCGAATCGTAAGGAGGACGCGCGCCCGCGGTCACCTTTTCAGTGACACGCGAGCGCGGTAGAGCGCGTGCGCGCGCGGTCGGCCGTGACGGAGCGCGGCTTCGCGTGGCCCCAGCGCGCGAGGACCACGCGGTAGGCGTCGCAGGCCCCCGATGTGTCGCCGGCGGTCTCGAGCGCCTGCGCGAGCTCGAAGGAGGCGCGCGTCGTGCGCACGCCTTCGCCGAGCATGGTGCAAGCGGCGACGCCGCGGCGCAGGAAGGCGATCGCGTCGTCCGTGCGGCCCGCGAGTCGGTACGTGCGGCCGACCAGCATGTCGGTGGGGAAGGTCGGCACGAACCGCGGGAGGGCGCCGAAATCGGGGAGCGCTCGCAGCGCCGCCTCGGCCTGGTCGCGCGTCGTCGCCGGCGCTGCCCACCCCGCGACCCAGAGGTAGCCGAGGTACGCGGCGCTCGTCTTGGCCCTCCACGCCGCGAGCCAGTCGCCCCGCTGCCGATCGAGCTGCCCCGCGTCGATCGCGCCCACGCGCGAGAGGGCGCCGAGCATCTCGGGCACGGGGTCGAGGAACATCGAGACCTCGTCCACGCGGTGCGGCGGCGCCCACGCGTCCTTGCGCGCGAGGTACGAGGTCGCCACGGCGCGCACGCGGTCGTTCTGCCCGCTCTCCTCGGCGATGCGCAGCAGGAGGAGCTGCGACTCGGCATGCGCCTGCGCGCCCGGTTCGGTGGCGAGGCGCTTCTCGAGCTCGTCGAGGCGCGCCTCCGCCGAGGCGAAGTCCCCGGCGAGCACGTCGAGCTCGGCGAGATCGATCGGCTCGCGCCGCGCTCGTTCATCGGCGGCCTCGCGCACCCACTTCTGCTCGAGGGCGGTGCGCACGGTGTCGACGGGCTTGCCCTCGGCGGCGAGAGACGACGCGAGGTACTGGTAGGCGAACCAGTCGTCCGGGTCGCGGCTGAGCCACTGGCGCGTCGCGGCCTCCTCGTCGGCGCAGCGACCTTGCTGCTCGGCGATCTCCGCTTCGTACCAGAGCGGCTCGGTGGCGGTGCGCGACCTGTGGCTCGCTTCCTCCAGGGCGGCGCGTGCGTCGTCGAGGCGTCCGAGGTAGGCGAGCACGCCCCCCTTGGTGGACCACGCCTGCGCGAACGCGGGATCGATCGCGATGGCCGCGTCCATCGCCTCGAGCGCCTGCGCGAAGTCCCCGCGGTCGAAGCGCACGCTGCCGAGGACGTACGCCACCTCGGCATCGAGCGGCCAGCGCGCGTGTATCGCCTCGAGGCGCCGCTGGGATTCGGCGGGGTCGCTCGGCTCGCGCCGGAGGTAGGGCTCCAGCGCGTCGAGCAGCGCGGCGTCGCGCTCGTCGAGCGTCCCGCGGTGGCGCTCGGCGAGCATGAAGGTCGCGCGCACGTGCCCCTCGTCCGCCGACTGCAGCGACTGCATGTACGCGAGCCGCAGCTGCGCGGCGGCCATCGTCGGATCGCGACCGACGGCGTCCTCGAGGGCCTCGCGCGCCGCGCGCCAGTCGGCGTCGCGCAGCCGCTGCTGGTACGTGCGGTACGCCGCGATCGCCTCGGGCACCCCGGACACGGGTGGAGGCACGTCGGTGATGGCCGTCGGCACGAGCGACGGCGCGGGCGACGCGGAGGCCGCAGCAGCGGGCGCCGGCGCCCGCGTCAGACGCGCCGAGACGAATGCGAGCACGGCGGCGGCCGCCATCGCGCCTGCGGCGACGAGAGCCGGACGGCGCAGCGTCGGCGGCCGCGCCGAGGGTCGGCGGCTCGGCTGCGTCGTCGCCCCGTCGCGTGCGGCCCGCCCGGCGAGCGCCGACTCGAACGCCAGATCGGTGCGCTGCTGCGGCGCCGGAGCTTCGGGCGCCGGCGCTGGGTCCGTCTTGGTCGTCGCCGAGGCGGTCACGGTCGCCCAGCTCCGTCGCGACGCCGCCACGATGCCCTCGAGCGCGGTGACGACGAACTCCATCGCCTCGAAGCGCTGCGAGGGGGCCTTCGCCAGCGCCTTCATGATGGTCGCGTCGACGATCGACGGCAGCGGCTTGAGCAGCTTCGACGGCGGGTCGGGTACCGTGTTGAGGATCGCGAGCACGAGCTGGAAGCCGTCGACGCCCTTCGGCCACGGCAGCACACCCGTGAGCAGCTCGTAGGTCATGACGCCCCAGGCGAACTGGTCGGCGCGCCCGTCGACGGGCTCGTTGCGCAGCTGCTCCGGCGACAGGTACCACGGCGTGCCCACCAGGCCGCCGAGGAACGACTGCGAGCGCGGGTCGTCGAGCGTCGCGCCGCTCGCGATGTCGACCTTCACCCGCTTGGCGATGCCGAAGTCGAGCACCTTCACCACGCCGTCGGCACGCACCATCACGTTCTCGGGCTTCACGTCGCGGTGCACGAGCCCGCGCTCGTGCGCGGCTCCAAGGGCGCGGGCCGCGTCGACCATCCATCGGAGCTTCGTGTCCCACGGCACCGCCGGATCGCCCACGTAGGCGCGCAGGCTCTTGCCGACGACGAGCTCCATCGCGAGGAAGACCTCGCCGTCGGCCTCGCCGACGTCGAACACCGAGACGGCGTTGGGGTGATCGAGCGCCGCCGCGGCGCGCGCCTCGCGCATCATGAGGGTCGACGCGCTCGACGCCGAGTCGGGTGCGTTGAGCGAGTCGACGCGCAGCACCTTGAGCGCCACCCGCCTGTTCAGGCGCGGGTCGTGCGCCCGATACACCTGCGCCATGCCTCCTTCACCGAGGAGCTCCTCGATTTCGTAGCGATCGAAGCGGTCGCCCACGTGGAGAGGCATGGGCTTCGTATGATACCGTTGTCCGAGTGACCGAGTTGCTCGTAGGGGGTACGGTCGACACCCGTTACGAGTTGCGGAGGCTCATCGCCCGGGGTGGCATGGGCCTGGTCTTCGAGGCGCACCACCGCTTCACCCGGCGCGTCGTGGCGCTGAAGCTGCTCCCCGACGAGCATCGTCGCAAGAAGGAGCCCCGCAGCAGGCTGCTCCGCGAGGCGCATGCCCTGACGCATGTCCGTCACCCGGGCATCGTCGAGGTGCTCGACGCGGGCGTGTGCGCCGAGTTCGGGCCGTACGTCGTGATGGAGATGCTCGACGGGCGGACGCTCGACGGGATCCTCGCGGCGCGCCGGCGGCTCTCGATCGCCGACACGGTGCAGGTGGGGCGCCAGGTGTGCGACGCCGTGGCGCACGCCAACTCGCGCGGCGTCGTGCATCGCGACCTCAAGCCGAGCAACTTCTTCGTCGCGCGCAACGAGATCGGCGAGGAGATGGTGAAGCTCATCGACATGGGCGTCGCGGCCGTCGCCGAGCAGGAGTTGCAGCAGAACGGGGGGAAGCTCACGCACGCCCACGAGGTGCTCGGCACGCCCGAGTACATGGCGCCCGAGCAGCTCTGGGGCCGCGAGATCGACCAGCGCACCGACGTCTACGCCATCGGCATGTCGCTGTACGAGTGCCTGACCGGCGAGGTGCCCTACAACGGCAGCTACCCCGAGGTGCTGGTGCAGGTGAACGACGCCCCCGGCCCGCCCGGCGTGCGCGACAAGCGCCACGACGTGCCGCCGGCGCTCGCGGTGGTCATCGAGACGGCGCTCGAGAAGGAGGCGGCGGATCGCTTCCAGACGGCCACGGAGCTCGGTCGCGCGCTCGTCGCGGCGAGCGGGCTGACGCCGGCGCGGTCGGCCCTGCTCGCGGCGCCGGCGGACGACGCGCCGAACAGCACCGAGACGCCGCTGGAGGAGGAGCCCGAGCGCGCGATCAAGCTGGTGCGCAAGAAGGCGCCGCGCGGCGACGGAGACCGTCCGAGCGCCGTCGAGCCGATCCCGCAGCATCGCCGCCAGCACGTGCGCGCGCCGTACGTCACGCCGGTCGTCCTGCGATCCAAGACGGGCAGCGAGATCCAGGCGCGCAGCGAGGAGATCAGCGAGGAGGGGATGCTCGTCGTCTCGCCGATCGGCTTCGCGCTCGGCGCGCCGGCCGAGGTGCGCTTCGCGACGCCGTTGACCGGCGAGATGATCGCGCTGCCGGCGGTGGTGCGCTGGACGCGCGAGGGGCGGGGGCGCACGGCGATGGGGCTCGAGTTCGCGGGGGTGCCCGACGTCGTCCGCGCGAACATCGCGCAGTACATCGGCATGCTTCCGGCGGCGCAGCAGGGGTGACACGCCGTGGCGCGGCAGCGCAGGGGGAGCGTGGCGCTGCGTCTGCTCGTCGCGCACGCGGCCGCGTACCCCGTGGCGCTCGCGTGGGCGTTCGGCTCGGTGCCGCTGATCGTCGTGGCGGTCGCTTCGGCGAGCGGGACGTCGCTCGAGGACGCCGAGATCGCGCACCGCGTGCTCGTGCGCGTGGCGTGGCCGGCGGCGCTGTCGTTCGCGGCGGTGCACGCGGCGGGCGCGGCGTGGGCGTGGTCGGCGGACGCGCGCCGCGGGTGGCGCGTCTTCGCGTGGTCGTCGGGCGCGCTGCTCGGCGTGGCCGTCATGGTCGGCGGCGCGTCGTGGCTCTGGCTGATGAACAAGTGATCGCGTGAGCGTCTGGTGGCCCTTCGGGCTGTCGGCCCGCCTTCGGCGGATCCTCAGAGCGCATCGGCGCAGCAGCGCACGCCGGTCTGCAGCTCGTGGAAGCGCTCGTCGTGCGCGGTCGTCGCCGGACGGCACCGGTCGCGCGCAGCCATCCACCAGCCGCCCTTGAGGGCCGAGCGCCACTCGCCCCACGTCCGGTCACGCCAGACCCACTCGTCGACGTTGCCGCTCATGTTGCGGACGCCGAAGGGGCTCACGCACCGGTCGAGCTGGCCCTCGGGCTGTCGCAGGTCGAGCAGCTTGCCCCTGTCGTCGAGGAGCGGGTCCTTGTCGAAATTGCAGAGCTGGGGGTCGCGCTCGTACCCGGTGGGGTAGGGCAGGATCTGCGGGCCCTCGCAGGCGAACTCCCACTCCGTCTCCATGCAGAGCCGCTTGCCCTGCTGCGTGCAGACGCCCTTCGCCTGGGTCCACGAGACGTCGCTGAGAGGCAGCTCGCCGCCGGGCGGGACGTACTCGTCGCGGTCGATGCAGTAGCGCTTGTGAACGCGCTCGCCGACGCACTCGCTGGGGCCGAACTTGGCGCACCGCGCGAGCGGGTTCTTGGGGTCGTCCTCCCACGAGAGGCACGGCTCGCGCACCTCGGTGCAGTAGTCGCCCTCGACGAGCACCATGTCGCCCGGGCACGTCGGGTGCGCCGAGGCGACGGGATCCGTGGGCGACGCCGGGTCCTTCGCCAGGCTCGCGAGGACGGGGTGGGCCGCAGGGTGCCCAGGTCCGATGGTCGCGGCTGTCAGCCGCGGGCGAGGTGGGCCTTCACCCTCGGCCGGCGCGGCGGTGGCGCCGGCGCCCTCGGCCGACTGGCCGGCGCACGCGGCGACCGCGGGGGCCATGGCGACGAGAGCAATGAGCAACGATGCTGCGCGCTTCATGACGAACTCTTGATCCCAACTTGATGCTTACTCCGTGCCCGGGGAAGGGGCGGCGCGATCGATGCGCCCGGCAACGGGATCGCGCGACATCGCGGTCATGGCGGCCGCGAAGGTACGCAATCCGCGTACGTCGCTTCGCGTGAATGACGCACGACCCGTCGACGATTACGCGCTGCGCGGCTCCGCTGCGGATGAGTCACTCGCCGGCGGCGGTCCTTCGATCGGCAGCACCAGCTTGAAGGCGGCGCCGCGTCCGGGGACGCCCGGGAGGAGAGAGAGCTCCCCCTGGTGCTCGATGGCGATGCGCTGAGCGATGGCGAGACCGAGCCCCGTGCCCTCCTTCTTGGTGGTTGCGTAGGGCTCGAAAAGGCGCGCGGCGATGTCGGGAGAGACGCCCTGGCCGTTGTCGGTCACCGTGAAGGCCACGGCAGAGGTGCCCTCCGGCGCGAGGGCGACCCGTACCTCCCCGGCGTCGCCGAGGCTCTTCACGGCGTCGAGCGCGTTCTGAACGAGGTTCGTCAGCACCTGCACGATCTGATCGCGGTCGGCGCGCACCTTGGGGATCTCGCGCTCGACGGTGACGCGCAGCTTCGCCTTGGCCCCCGCCTCGTGCAGGCGCACGACCTGGCGCGCGAGGTCGGCGAGGTCGATCTCCTGCGGCTGCGGCGCGGGCAGACGGGCGAAGCGCGTGAACTCGGTGACGATGTTCGAGATGCGATGCACCTCGTCGAGCACCGTGCGGGTCGCCTCGTCGAAGTACGCGTCGAACTCCGGGTCCCCGCGGGAGCGCAGGCGGCGCAGCGTCTCGACCGCTGCGCGGATGGGGGCCAGCGGGTTCTTCACCTCGTGCGCCACGCGACGTGCGACCTCGCGCCACGCGGCGACGCGGCTCGTCGCGGCGAGGCGCCGGCGCGTCGCGGCGAGGTCCTCGAGCATCTCGTCGAACGACCGGGCGAGCTCGGCGATCTCCCCGGAGCCACGCACACGCAGCGGGCGCGCCTCGCCCGTCGCGACCTTGCGCGTCTCGGCGGCGAGCTTCGCGATGGGCCGCCCCAGGCTCCACGCGAGCAACAGGGCGACGACGAACGCGGCGCCCACCGCGACGAGGCCCGTGTCGATCACGGTCTGATCGATGCGCGCGAGGGTCGCGAGCAGCTCGTTCGT
>DASVWO010000349.1:0-16603 GCA_036393165.1 Polyangiaceae bacterium | reverse complement strand
GCGCCAGCGCGGATACCGGTGACGTCAGCGGCAACACGCTCGTGCACAACCAGACGCCGCAGATCGTCATCGACGGCACGAACTACACGCAGAGCAACAACACGGTTCAGTAAGGATCCCCGCGTCAGGCGGCACACGTGTGCCATCGCGCAACCCCACGGGATCTCTCGGTCCGCCGCTGGCACCACCGTTGCTCGTGGCGGATGAGCATGAGAGGGCACGCATTCCTCGCAGCACTGAGCGTTCTGGCCTCGATGGCTGCCGGGTGCGGCGGGTCGACCTCGTCGACCGCGAACGGCGGCGACGGCGGCGACGAAGCCGGCGACGCTGGCCATCCGCCCGACTCCGGACCGCTCCCCGATGGGGCCACCGGCTGCAGCTCCAACAAGGACTGCACCGCCGGCTTCGAATGCAGCCCCGGGGGAATCACCACCGGCTGCGGCATCTGCGAGATGCCCCAGTACCCGTGCAGCACCGATTCCGACTGCGCCGTGATCGGCGACGCCGCACCGCCGCAGCCGATGGTCTGCGGACCCGGCGGAGGGTGCACCTGTCCCGTCGGCGGCAAGACGGGCAGCTGCATCCCCGCATGCACCAGCGCTGCCGGCTGCAGTCCCGACGAGGCGTGCTCGAACGGCCACTGCGTCCCCAAGCCGTGCACGAGCGACTCCGAGTGCCCCTCGAACTCCTCGGTCGACTACGCATGCCAGAGCGGCGCGTGCGCCACCAAGTCGTGCAACTCGAACGCCGACTGCGGCTCCCACTACTGCGTGAACAACACCTGCTACCCGCAGGCCGGCGTGTGCACCCCGCCGGCCGCGTGAGGCATCCACGGGGTTGACTACGGGCCGTTGTCGTCGTCGGGCACGTGGGTGCCCGTCACCGACTGGATGAACGGGAACGCCTTGAGAACGGGCTTGGAGTAGAGCACTCGACCGAAGTCATCGACCGATTGACGACCCGAATTGATCAAGCCCTGAGCCGAGTTCGGCGCCCCGTTGTTGGAGAACGTGTTGAACACGAAGTCGGTGACGTGGGCCGAGCACGTCTGTCCGCCGCACGGACGCGCGATGCCGTCGTAGACGTAGAGCCCCACGCCGATGGGACCGGCCAGAGTCGCGAGGCCATACTCCTCCAGCCAATCGACTCCAGCGGCGAGCCCTCCCTTCAAGAGCGAGCCCAACACGCTGCCCCCCTCTTCGAGGTGCTCGAAGGCTGCCACCAGGCCGGTGAGCGACGCGCTTGCGCCCGTGAAGAAGCTCTTCATCCCGACCAGCCACCCCAGGGCCTTCGCCGCTTTGAGAGCCTCCATCGCCCTGGCCGGGTCCTTCGCGAACTCGGCTGCCGTCTTCGCGGTCTCCAGCTGCAGCTCGAATGGTTCCAGCAGGAGATCGAGCGGGCCCAGGACCCCCCGGCCGTTGTCGGAGAGGTCGCCGCCTTCCTTCGTGAGCGCCGAAGGATCGTATTTCGCGAACACGACAGGGTTGGAGTCGTTCTTCGCAGCGCCCGAAGCGTCGACCACGCCGACCTTCGAGCTGTCCGCTGCGAGGGCTCCCGGTCCTTCCATGCCCGACGTCCCTTGCGGGTCCTCACCGGGGTATGCGCCGTACGGGATGCTGTAGACGGTCACGGTGACCCACGCCAGGAACGTGTCCGCGCCGTCCCACATGTCGCCGGCATTGGGTGAAACTCCGAGGCTGCTCCCGCGGATGGTGACGTCGCTCGGAAGCCCGTTGAGCAGCATCTCGACGTACCCGGTGGGGTCGGTCGCGTTGAGCGGGTTGTTCCGCACGTACGCGTACGGGTTGTACGCTTGGCCGTCGACCGGATCCGGCGCCGGAGGGTCGGCGCTGAGGAAGCGCTGCTGCACCGGATCGTAGAGGCGGCCGATCATGTCCACGAGGTCCACGTCGTCGTCCTGTTCGTGCCCCGTGAAGCCGATGCGCAGGTCGCGCGGGGGCGCCGTCACGCGCACCGTGGGGTCGCTCGCCTTCACGCGCGCGCCGAACGGGTCGTACTTCTCCGGCAGCGGCTGGCCGTTCGAGCCGACGAGCGCGTCGAGCGAACCCAGTGCGTCGAGGAGGATCGTATTGACCGTCGTGCTCTTCAGCACGTTGGCGCTGACGAGCTTCTCGACCTCGGCGACGGGATTGCCCGCCGCCATGATCGTCATCACGTAGTGCGTGCCGGCCGAGTCGTTGAACTCCTGGAACAGGCGGCCGTACGAGTAGCGCACGCCCCCGGCAGGATCGGTGCGCGAGAAGCGCGCGAGATCCGCGTCGTACGTCATCGTGTACTTGCCCGCGCTGGCGGTGACGCTCGTCGCGCGGTCGAACGAGTTGAACTCGAACGAGCGGCCGGGGGCGACGAGCTCATTGCCCTGCGCGTCGTACGCGAAGGCGGTCCCGCTCCCGTCGTCGGAGACCTGGTGCGGCCCCATGCCGTTGCCCCCGTACGTGTACGTGACGCTCGTGCCCGGGCCGGTCACGACGTTGCGCTGCGAGAGGTTGCCGATGTCGTCGTAGACGTACTGCACCGCCCGCGCGCCCACGGCGCCCTGCCAGGTCCACGACGTGAGTCGCTCGAGGCCGTCGTATCCGAAGGTCTCGGTCGTGCCGTTCACCGTGTCCTGCCGCCCGTTCACGCGTCCCGCACCCCCGCGGGAGTACGCGAGCGACTGCACCGTGGTCGACCCGACCTTGCTCGTGATCGTCTTGAGCCACCCCGGGTGCGACGGGTCCTCGGCGAGGGTCGTCTGCACGTTGTTGCGCAGCGTGCTGACCGGGAAGGTCTCGGTCGCATCGGTGGACTTGAGCGTCCAGTACGCGCTCGGCGACGTCGGGTTGGTCACGTCGCTGACCCCCGTGAGCTGCCCGCCGAGGTCACCGCCGCTGTAGGTGTTCTTCACGACGAGCGCCGGCTGCTTGGTCGCCGAAGGCAGCGCCGGGTACGTCGTCGTCGAGAGGCGGTCGTACTTGTCGTACGTGTACGAGTACCCGATGGCCCCGCGCGGGCCGTCCCAGGTCTTGCTCTTCACGTTGCCGAACGGGTCGTAGGCGTACGTGATCGAGGTGCCCCCGGAGACGGTCGCGTTCGAGAGCTTGCCCGGATAGACCGTGTCCCAGGTCCAGACCTGCCCCACGTCGGGCGCCGTCTTGCTGGTCGTGCGGCCGTCGCCATCGTAGGTCATCGTCGTGTGCTCGCCGCCGTACAACGTGGGCGTCACGTGGCCGCCCGAGATGATGAGGACCAGCGTGGCCCCGCGCAGCTCGTCGGTGACCTCGCCGAAGACGTCGTACGTGTACGCGGTCACGTTGGTGTCCGCGTCCTGCTTCATCATCGGCCGGCCGAGGCGGTCGAAGGTCGTCTTGACGACGTTCTGGTCGGTGTCGGTCGTCTGCACGAGCTCGAAGAACGGCCCGTAGGTCATGAGGGTCGTCGTGACGGGCCCGGAGAGACCCGCGGGCCCCGACGTCATCGCCTGCGTGCTCGACATCGGGTGCCCCTGCGAATCATTCTGGATCTGCGTCACGTCGCCGTCGGGGTTGGTCGTCGTGACCACGCGGCCGAGGTACGCGGTCGTCTGCGACGATCCGTCGGGGCCGACGACCTGCGTCACCCGGCCGACGTTGTCGTAGCTCGTCACGGTCTGCCCGTCGCTGGCGCCCGTGAAGTGGGGGCGCGTCTTCACGGTCACGCGTCCGAGCGTGTCGTAGGTGGTCTCGCTGAGCACGGCCTTGCCGTCGGCGCGGCCCGTCGTCTTCGTCGAGACGGGGCGATGCAGAGAGTCGAGCGTGCCCGTCACGTCGTACTGGCCGAGGCGGTGGTCCTCGATCGATCCGAAGTTGCCCAACGTCGCCGCGTGGTAGGCGACGCTGCGATCGCCGCCGGCCGCCGGGTGATCGGCGCGGATGCGCCCGAACGTGTCGTACTGGTACGTCGTGAGGACGCCCGCCGGGTCGGTCTGCGCCGCGAGCACGCCGAGGCCGTATTCGTAGGCGCTGCCCGTGACGAGGCCCGCGGGATCGGTCGTCAGCACGACGAACATCCGCTCTTGCGTGTCGTACTGGTACGCCGTGGCGCGCCGCAGGTTCGGTGTCGTCAGGTTGTCGACCTGCTCGACGAGCGTGGGCATGCCGTCCGCGTCGCGCGTCGTCCGTGTGTAGAGCGTCTGCACGCCGTCCTGCTGCGGCGGCAGCGGATCGTACGAGCCGTTGTTCGCCGCGCCGGGGTTGCCGATCTCGACGGCGAGCAGACCGTTCGCGTCGTAGGTGTACGCCTTCTCGCGCGTTGCGGAGGTGGGCGTGGTGGAGCCCTGGGTGTCGGTCACCGAGACGTACGTCGGCCGTCCGATGATCCAGTTGGTCGTGTCGTTGAGGTACGTCGTCGTCGTGACGCGCGTCTCGGAGTCGGTCGGGAAGGTGTCCGTCTCCGAGGTCACGCTCCCGTAGGCGTCGAACGCGCGCTGGATCGACTCCAGCGCGAGCGGCTGGATCGAGTTCGAGTCGATGGTCTTGGTGGAGCTCGCCGTGGCCAGGGCCATGAAGACCCCCCACGTGCTCGTCTGCACGGTGTAGGTGGTCGACGAGGTGCTCGTGCGCGTCACCGACTTCGCGCCGGACATGTACGAGACGGTGCTGTCCACCTCGACGGGTGTCCCGACGAGGGGGAAGAACGGCGTCGCGAGGGACGTGGTGTTCTCGGACAGGTCGAACGTGCGCGTCGTGACCGTGCCCGTGGCGTCGTCCTTGATCGTGTGCGTCTTGAAGCCGACGAAGCCCCAGCCGAGCATGTCGGCGCGTCCCGACGCGTACGTGTGCTCCTGCGCGTTCGTGCCGCCGTTGACGCCGTTGTCCACGTCGATCTCGCTCACCAGCGATCCGGCGCGAGTGACGCACGCAAGCGGCGCCTGGCAGTCGCTCCGGTCCTCGTTGGGCGAGACGAGGTACGGCGCGTACTTCACGGTCGCCGTGGGGCCGAAGTCCCCCTTCGTGTTCGTGAGCAGATCGGGGCGCGGGCCCGACGTGATGCGCTCGTAGGCCGCGAGCTTGCCGTGGCCGGCGCTGTCGGTGGCCGTGTACGTGACGATGTCGGGCGCGCCGTCGCCATTCACGTCGCCGGGGGCGAACAGGTTCACCGACGCCGCGTAGAGGAGGGGATTCTCGGCGATGGCGATCGTCGACGGGTGCCACGCCTGGCTCTTCCACGAGTAGACCGTGTAGGGCAGGTTGCCGGGGCCGCGGATCACCAGGTCCGCCTTGCCATCGAGATCGGCGTCCATCGTCTCGAACCCGAGCGCGTTGCTGGAGATGGTGAAGTCGCCGGCGGCTCCCTGGGCCGTGAAGTCCCCGGTGCCGTCGCCGAGCGACAGCTCGAAGTGCATCGGCTGGGGGTTGCCGTTCGGATCGTACGGCACGTACGTCTGGACCACGTCGGCGATGCCGTCGCCGTTGAAGTCGCCGAAGAGCGGCGTGTACTTCGTGATCTCGTCGAGCGCGCCGGTGCACACCGTGAGGCCGCCGATCCCGGTCGACGTGCTCGGGCCCGAGCCCGTGTAGAGATCCGGGAAGACGTCCAGGCCTCCGTAGCTCATCCCGCGGCAGTCGCAGTTGTAGTCGCCGGTCTTGTGGCCGACGCACGCGTTGTCGGTCCACACGCGCGTCATGATGTCGGTGACGCCGTCGCCGTTGAAGTCGAGGAAGTAGTTGGTGAAGTTCTCGATGTAGTCGTTGTTCGTCGGCACCGTGATCAGCGCAGGCTGCGTGAGGTAGGAGAAGACGCCGTTCGTGTTGATCGAGTAGTACGCGTTGCCTCCCGCGAACATCACGAGGTCGGGCAGGCCGTCGCCGTTCAGGTCGGCCGACTGGTAGTGGCTGTACCCCGTCCAGAGCGGCGCCTCGAACTGGGCGCCGCCGAGTGTCCACGGGCCCTGATTCTGCGCGCCGTCGTTCGCGAGGTAGAGATGCGCCGCCGGCGCGTCCGGGGTCCCCTGGTTGACGAGGACGTCGGCGTGCCCGTCGCCGTTGAAGTCGAGCACGATGGGCGCCGAGTCGGCCGCGCCGGGAGCCGGGTTGGGCGTCGGGATCGAGACGGGGATATCGGTCTCGATCGCCTGGCCGAAGGCGCGGCCGGCCGACAGACGCAGCACGTAGTGCTCGTCGGCAGCCGTCGGCAGATAGAGCACGTCGTCTCGTCCGTCGCCGTCCACGTCGAGCGTGTGGAGGGTCGGACCGACGCCCTCCGCGCCCAGGGGAGACACGTCGGTGATCTGCGCCCCGGTCGTGTCGGTGTCGTCGACCTCGAACGCGCCGCTCGTGGCGACCGGCACGCCCTGCGCGTAGGTGAAGGACTCCTGACGGCACAGCGGCGTCGACCCCGTCACGGGGATCGACGTCGGCGCGGGCCCGTCGCACTCGGCGATGTTCGACAGCAGGCTGCGCCCGGTGGAGGGGCTCACCGTGTAGCCGAGCGAGAAGGAGCGGAGCGGGGAGACGCGCGCGATGTTGGGCGCGTTCATCTCCAGGCGCACGAGGCGCTCGACGTAGCTGAAGTACTGCCCCGCGAAGGCGCGCTGATCCACGTCCGGACGGGTCGTGTCGTAGAAGAAGCTGACGGAGCGGTACGTCCCCGGATCGGCGGCCGATCCCGTGTAGTCGATCCGCTGGGGGAGGATGTCGCCACCCGTTGCGTTCTGATAGGTCACCGACATGAAGTTGCCGGGGAAGTCCTGCACGCGCGAGAGCGCGTAGGTCATCACCGCGGGCGTCGCGAGGTTGCGGCTCACGGTCACGCGCGAGTCGGCGGTGGCGCCGAACTTGAAAATGCGCCCGCTCTTGGTGCGCATCTCCCAGTAGTCGAGCGGGTTGCCGTCGGGGCTCTGCCCCGCGGGCCATCGCACGATGAGCGAGCCGTCGTCGTGGAACTTCCGATAAGTGAACCTGTCGCTGTCGGTCACGAGCGGCTCGCCGTCGAGACAGAAGCTGTCGCCCCAGTTCCACTGGACCGGCGGCGCGATCTTGTAGTTCTGGCGCAGGGCCTTGCACCGCGTGATGCGCGACAACCCGGCGAGGCTCCAGCCGACGCCCAACAGCCCGCTGGCGCCGGTGCTCGAGTACTCGAGCGAGAGCTGCGGCTGCATGCCTGCGCGGCCCGGCGGGACCCAGATGGGGATGTGCTGGTGCGCGTCGCCGCGATCGCCGACGCTCAGCGCGCCGTCACCCGTAGGCGGAAGCACCCCGGTGGCGTCGGCGATGATGGTGTTCGTGGGGACGGTCGGCGGAGTCGTCGTCGCCGCGGTCACCTTGGGCGTCACCCCCGGCGCCAGCGCGGAGCCACCCGTCCGGGCCGACGGCTCGCCGGAGTCACCGCCGCCGCTGCAGCCGATGCCCGGCGCGAGAGCGATCAGCGATGCGAGAGCGACGAGATGAAAACCGCGAGAAGAGCGTTGCATGGACGGTGGCCTCCGGCGCCGCATGGCGCGGCGCGGGGCGCATCAGCAAGGCGAGTGCCCATGTCGAGCGCGTCGCTCTTCCTGCGGAAATGCGCGAAAAAGCGCGAGAAGGTGCACCGTCGCATCGGTGTCGCAAGCGTCACAAGAGCCCCTTGCGACAGGGGAGTCTGGCGCGCAGCCGGAGGCGAACGGCGCGCGCATGGAGGCGCGCCCGGAGTCGCCCGGGTAAGGGAGACCGATGAGCCGTTCGGTGCTCGTGACGTGGCTCGCGGTCCTTCCCCTCGCCGTGGCGGCATGCGCGGGCGGAAGCAGCCCGGATGGCTCCGGCGCATCGGGCGATGGCGGTGGCGACGGGAGCGCCGTGTCCGAGTCGGGCGGCGGCACCGTGCTCGATGCGTCCAAGCCAGACACGGGCTCGTCGAACGACGCCGCGGGCACCAAGGACACCGCAGCCCCTCCGCCTGATGCCGACGACTCGGGCACGACCTCGGGTCCACCCTGTCCCGGCGGGGGAGGGACGACGCTCGACGCGAACCTCGTCACCTTCGAATGGAACCCGCCCGACCTCGCGAGCTGGCCGGTCACCACGCAGCTGACCGAGGTCGACTTCATCGATCAGGGCCTGAACCTCCAGTTCGACAAGAAGGACGGCCCGAATCGCTGGCCCGACGTGACGCCTCCCGGCTGGATGGGCCCCCTGCAGTACACGGTGGGCCTCGTCGAGTGCGTCAACGGCCAGTGGCACGGATCCGCCGTCATCGAGATCTGGTACGACCTCGCCACCGAGGGCGGGAACAACCTCGCCGACTGCGCGCCGAGCTACGGCCCGATGCCGTGCCCCGGGCACATGCAGGTGCAGCAGAACTGGTACTACTCCTCGCTCCCGGTCGGGCCGCTGCAGAATCGCCAGCCCGCGACGGGCGAGACAATCGGCGTCTTCGTGGCGGCCGGGAACCTCCGCGGCATCACGACCGACGACCCGAACAACTCGCCCGTGATGGAGCGTTCCGACATCGTGCTCGTCCCGTTCCCGGACGTGAACGGCGCCACGCACAGCTTCTGAGCGTTCTGAGCGTCAATCGATGCTCGCCAGCACCGTGTTCCTGACGAGGGTGTACAGGAACGTGTCCTGCCCGCCGACCGGCGAGTTGACGAACATCGCCAGCTCCATGTCCTGAGGCAGGAAGATCACGAGGCTCTGCTCGGTGTGGTTCCCGCCATCCGAGAACCTGCCGTTCTTCGAGTACATCTTGCCGAGCGGCGTGTCGTCGATCCAGTCGATTCCGAACGACGCGTCGAGCATCGCCTGCGCCTGCTGCGACGTCATGATGCGGCCCGATCGCCGGAAGGTGCCCATCACCGCGAGCAGATCGTTGAGCGTCAGGTGCCATCCGGCGCCGCCCGACATCGTGGTGAGGTCGCCCCAGTTGACGCCCTTTCCCGTGTCGCCGGCGAGATAGGCGAGTGCGTCGGACGTGCGGTGCTCGAGCGAGGCGTCCGAGACGCCCGACGGGGTGAAGACGCTGTCCTGCACGTACCCCTCGTACTGTTGCACCGTGACGTAATCCCAGAGCTGATCCAGCTCCGACGGCGGGTTGTACGTGGTCGCCGTCTGGTCGTCCCAGCCGAGCACACTGGGAATGAGGATGCGGCACAGGCCGAAGTTCAGGTTCTCGTAGTGGTAGGTGCCGACATCGTTGTCGCTCGTCGCGACCACGCGCCTCATCGTCTCGTAATCCGAGGCCGACTGGCCCGTGTAGAAGCCGGAGGTGTGCGTCAGAAGGTTCGCGAACGTGACCTTGTTCACGTCGTAGCCCTGGGCCCAGTACCTGGGCAGGTAGCCGGAGATGGGCGTGCCGGGGTCGATGTTCATCGTGGCGAGCGCCTTGGTCATCGCGATGGCGGTGATCACCTTGCTCACGCTCGCCACGTGCATGCGCATGTCGAGCCCCCAGCCGCTCCCGCCGTCCGCCGGCGTGTGCGCCCAGTTCCACACGCGCGTCTGGATGGGCGTGCCGTGCTGTCGGAGCTGCATCACGTAGCCGATGACCTGGTCCTTGAGTGCGGCGTGGAGCGCGTCGCCGAACTTCGCGGGCTCGAAGCGCGCGAGCTGGTTCGTGGCGAGGGCCTTCGTCGTCGCGCGCGTGGTGGCCGTCTCCCGACCGCGGTCGGTCCGGGCCGACTGCAACGGAGCGGGCGCGATCACGTGCGCGTGGACCCCCTGGGCGTCGATCACGACGTGACGGAAGCCCCGGGGACCGTCGGCGTGAGCGGAGTCCCAGGGCATGCACAGGGAGCAGGCCAGCACGATGGCGGCAGCGGACGTGCGCGTGAGATGGTACCGGACCATGACCATCCACTCTCTTCGAGACAACCCGCCGTGACAAGGTGAAATGCGGCTTCCGGCTAGAGCCTCATCGCGAGCCTTGCCCACAGCGCGAAGAGCAGCGCGTTGCTCAGCGCGAACACGACCTTACCCGCGCGACGCCTGCCGTCGCGGCGGCTGCCCGAGCACCCTGCGTCGAATCAGCTCCCGCAGCGCTCCGTAGTCGAACGGCTTGGCCAGCACGATGCTCGGCGTCTGATCCAGCAGCACCTGCACCTCCGGCAGAAGGATGCCTCCGGTCATGAAGACGAAGCGCGCCGCCAGCTCCGGCACCGCGCGCTCCACCTGTGCACGGAGCTCGACGCCGTTCATGCCGGGCATCATGACGTCGCAGAGGATCACGTCGTACCAGTCGCCCGACGTGAGCCAGGCGAGGGCCAGCGACGGAGCGGACGTGGCGGTGACCTCGAACTCGTCGGCCAGGATGCACCGGAGCGATTCGGCGAGGAGCAGCTCGTCGTCGACGATGAGCACGCGTCCCACGCGGCGGATGGTTCCCGACGGCACGATGGATCGGTAGCAGCCGTCATCGTGTGGGAGCAAAACCGCTTTCGCGCCGGGCGCGAGGAATCAGATGATGGTCGCGCGCCCGTCCAGTGATGCTTGCGAGCGACGGGGAGCAGCCCCCACTCAGGCGTCTCGCCCCTGCAGCAGCGATCTCCCGCCCAGTCGCTCGCAGAGCGCATCGTCCGCCCGCGCGCCCTCCGCGTCGCCCAGGCGCCGCTTGTACTCGGCGCGCCACGAGTAGACCCAGTCGTCTTCCGGGAGCTCCGCCGCCGCGTCGTCGAGCGTCGCGATCGCCTCGGCGAGCTGCCCGCGCTGCGCGAGCGTGTCCGCCTTGTGCAAGAAGACCTCCGAATCGCGGCAGCCGTTCGCGAGGGCGCTCTCGTAGTCCGCGAAGTCCAGCTCGTCCATGTCGTCCGGACGATCGTCGAAGTCGAGCTCGCTGCGCCAGCACGCGCGCTCCCAGTAGAAGCGCCCCTTCTCCGGCGCGAGCGCGATGGCCTTGTCACATGCCGCGATCGCGCGAGGCATCTCGTCCGCCCAGCGCAGCACCACGCCTCGCTGGAAGTGCGCCGACGCGTTGTCGGGCGTGAGCTGCACGGCGCGATCCATGTCGGCGATGGCGAGCGCCGGCTCGTGATCGAGCGCCGCGCGATAGATCCCCCGGATCATCCACGCTGCGGAGAAGTTCGGGTCGAGCTCGATGGCCCGCGACGCTTCGTCGAATGCCTCCTGCATGCGCTGCGCCGCCGCGTGGGCCATCGCGCGCTGGACGTGCACCGGCGCCAGGAGCGCGGTGAGCTCGGGATCGTCCCCGGCGAGCCGTTCCATCTCGTCCCCCACTTCTGTACCCACCTGCCCGGGCGGCATGTGCTCCATCACGACCGCCACGCGCTCCATTCTCAGGTCTTCGTCGTCCGGCGCCACCTCGAGCGCGCGGTCGTACGCGGCGATGGCCGCCTCGTACTCGCCGGCTTCCTTTCGCTCGCGGGCGAGGCCCGCCCAGAAGTCGACGTACTTCGGTTCGAGCGCGACGAGCCTCGTCCACGCCGCCAGCGCCTCCTCGTGCTCGCCGTGCTCGGTGAGCGCGGTGGCGACCGCGTACTGCAGGTCCACGCCATCCGGATCGAGCGTGGCGGCGCGCCGGTAATTGGCGAGCGCGCGCTGCACGTCACCCAGCGCCTCGAAGGACTCGGCACGCCAGCGGTAGCCGGCTGCATCCTGCGGATCGACGGTGACGGCGCGCTCGAAGTCGGCGAGGGCCCGCTCGGCGTCCTTCTTCTCCTGCAACCACCAGCGCCCGCGCGTGATGTACGGGATGATGAGCGTCGGATGCGCGGCGATGACGGCTTCCCACTCGGCGAGCCCCGCCGCCTCGTCGCCGTGCCCACACGCACGGAGGGCGCGCGCACACCGCAGACCCGCGGCCGCTTCGACCGCTGCTGGATCATCGACCGACGCCAGCCCGGCGAGGGCCGCGTCGAAATCCAGCGCATCGAGCTGCTGCATCGTCTCGGCCGCCTCGACGACGGCGAGCGGCTCGCGCCGGTGTGCCCGCTCCGCCGCCTCGCGCGCGCGCGCGAGCTGCCTCTTCCGGATCTCGGCGACGATCGACAGGACCTTGCTCTCCATGGCCACCCAGCCTAGCGCGGGCCGGGTGAGCGGACCCCTCGGCGGCCACCCGCACTACTGCCGTCACCGCTGACCCGGCTGCGCTATAGCGAGAGCATGCCCGACGACCCCAAGGACGACTCCTTCGCCGCGCTTTTCGAGCAATCCGGCAAGACCGCGCCCCGGGCGCGCCGTCCGCGCCCGGGAGACGTCGTGCAGGCGACCATCGTGCAGGTCGGCAAGGAAGCCGTGTTCGTCGAGCTCGAGGGACGGCAGCAGGCGTTCATCGAGACCACCGAGCTGCACGATGCGGAGGGCAAGACCAGCGTCGCCGTGGGCGACAGGCTGGAGGCGCGCGTCGTCCGCGTCGACGACGAAGGGATCCGCCTGACGCCGACGATGCGCGCGGCCGTCGCCGCCGGTGCGACCGTGGAGCTGCGCGCGGCCGCAGGCGTGGAACCGGCCGGCGCGAAGCCCGAGACGGTTCGCGTCGCGGTCGGCCAGGTCGTGCACGGCGTCGTCGATCGCGTCGAGTCCTACGGCGTCTTCGTGCAGCTCGACGGGACGAAGGGACGCGCCGGGCGCGGGCTCGTGCCGACCTCGGAGCTCGGCGTGCCTCGCGGCGCGGATCTGAGGAAGCACTTCCCCATCGGCACGAAGCTCAAGACGAAGATCGTCGCGCTCGACGAAGGCAAGATGCGCCTCTCGATCACGGCGCTGAAGGACGACGAGGAGCGCGCCGAGGTCGAGGCCTTCCGCGGCAAGGAGCAGCAAGACGCGCGCGGCGGCTTCGGGACGCTGGGGGATCTGCTCAAGCGCGGACGCGGAAAGTAGCTAGCTTCCAGGCATGCCCGCGGACGTCCCGCTTCGCTGCCGTTGCGGGCACGTGCGCGGCGTCGCGCGCGACGTCTCGCCGTCCAGCGGGTTCCGCTTCCTCTGCTACTGCAAGGACTGCCAGGCGTTCGCGCGCTTCCTCGAGCGGCCGGACGTCCTGGACGCAGCCGGTGGAACCGACATCTTCCAGATGGCCCCCGCGCGCGTGAAGCTCACCGAGGGCACCGACGCCCTGCGGTGCCTGCGCCTCTCCGCGCGCACGCGGGTGCTGCGCTGGTACACCGATTGTTGCCGCACTCCGATCGGCAACACCGCCGACCGCCCGGGCTTCCCGATCGCCGCCGTGATCCACTCGTTCATGGACCACGAGGCGGCTGGCCGCCCGCGCGACGAGGCGCTCGGCCCTCCTCTCTGTCGCATCTTCGAGCAATCGGCGGCCGGGCCGCTCCCCGCCGATGCCCCGCCGCCCCCGTCGTTCCGCGCCTTCGCCCGGCGCGGATCGAAGATGCTCTCCTGGTGGTTGCGTGGCCTCGCCACCCCCTCGCCCTTCTTCGACGAGCGCACCAAGGCCCCGCGCGCCGCGCCTACTTCGGGAACCCCATGACTTTCGCCGCGAGCTCCACCCAGTACACGTAGCTGGGGCCCACCGCGATGTCCCCCATGCCCGAGGGGTTCCGGCCGGACACCATCGTCTGCACGGCGCCGCCACCGAGCGGCACCTTGCAGATGCTCGCCTGGGTGGTCGTTCCCATGGGCCCCTGATCCGTGAAGTACACGGCGCTCCCGTCCACGGCGAGGGCGAGGGGGCGCTGGTTGGACGCGAGCACCTTGGGCGTACCGCCGCTCGTCGGCACCGAGAGCACCGCGCCGCCCTCGAAGCTGACGAAGTAGATCGTCGAACCGGCGAGCACCATCGACGTCACGGGGCCCACGGAGGTAGACGCGATCGTCGTCGGCATGCCGCCGGTGAGCGGCTGCGCCTGGATCGCACTGTCCTGCTCCAGCGCCCAGTACAAGCGGCTGGAATCGACGGCGATCGTCCCCGCGTATTCGGTCGCGGTGCTGACGACCGTCGTCGCCGTGCCGCCGCCCTTGGGGACGGAGACGATGGCCGAGGATCCCGAAGCGCCGGGCGAGGTCGCGACCCAGTAGACGGCATCGGGACCCGCGACGATGCTGTACGGGGGCGCGGGGCTGGCCGCGAGCTGGGTGGGGCTGCCGCCGGCGACAGGGACCGACCAGACGGTGTTCTTGTCGAAGTTGGTCCAGTACGCGTGCTGCGCGTCGACGGTCAGGCCGTAGCAGTTGAAGACGCCGCCGCCGGCGAGCAGCGTCTCGTCGCCCCCCGCGAGGGGCTCGCTCATGATGCCCTTCGCGCCGACCCAGTAGAGGTTGGCCGCATCCGCCGCGAGGGGATCCCCGGCCGCCGAGGCGAACGTGAAGAGCCCCGTGTGGACCGTGGGGCCGTTCGAGGGTGAAGAAGAGGAGGAGCCGCAGGACAGGACGCACGCCGCCGCCAGCAAGGCGGATCCCATTCTCATGGGCTCATCGTACGCCGTCACCAGTGCTCGTCTGCGCCGAACCTCAGGCCGACGAGCGTCCCGTCGGTCAGGCCGGACCCTCGGCCCTCCACGCCGTGCACCATGTCGGCCCATGTGCCGGTCGGGCCATCGAGGACGATCTGCAGGTCCCCGAGGTCGAACACGAGTGACAGGGGCGTCGCCATGCCCGCCACGAAACCTCGGTTCCCGGTCGTGGCCGCCACCACGCCGATGGGCTGCGACTCGAACGCCACGAACCCGCCCGGCACGGGTGACAACCGGAGCACGGGGAAGCCGCGCCCCGAGAAGTACGCCGAGCCGCTCACCTCCATGCCCCCGAGCAGCGCGTGCACGCCGGCGGCTCCCCACGGTGCGAATCGCCAGACCACCTCTTGTCCGAGCAGCCCCGCCTGCCCACCCGCGGGGCTGAAGCCAATCTCGGTCGCGTACAGGTACCAGTAGCGCACCCGCTCGCTGACGGGCGAGTACGTCGCCGGCAGGAGCCAGTCGTCGGTGGTGGGGTTCACGACCGCCATCACGCGCGACGCCGGCGGCTGCTTGCGCGGACCGCGATGCCCGAGGTGCGCATGCACCGCCGTCGTCTCGCTTCCCGCGGCGTACCCGAGCATCACGCTCGGCGCGAGGTCGGTGACCCCGGTCGCGAAAGAGTATTGCCCGGCCGCGACGCCGACGAAGTACCCGTCCACCGGGAACAGCTGCAGCCCGACGAGGTTCGTCACGACGTCGAGCTTCGGCCCCTCGCGCACCTGCAGCTGCAGCGAAGGCATCTCGATCGACAGCGCGTGCCCGACAGGCAGCGTGAACCCCATGATCGGCGAGCGGACGACCCACCCCGCGTCGGCGCCGTGCGCGCCTCCCGCGTCCACGCGAAGGCTCGGCACGAGCGGAGCGAAGAGAGGGAACCCCTGGAGCACCCAGTCCAGACGCGCGAGCGCCTCGGTGCGACGCACGGTCGTGTACGTCCCGAGCGCCGCCGCCGCCGTGAGGCCGGGCGTCCACACCGATTCGGAAGGGTAGGGGGCGTGCCGCTCGAGCTCCGCCGGCGGATCGCCCGGGCCGCCGCCCGCGAGGCGCATGAGGACCGACGTCCACGCGGCGGCGTGGTGGGTCTTCGAGCCGGCGTTCGTCATGACGAACAGCGCGACGAGCGTGTCGTGCGCGACCGCGACGGCCTCCTTGGCGCGATCGGTGAGGCAGCTCTCGGGCACCGAGTACACGCCGTCCTCGGCGGGCGCCGGGCACGCCGGCGAATCGATCTTCCACGCATCGTCCGCCGCGTCGCTCACGTCGTGGTGGTACGTGAGCGACCAGAACTTCCAGCCCGAGGGATGCGCGCAGTAGTCGATCGCCCCGATGAGCCGCCACGGCTTGAGGTACTCGAGCTTCCACCCGTTCGCCTGGTCGCGCAGCGCGTGCGCGCCCGAGTACGAATCGACGACGGAGTGGAGGAGCACGTACGCGTCGTCCGCGTGGTGGTCGCTTCCGAGGATCGAGTCCACCATGCCGTTGACGAACCGCATGCACCGCCCCGGCGCGAGGTCCACCATGCGGTCGGGCACGCCGCTCGCCGTGACGTGCGCCGATTCGTACACGTCCGACGTCGGCGCCATGAAGTGGAAGCACTGCTCGGCGCCGTCGAATTGCCTGGCGAGCCAGAGATCCTCTCGCCCCGAGCGCACCTCGGGCAGCCAGTCTCCCGGCAGATCGTTGACCCCTCGCGTGCACGAGGTATGGCCCGAATCGTCTCCCGGGAAGCAGCTCGGGCGTATCAGCACCCCGCGGCGAATCAGCGACGCGAGCACCTCCTTCCCGCTCACGCCGACCCCGGGCACCACCGGCTCCGCGAGCAGCCGCTTGTACGCCGACGCCTCGATCACGTCGTGCCCCAGCGGCTTGAACGCCAGCGCCGCCCTCGGAAGCATCACGAGCGCCGTCGTAGCCACGCCGCACGACACCATCTGGCGAACCGACGGAGTGACCATCCGCTTCCGGCCCGCCAGGTTACCCTGATGGCCATGACGGCCCGCCAGGTCTTCGATCAGTCGCTCCGGGTGACGCGCGTGCTCTACGCCGCCCTCGTGATGACCACCGTGATGCTCGCCGTCGTCTCGTTCGTCGTGCAGCCCAACGTCCCGCAGCCCATCGCTCCCATGATGGCGATCAACCTGGGGGCCGTCGCGGTGGTCGTCGCGGCGCTCAGCTTCTTCCTACCCGCGAAGACCACGGCGACCGCCACCGCCCGCATCCGCGTGGAGC
>DASVWO010000348.1:0-28520 GCA_036393165.1 Polyangiaceae bacterium | reverse complement strand
CTCGCGGAGACCGGGTAGAGGTGGATGCCCTTGGCGCGCGCATCGGAGAAGTCCTTCGCCATGGCGCCGGCGTACTGGTCATGCTGCGGAGCGTCTGCGACCCAGAACGCGAGGCGCGCGACGGCGGCGTCCGTGCGCCACGAGAGGCCGTTGGCGGTCGCCAGGCCGATGTCGGGGGCCTCCGGGTAGTCTCCGCCGTTGTTGGCGGTGAGCGCTCCGATGGTGCGCTGGTACGAGGCGAGATCGGTGGTGAAGTCCCACGAGCGTACGACGTACTCATCGCCCGGATCGGTGTCGGAACGATCGCGGTACGCGACGAGGCCCCAGTGCTGGTCGGCGTTCGGGAACTTCGCCGCGATTGCGGCGCTGATGTTCTGGAACTCGGCGCTCAGGTACGTGGCCTCGTCTTGCATGCTGCCGGTCGTGTCGATGACGATGGCGATGTCGAGGCGCGACCGTGCGGGCTGGTTGACCGCGAAGAGACTGTGCGCTTGCGCGCGATCGGCCCGCGCGATGGGTGGAATGCCGTCGAGCTGGGCGTTCGTGGCGAGATAGGCATCGAAGAAGTCGTAGTTGCGGTTGTCGTCCCAGACGCCCGCGGTGAGCACTCCCGCCGGCACACAGCCGTTGCCGCCGCCTGGCGCACCGCTCGTGGCGCTGGTGCCGCCACCGCTTGGAACGGCGCTGCTGTTGCTGGCGGCGCTTTGGCTGGCGGCGCTGTTGAACGCGCCGCTGCTGCCGTGGTCGGCGGTGGTGTTGGGCGCCCCCATGCTTCCGGGACTGCAGCTGCCAACGCTGCTGCCGCCCCCATCGTCATCGCCGAGCGCCCGGCTTTCGCCAGCGTCCGTGTGCGTGGAGCCTGAATCATCGCCGCCTGCGTCCGCGTTGCTGGTGATGCCAGACGTGGCACCGCTCGGGCCGCTGCACCCCGCACACAGGACGACTGCGACGAGAAGACGTACGCGCAAGGATCACCCCCTGCGCCATCGCCGAGCAAGACTCGGTCCGTCAGCCGACGTACGTCACGCCCGCGACATAGTCGCAGGACAGATGAACCTCGTGCGAGGAGGCGGCCGTGTCGGTGAGCGTGAGATCGGCGTGGCCGAGCACGCTGCCCCAGGAGGCCATCTGCGATCCGGCTGGCGTCACTTTGGTCGCGGAGCCCTTGAGCGTCACGGTTCCGCTCACGGCCTGGAACGTGTGACGAACGCCCCCCTGGGTTTGCACGAGCAGCGCGCTCGAACGGCCCCCATCGATCGCATAGCTGCCGTCCTTGATGTCCGAGAGCTGGATCGTCAGCGTGCCCGCGGCGCCGCCGGTGGTGGGATCGGTGAGCACGATCTTGTACCCGCTGATGGCGCCGTAGCCCGCATTGCCGACCTGCGGGTGAAAGGCGAGCTCCTCGGGGATCGCCTGGGATGCGCGACCTCCACAGCCAGCGACCACACCGAGCGCGAACGTCGCCACGAGTGCTGGCAAACGGGAAGTCGTCATGCCGAAGCAACTCGCCAGTAGCTCGAGCATTCCTTCCCGTCGGCGCTATACGTTAGTGCAGTGCCACCGCTCGCTGCGCTCCGCGTTCTCGTCGTCGATTGCCAGGCGACGCTCGCGGGAGCGCGGGGGCACCTCCTGGAGCTCGGGTGGGGGATCGCGGGCCCGGATCCGTCGGCGCGCGCGCCGCTCGCTCCAAGTGCGCGCCTCGTTCGGCTCCCTGACGGCGAGAGTGTGCCGCGCGGCGTGACCCGCATCACGGGCATCACCGACGATCTGCTGGCCGCTGGCGTGCGCGCCGAAGACGCGTGGCGCGAGCTCGTACGAGACGCGCTCACGCTCTCTCCGCAACCCGCGCCGGCGGTGGCGCACTTCGCGCGGTTCGAGCGCCCGTTCCTCGCGAAGCTCGCCGGCGGTGCGCTTCCGCTGGATCTCGTGTGCACCCACGAGATCGCGCTCAGGCTCTTCCCCGAGCTGCCTCGGCGCAGCCTGCGCGCGCTCGCCGGCTACTTCGGGCGCTCGGTCGGCGTCCTGCGGCGGACCGCCGAGCACGTGAGCGCGACGGCCTTCGTGTGGCACCACCTCGCGCAGCTGCTCGATGCGCGCGGTGTCCAGTCATGGGCCGATCTGCGCGCCTGGCTCGCGCAGCCCGTCGTCCGGCCGCGCCGCGCCAAGCGCGTGTGGCCCATGCCTCGCGAGCTCCGGCTCGGCCTGCCGGATCGGCCGGGCATCTATCGCATGCTGCGCACGAGCGGCGACGTGCTCTACGTGGGCAAAGCGGCGTCGCTCCGGAAGCGCGTCAACTCTCACTTCCGCAAGCAAAAGGGCATCGACGAGCGCTCGCTCGAGATGCTCTCCCAGGCGCGCGGGCTCTCCTACGAGATCGCCGAGAGCCCGCTCGAGGCCGCGCTCCTCGAGCCCGACGAGATCAAGCGCCACCGCCCGCCGTACAACAAGGCTCTCCTCGAGACCGGTCGCGCGGCGTGGTTCGTGAGCACGGACCTCTCGTCGAAGAGTGCGCACGCGGAGAGCGGGTACACGGTGGGCCCCTTCGGCTCAAATGTCTTGCTCGATCGTCTCAGCGCGCTGACGAGCGGCGCGGCGACCGCCATCGCCCCCGCGCCGTGGGCGCCCTCCGCGGCGGTGTTCGAGCAGGGCCTCGCGCTCCTGCGCGCCGCGCACCCGGAGCTTGCAGCGGGGGTCCATCGTCGCCCGCTCGTCGTTCTCGGCGGCCGGCTCTGGCGCGAGGGGCGGCGACTCAAGGAGGAAGACGACTCCGCAGCCGCGAAGGAGGACGCCGGCCCGCTCTTCGCGCGCGCGTGGACGCCGGCGCAGGTGGCGACCGAGGCCGAGGCCCTGGCGCTCCGGTACGCGCACGCGATCCGTCGGGGGCGGTGGCTCACGGCGCTCGTCGAGTCGACGGTGATGTTCTGCGAGCCCCCCGACGACGGCGCGCGCCTGCTCGTCATCCGCGATGGCGAGATCGTCCAGCGCGAGCGCGCCACGCTCGATGCCGCCCCGCCACCGCCCGACGGTTTTCGTCGCAGCCGCGCGGAGCGTCACGCCAGCTTCACGATCGCGCGGTTCGACCGCTTGCGCGTCCTGACGACGGAGCTCAAGCGGCTCGTCGCAACGGGGTACCCGGTGTGCGTGCGGCTCGCGCCACGCGCCACCCTCTCGGGCGACCGGCTCGCCGGCATCCTCGGGTCGCTCTGATGACGACGCGACGCGCGCGCGTCTGCTGCCTGGATCTCGACACCTTCTTCGTGTCGGTCGAGCGGCTCCTCGATCCCAGCCTGGAGGGAAAGGCCGTGGTCGTCGGCGGTCACAAGGGCGGGCGCGGGGTCGTCACGTCGTCGAGCTACGAAGCGCGCGCGTTCGGGGTGCGGTCGGGCATGTCGATCCGCGACGCGAGCGCGCTCGCACCTCGCGCGATCTTCCTCCCCGGCCATCACGAGCACTACGCGTCGTACTCCCGCCGGGCGCGCGAGATCGTCGAGCGCTTCAGCCCCATCGTCGTCGCCGCCAGCATCGACGAGCAGTACATCGACTTCCACGGCTGCGAGTCGCTCTACCGAAAGCCGGAGGACGCCGACGACGACGCGACCATCGTGCGCGTCGTCCACACGATGACCAAGACGATCGGCGACGAGCTCCGCCTCCCTGCGAGCGCGGGCCTTGCGACGAGCCGGTCGCTCGCGAAGGTCGCGTGCACCCTCGCGAAGCCACGAGGCGTTCGCTTCGTGCCCGCGGGCGACGAGGAGGCGTTCCTCGCGCTTTTGCCCGTGCGCAGGCTCCCGGGGATCGGACCCGTGTCCGAGGAGAAGCTAGCCCGCGCCGGCATCGTCACGCTGGCGGATCTCGTGCGCGCGCCCGACGCGCTCTTGCGCCCGATCTTCGGCGCGTACACGACGGGCATCCGGCGTGACGCGCGAGGCGACGGCCATGCCGACCTCGGACGCGAGCGCCCCGCGTTCCGCGAGCACGATCCGCGGGGTCTGGCCCTGGGCAGCATCTCGAACGAGCGGACGTTCGCCGAGACGAGCCCGCGCGACACGGCGAGCATCCTGTGCGGCCTCTGCGAGCGCGTGTGCGCCCGAGCCCGCGCGCGCGGCGTGCGCGCCGGCTCCGTCACGCTCAGGCTCCGGTACGTCGACTTCGACACGATCACGCGCTCGTGCGTCATCACGCCGACCAACGTGGACGGCGAGGTTCACCGCACCGTGCTCGCCCTCTATCGCCGCGCCCGCACGCGCCGTCTGGGCGTCCGCCTCCTGGGGATCGCGCTGTCGAAGCTCTCGCTCGAGGATCCGCAGCTCGATCTCCCCACGATGGACGGCGGCGCGCGGCGGGCACGGACGGTCGACGCCGTGCGCGAGAAGTACGGGTACGACGCCGTGCACTTCGCGACGACCACCGAGCGAAATAGGCGCTCCAGGACCAGTTGACGCCTGGCGTGTCCGCGATCGCCTTCGAGAGCGAGCTTGCCCATGGCGCCGCCGTGTGGCAGCGAAAAGAGCTCAGTGGGTGGACTCGTGACACGCTCTAGCCTCCTCCTGTTCGCGCTCCTGGCCGCGTGCTCGTCGTCGTCGGGCTCCGCATCGCCGCCCGCACCCGACGGGGGAGCGTCCGACACGGGCGCTCCGGACGTCGCGATGGACGACGATGGCGGCGCGTCGGATGACGCGACGTCCGATTCACCGACGGACGACGCGGCCGACGCGGCCGACGCGGCGTCCCTGGACCCACCGATTCCAGCCGCCTTCCAGGCGTTCGCGCAGGCGTTCGACGACGAGCGCGTGCAGCTCGGCGCGCCGGGGGCAGCCGTCGCGATCCTCGAGAACGGGCAGCTCGCGTTCTTCCACGGGTTCGGCCTCAAGGGCCCCAGCAGCACGCAGCCCGTCGACGCCCGCACCCTCTTCCGCATCGGGTCGATGACCAAGTCGCTCACGGCCACGGCGCTTCTCGGCCTCGTCGACGACGGCAAGGTCGGCCTCGATGCGACGCTGACGAGCATCGTGCCGAACGTCGGGCTGCCGGCGGGGACGGACACGTCGGCGCTCACGGTGCGTGAGCTCCTCACGCACCAGTCGGGCCTGTACGACTACCTCGCCGTGAGCGGTCCGACGCAGGACTCGGCGCTGGCGAGTGTTCTCGAGAGCGCGAGCTTCGCCGCCGACGAGTACTACATGGACCCGCCCGGGACGTTCTGGAACTACGCCAACCCGAACTACTACCTCGCCGGGCTCGTGCTCGAGACGGCCGGGGGCACCCTCTATCGCGACGCGGTGAAGCAGAGAGTGCTCTCCCCGCTCGGCATGACACGCACCTTCTTCCTGCCGAGCGAGGTCGATGCCGACGGCGACTTCACGAACGGCAAGTCGACTGGCGCGGATGGCGGCGCGTGGGACGTCGCGCCCGACTCGTACGACAACGCGTGGGCGCGTCCGGCCGGCTACGCGTTCACGAGCGTGCTCGACTACGCCAAGTTCGTGCAGTTCCTGCTCGCGGGGGATCCCGCGGTGCTCTCGGACACGCAGCGCACGGCCATGCAGTCGATCCAGGTGAACACCGACACCTACGGCAGCGTGGAAGGCTACGGGTTCGCGCTCATCGTCGACCAGGGATTCAACGTCGGCACGAGCTACTACCCGACGAAGCTCGTCTCGCACGGAGGCGACATCCCCGGGTACGCGAGCGACTTCTACCTCGTCCCCGCGACCGGCTTCGCGATGATCGCCTTCGCGAACGCCGACGGCGTGCACTTCCAGAGCTCGGTCGCTCTCGCGCTCCAGCGCTTCGCCGGACTGCCCGCACCCGGCACGCCTCCAACGGGGGTGGCGGTCGACACCAGCCTCTTCCCCCTCTACGCGGGGAGCTACGACGATCCGAACAACGTCGGGGCCGTCACCGTGACGGCGAACGGCGGCACGCTCACCATCTCGATGCCCGCCCTCGACGCCGCCAACATTTCCTACGTCCCCACGCTGCAGCCGGCAGACCGCGACAACTTCGTGCTCACCATCGAGGGCCAGGCCCTCGAGGTGACCTTCGTGCCCGACGCGACTGGTACCTACGCGTGGCTCCGCACGCGCGTCTTCGTGGCGCAGCGCACCGCGGTCGACGGCGGGCCCGAGGGCGGCTGACCGCGCGCGCGCATAGGGCGTCAGTCGCCGATGATCCGCTTCACGCCGGTTCCGAGCTCGTGGCTCATGCGGCCGCCGTGCGACGCGAGCACGAGGTCCTCCGAGCCCGCCTGGAGCTGCCAGGTGCCTACGCGACTTCCGGGCTCGCTCATGGCGCCCACGCTCGCGAGGACGCGTCCGTCGCTCGTCGCGACGCTCAGGCCGTGCGACCCCAGCACCTTGCGCTGCGACTCGAGGAACAAGAGGAGGGCTTCGTCGCGGACGTGGCTCCGGCGGATGCGGCGTTCGACCATGGTGAGCGGATCGTCTCCCCGCGAGGGCGAGCCGGGCAACGTTTCGACGTAACGAGTCACTGCAGCTGGGCGAGGCCGAGCGTCTCGGCGGAGACGGCGATGAGGACGCTCACGTTGCCCGTCGTCATGGCGGTCGACACGAGCCGCGTGAGGACGATCTGCAGCGCGTCGCCGCCGGAGAACCTGGCGAGCAGCGCCTGGGGCACCGTGATGCTCCCGTCGCTGTCCATGCCGTTGCAGTGGATCGAGCCGTCAGGCATGCCGCCGTTCGCGGCGCCGATGTAGATGCTGGACGTGGCGCCGGACACGGTACCCGGCTCCCAGGTGAGGGTGAAGTCGGAGGTGGACCGAACCATGGTGCCCATCATCGTGCCGAGGGGAGGAGCGATGCCCTGCATCAGCCCGGGCGCCACCACCGTGCCGGAGAAGGCGTTCACGGTGCCACCGGCGGCAGCAAAGCTCAGCGTGTCGCCACCCGCCCACCTGTATGTCTGGTCTTGCTGGCTGGTGGCGTCGTAGGCGTTCACGATGCTCCCCTGCGTGCTCGGCGACATCGTGGCAATGGTGTTGCTCCCGTCCTTGACGACGATGACGCCCGCGCTGACGTAGCTCGGCGTCTCTGCGGTGCCGCTGCCCGCGGGCACGTAGCAGCAGTTGCCCGACTGCGTCCCCGTGCACGTCGAGCCCCCGCCGCCGTCGGGCGTCGCGACGAAGCCGGCCGCTCCGTTCCACGACGAGTTGCCATCCGCGCTCGCCATGATGGCCCCGATCTCGCCGATGTACGCCATCTGGCCGCCGCCGCCGCCGTCCGAGCCGCTGCTTCCGTCGGGGCTGCCGCTCGAGGAGCTTCGGCCCGAGGAACTGCCGCCGCTGCTGCTTCCACCCGAAGAGCTCAAACCGTTGCCTCCGCCGGAGTCGGCGGTTCCTTCGCCTCCGCGGGAGCTGCTGCCCCCGCTCGAAGAGCCGCCCACCCCGCCACCGTTCGTGCTCGAGGACGACTTGCACGCCCCCAGCGAAGCGCAGGCGCAGACGGAGATGCAGCCGAGAACGAAACCGAGCGAAGTCTTCACTGGACCCCCCCTTCTCGGTTTCATATGGAGCGAACCCCCCGCCGCGTACATCCACTGCGCCGCGAGTCGCCCAGCGCTGCGCCTGCTGGTCACGCAGCTGGCGCGAGGGCCTCGGCGAGCGGACGCACGATGCCGGCTGCGACGTCGTCTCGCGCTCGCATGTCGGACAGGGCGCATTCGATCTCGGCGCGAACGCGGGCGGCCGTGACGCATCCGGAGGAGAGGAGCCACGCGAGGGTCCGCCACGCGAGCACGGCGTGGCGCGTCTCGTCGCGCGCGATCGTCTCGAGGATCCCCCGGACGACGGGGTCGCGCGTTCCCTCGAGCTCCTCGCGCGCCTCGATCGCCGCCCGCGTCTCCCCGATGCAACCTTCGCGAAGGAGCGTCGCGAGGAACGCGCCCACGTCGCCGCCGTCGAGCGAGCCTTCGATGGCCAGAGCACCGGGGCCCGTCTCGCGCCCGCCGTAGGCGCTCGCGACCGCGAAGGCCATGCGCGCATGCATCGTCTCGTCCGCCGTCGCGCGCTGCGCGTCGAGGACCAGATCGGGCGGTGCCCCGAGCGCCAGGAGCTGCAGCGTGAAGCGCGCGAAGGCCGCGATCGACGCGTGCTCCATCCGCGCGACGCGCTCCCAGTGGTCCGCGAGGCGGCGGCGTGCCGACGCCGAGAGCCCGCTGACCTCGGGGCAGAGGCGCGGGTCGCGCCAGTCGCTGCGCGTCGCCGTCGGGGCGAGCCGCGCCGCGCCCTCCACGAGGAAGGGGCGGCCCACGCCGCAGTAGTTGTACGGCTGGCACGTGTGGAGGGCGCCGCCGCCGCCGAAGTCGGCGCACTGCACGCCCGCGTCCTGCGCGACGCAGTCGCCGTTCGTGGCGCACTGGTCCTGCGGCGTCTCGCAGTCGTACTGCGTGCCGCACCCGCTGCCCATCGAGCCCGAGATGCAGTCGCACCCGGCCATGCACGAGGCGCCCGTCGTGCACGTCGCGGGCAAGCATTGCCCGATCGGATCCGCGCACGAGCACACCTCGCCCGCGTTGCAGTCGGAGTCCTGCCTGCACCCGTGCACGCACGTACACGAGGCGGGGATGCCGCCGTCGGGAGACTCGAGCTCGCAGTGTCCGTACGGGTCGGGAGCGCAATCCGAGTCCGAGTGGCACGTCCCGCCCTGCGCCGAGCCGTCGGGTTGATCGCACGCACCGCCGCCGGCGCGCGGGAGGAACGTGGGGCACGTGACCTGTGCGCGGCGGCGCGTGTACCCGTTCGTGCAGGAGTCGTATCCCGTGTCGATGCCTCCGACGACGATGGGCATCGGGCTCTCGCACGTGTACTTGCACGCCGCGCCACCCGAGGAGCTTCCGGAGGACGCGCCCGAGGAGCTTCCGGAGGATGTGCCCGAAGAGCTTCCGGAGGATCCACCCGAGGAGGTTCCGGACGAAGCGCCCGAAGAGCTGCCCGAGGATCCTCCGTGCCCGTCGCCGGCGGCATCCGCCTCATCGTGCTGTCCGGGGTTCTGCGCGATGCCCCCGCAGGCGCCCAGCAGCCCGAGGGCGGTCATCAGGGCGAGACGAACGGTGTCCACGGGGCGGTTTCGGCGCATCGTGTGCAGGTTCCCAAGCAACACGCGCACCAGGCGGCGCGCGGCCACCGGGGGGACGCGCGCGTGCGCCAGCCTGTGCAACGTAGGGCACTGCTGTCAGAGGAGGGTGGGTCGCGTCTCCTTGCTCGTCCCAGATCGGAGAGGCACGATCCGAGCGGGCTATCATTCGAGGTCATGCCTTCTCGAAGCTTCGCTTTGGTCCTTTTGGTCGCTCCGGTGGAAGTTCGGGAGGTATTTCCTCGAGTGGCATTGGGAGCAGCAGACGTGGACGGCCGGCGACAAGACGTCGTGCGGTGACGGCGGCTGATCGCACCCGTTTTCTTGTTCGTAGGCGATCGGTCGTTTCATCATCTCGACGTGGACAAGCGCGCCCTCGTCGAACAGCTCGTGTCGAGGATCCAGGAGACTGCGAACGTCGCGAAGCGGGCGGCCCAAGACGCAACCATCGAGGCCCGAGAGGGGACGACTCCGGCGGAGAAACGCGACGACGCTCGGGTCGCGCTCGAGGCGCAGAGCCTGGCGAAGGGACAGGCGCGCCGCGCCGAGCGAGCCGACGCTGCCCTCTCCGCGCTCGAGTCGTTCCGTCCGCGTCCCCTCGCGTCGGGCGCCCGCATCGCCCTCGGGGCGGTCGTCGAGGTCGAGGACGGCGCGGCCGGGCGCACCTTCTTCCTCGCGCCGGTCGGCGCGGGCATCGAGCTGACCGGACCGGACGGCGACGGCTTCCTCTCGGTGGTGACGCCAGCTTCGCCGATCGGTCGGGCGGTGATGGGGCGCAGCGTGGGAGAGACGGTCCAGGTCGACGTCCCCGGGGACATCAGGGAGTGGACGATCACCTACGTGTGCTGAGGGATCACTGGATGCATCCCACGCGCGTCGTGGCGACGACCATGTCGCCGAACTGCACCGTGCCGGTCACGCCCGCCGTGGTGATGTAGTTCTGAGGCCAGAAGTAGTTGAGCTTCAGGCTCGTCGTGGTCCGGGCCTGCAGATCGAGCACCGTGTTGAACGCGGCCGGGTAGGCCGTGCATTCGGTGCCGTCGGCGGCCGGGGTGCAGAACTTGTCCCGGATCCAGTACCCATCCGGCCCGCTGTCCGTGTAGCTCACCACGGGCGCGTCGTTCTTCCAGATCTCGAGGACGCTTCCCTTGTCGGAGCTCGGGTCGGTGTTGAGCTTCACGTGCATCTCGAGGCACACCCACGTGCCCTCGTCGACGAGGAACGCGTTCTGGTTGACGACGGCGTTGCCGTAATACGCGGTGGAGCCGCTCGGCATCGCCATCCACGAGTGCATGTTCATCCAGTAGTCGTAAGTGTCGAAGCGCATCGCCCCGGGCGTGCCGAACACCGGCTCGATCGCGTACGAGATGCGGTCGTTCCCGGAGGGCTTGAGGCCCGCTTGCGGGTCGGGCCAGCGGAGCGCCGGGTCGTAGCCGCCGAACCACACGCCCGTGTGATGCCAGGTGACGCTCCCGGTCTGGTACTTGGCGTACCAGCGCACGAACCATTCGTCGTATCCAGCGGAGAACGACTTGTAGAAATCGGTGGCGTTGGCGCCGCTTCCACTCGTCGTCAGCGACAGCGACTTGGTCCCGATGCTCTTCGGGGGAATGTCGGCGAGCAGGGCCATGCCCGCCTGGTTGTCGACTTGATCGTAGCGAGCGGCGAACGCGCTCAGGGATCCCTCGTCGAAGCCCTCCCACCACACGACGCGCGGGTCGTTCCCGATTCCGACGTCGCCGGGGTACATGGCTGACAGCGTGGCGCCGCTTCCAGCCTCGGCTCCGCCTCTCCCGCCATCCGCGACGCCGCCGTCCGGACCGGCCTCGGATGATCCGGGCATCGGGGAGGATCCGTCCGCGCCCGCCCCCGCGGCGTCCGGAGACTGCGTGTCCGGAGATCCGCTTCCGGCGCTGCTGCCGCACCCGACCAGCACCGCTAGGACGAGCGCGGGAAACGAGTGCCAGCCGCCAGAACGGGATGTCGACATCCGACTGCCACACGGTATGCACCCGCAGAAGCAGCGCGCAACACGCAC
Organism: Polyangiaceae bacterium; assembly: GCA_036393165.1. Classification (GTDB taxonomy): domain Bacteria; phylum Myxococcota_A; class Polyangia; order Polyangiales; family Polyangiaceae; genus Palsa-1150. The sequence goes on along the minus strand of DASVWO010000348.1, from coordinate 17,393 downwards.
CGAGCCGCTCGCGTTCACATTGGCGCCCAAGTCCACCCCCGTGGCGCCCGAAGCCACTCAGCTGGCGGCGGGCCGACACCCGGCCCCGCACGCGAGTGCGCGCATGCCGCCAGGGCTGCTGCGTGCTGGCGCGATGCCACACGCGCAGCGGTGTAGGCTGCGTTCATGTACCGAGCTCCCGATGCCGCGCCCCGCTGCGTCGCCTGCGGAGAGACGCAGCTCGCAGGACCGACCTGGTTCACCGTCAGCGAAGGGTTTGCCCGCGTGTACTTCGAGAAACGAGGCGCGAAGCCGGGCTTCCTCGGCGGGTCCGCGAAAGAAGGGTTCCACGTGAACCGGGCGCGTGTGTGCCTCGCATGCGGGCACGTGATGCTCGGTCTGAGCGACGATCAGCTGCAACAGCTGCGCGACAAGCTCGGCACGTTGCAGCCGATGGAGGGCATGTGACGAGGAGCTTACGGCGTGCGTCCGTACGTCCCGTACGCGTCGGACCCCTCACGCCGGCCCCACCGCGAGATCCCGTCAAGCCGCTAACGTCGGTCGTCAGCCGGGCAGAGCGGTGGCACCCGCGTCCAGCGCTCGCGATAGCAGCCCGCAAGCACATTGTGAGGCAGAGCCTGCTCAGACCGCTCGCCGGGCACGGGTCGTGCGTGGCGCGCCCGGCCAGGTGGATCGATGAATCTCACGCAGGTCGACAGACGCAGCGCGGCGCGCGGGAGCGCACAGCGGATCGCTCCCCGACGCGTCGTCGTCGCGGACGAGGACGATGAAGCACGAGGGCGCGTCAAGGCGGCTCTCATCGAGGATGGGCACGATGTCGTCGAGCTGCGCAGCGGTGCGGAGCTCGTCGAGTACCTGCGCCTCGTGTCGCGTGACCCGCTGGCCGCACCGGATCTCGTCGCAACGGGGGCCCGGATGCCACGAGGTTCGGCGCTCCTGCTTCTCGAGACCCTGCGGAGCGACGGCTGGACGATTCCGGTGGTGCTCTTGACGTGGTCGGGATCCAGCCAGGTGCAAACCCGCGTCGAGATGGCCCGGCCGGCGGCGCTGGTGACCAAGCCGTTCGACGTGGCGGAGGTGAGGACGGCGATGCTGGACGTGCTCGCGATGGCGACCTCCTAGACTCGCGCAGCGGATTCCCATCGGCCGCGTAGCACGCGTGGGGCGTCACTCGTGTGTCAAGTCACCCACGAGCGCCGCGGCGAGGTCCTCGATCATCTGCGTGTTCACGGCGCCTCGACCGGCGGACCGCGCGTCACGGCCCGGCCTCACACCTTCTACGATGTGGGCAGAGCCGAAAAACCGATCGATCCCCGCTTTGGCGTCTGCGTCCGGCGGGCTGCCGCGCACGGTTGCAGCCATGAGCACGGCGGCGGCCGAGTGGCCCACCGCGATGCGCAATGAGACGTGCGCGCCCTCCCGGAGCAACGATTTCGGCCGTCGCCCCAGCCGCCGAGGAAGCTCCACCTGGAACGTGCACCCGGGCAGCTCCCCGATCGAAACAGGTTGCCCGTCGACCGTGCCGATCTCGCCGAGCCGCATCGCGAGCGGCTCGCAGAGGAGAGGGGCATCTTCGTCGTCGAGCTTCACGACGTCGTCGAGAGCCACGCTCCGCGCCCTCAGGAGCACCGGCGCGTCGCCATATTCGACGTAGGTCGCGGTCGCCACGGTCACCGACGCCCCACTGACGACCGCGGTTCCCGACGTCCGCTCGGGCGGGCCCGGAAACTCGACGTGCCGCAACGGCCCCACGTCCATCGCCACCGGGGTCGCCGGGTGGGGTGGGACGCACGCGGCCGCCAGGAAGGCGAGCCCCCACGCCAAGCGCGTCACGCGGCCCTCGTGCGCCGTCGCAGCGCCAGCGCCGCAAGTGGCGGCAGCAAGCCGAGCGTGGCGAAGGTGGACGTGAGGAGCCCCCCGATGACCGAGACCGCAAGCGGTCGCTGGAGCTCCGCGCCGGCGCCGATGCCGAGCGCCAGGGGCAGCAGGCCGGCGAGAGTGGCCAGCGTCGTCATCACGACGGGCCGCAAGCGGCGCTCCGCCGCCGCCGTGACTGCGGTCCTCGCGTCGTCACCGCGTTCCGAGGCGCGCTCCGCTTCCTCGAGCAGCAGCACGCCGTTCTTCACGACCAGACCGACGAGAAGAACGCATCCCATGAGCGAGGACGCGTTGAGCGGTGTCGCCGTCACGAGCAACGCGCCGATGGCGCCGACGATCGCCGTGGGCACCGAGGCGAGCACCAGCACGGCGACTCGAACGCGGCGAAATTGCGCCGCGAGAACGGTGAGCACCAGCACGACGGCGAACCCTCCGACCGCGGTGAGCTGACTGACCGTGTCGCGCTGGCTCTGCGCCTGACCGCCCATGACGATGCGGTAGTTCTTCGGCACGTTCACCTGACGCGCGAGCCGATCGACCTCGTCGGCGATCGATCCGATGTCGCGATGCTCGGTGTCCGCCGTCACCGTGACGAGTGGCTGCAGTGCCTCGTGGAGCAGCATCGACGGAGTCACGTCCAGGGTCGGCTCTGCGACGGCGTCGAAGAGCGTCGTCTTGTCTCCGGCAGCGAACGGCATCGACAGCACGCGCTGCGGATCGAAGCGCACGGGATCCGGGTAGCGCACGCGCACGCCGATGAGCCGGTCGAACCGCCGGATGGTCCCGACGCGCGCGCCGAGCAGCGCGCTCTCGAGCTGCGCGCTCACTTGATCGGGCGTCGTGCCGAGACGGGCGATCGGGTCGCGCCGCATCACGTATCGAAGCTCCGGGGCCGCCCGCTCCTCTCCCGTGTAGAGGTCGACCAGGCCGCTCACGTCCTTGATGCGTGCCGACAGGTCGTCCGCGATCTCGTGCAGCACCTCGTAGTCCGGGCCCATCACCTTGACTTCGAGCGGACGCGGACTTCCCGAGAGATCGTTGAGCACGTCCTGGAGCACCTGCACGAACTCGACGCGCACCTCCGGGTACTTCGATTCGACCCGCGCGCGTACGTCGGCGATCACATCGTCGGATGACCGCTTCCTCTCGGAGGCCGGTGCCAGGCGCACCATGATGTCGCCCCGATTGAGCTCGGTGGCCGCGACCGGCCCGAGCTCCGCGCCGAGCCGTCGTGAGAACGTCAGCACCTCGGGCGTCGCCCGCAGCTCGGCTTCCAGGTCGCGCGCGTACGCCTCCGTGGTGGCGAGCGAGGTTCCGGCCGGCAAGAAATAGTCGAGCACGAACGCCCCCTCGTCCATCGAAGGGAGGAAGCCGCGCTCGAGGTGAGGTGCTCCGATGACGCCCAGCGCGACGACGCCCACAAACACCACCGTTGCGAGCACGGGCCGCCCCACCACCCGGCGCAGCACCCCGTCGTACCGGCGGGTCATCCAGCCGCCGCTCGCGTGCGGCGTGGGCGACAGGAAAGCGCCGGCTGCGAGCGGTACGAGGACCAGCGCGACGAGCAGCGAGATGAGGACCGCCGAGGTGACGGTGAACGCCAGCGCCCGGAAGAAGTCGCCGACGACCCCGCCGATGAAGGCCAGCGGGACGAACACGACGACCGTGGTCATCGTGGTCCCGACCACCGCCGGAGCCAGCTCCGCGGTCCCCGTCACCGACGCTTCGAGCACGCTCGCACCGGCGTCGCGATGGCGTGCGATCGCTTCGATCATGACGATGGCGTCGTCGACCACGAGACCGATGGCGACCGCCATGCCTCCCAGCGACATGAGGTTCAGCGTCTGGTTGGCCACGCGCATGGCCCCGAAGGTCACCGCCAGTGTGAGCGGAACGGTCAGACCTGCAAGCAGCCCCGCGCGCGCGTCGCGCAGAAACATGCCGATGACGACGGCGCAGAGGATGATGCCCATCAGGATGGCGTCGCGCACGCTGGCCATGGATTCGCGGACGAGCCGTGCCTGGTCGTAGACCGGCGTGATGCTGACTCCGGCGGGCAACGTCGGCGCGAGCGCCTGAGCAGCCGCCTCGGCCTTCTCCACGACGTCGGTCGTGCTCGCCCCGGGAAGACGCGCGCCGCTGATGACGACCGTGGCGCCCCGGGGACCCCCGATGCGCACGAGGCGATCTTCGTGGCCGTCGATGACCTCGGCGACCGACGAGAGGGGAATCGCGACGCCGTCCGGTCCGGTCGCGACGGGCATCTCCCGGATGTCGGCGAGGCTCTTCGGCTGAGCGTCTCCGATGACCGTGACGAGCTGGCGGTCCTGATCGACCCTGCCGACCGCGCTCAAGCCCATCGCCGTGCGCAGCTTGTCGGCGATCCCGTCCGGAGTGACGTGAAGCGCGGCAGCCTCGTTCGGGTCGAGCACGATGTCGACCTCGCGCACGTCGCCACCCAGCACCTCGATGCGGCCGACGCCAGGTACGCCGGCGAGCGTCGGGCGAACCACGAACTCCGCGAGCTCCCGCAGCTCGCGCGGATCGATGGCTCCGGAGACGTTGAACGTGACGACGGGGAAGGACCCCGTGGTGACTCGCTCGACGAAGATCTCGGCGCCTGGCGGCACGTCGCTCCGCGCCTCGTTGACGCGCGACTCGACGAGCTGCAGGGCGCGCCACATGTCCGTGCCGGAGGCGAACTGCAGCGAGATCTCGGTCGCGCCTCGAATCGTCTTCGAGCGAATGCGCTGCACGCCGAGAACCGTGGTGAGCGATTGCTCGAGAGGCCGGGTCACCGTCGTGAGGAAGACGTCGGCGGGCGCACCGCCGGTGCGCGCCACGACGACGATGCGGGGGAACTCCACCTCGGGATAGATGCCGCTCGGCATCGAGAAGGCAGAAGCGACGCCGAGCGCGACGAGAGCAGCGGTCGCGAACCAGACGGCGGCGGCGTGGCGGCGAAACAGCGCCAGAAGAGCGGTCATTTCGCCTCGACGATGGGCGAATCCGTCTCGAGACCCAGCACGTGGTCCAGGGCGACGTGGTCACCGGCCGCGAGCCCGCTCGTGATCTCGACCCGCTCGTCGTCGCGCCAGCCGACCTTCACTTCACGCACCTCGGCCTTGCCGTCCTTGCAGACGACCACCTCGGCGCCGTCCTCGATCGCGCCTCGCATGGCCGCGGACGGCACCACGAGGACGTTCTTGCGCTCTCCCACGGTGATCTTGGCGGTACCGAAGACGCCGAGCGTCATGGGGCCGGCGTCCTGGATCGCGATGCGCACGAAGCCGAGCCCAGTCGCCGGATCGAGCGCGGTCGATCTCGCACGCACGGTACCGACGATGGGGTCGTCGCCCGTCGCCAGGGTGATGCTGGCGGTCTGGCCGGGCTCCAGGTCGACCAGCTGTCTCTCGGTCGCGTCCCCATCGAATTCCGCGAGAGCACTCGCCGCGAGCTGCACGACGGGTGTGGCGGCGGTGCCGTCCACGAGAGCTCCCGCGCCCCGCCAGACCCGGGTCACGACGCCCTCGAAGCTCGATCGGACGTCGACGCGACCGAGGGTTCTGCGCGCCAGGTCCGCCGCCGCGATGGCCGCGGTGACGCCGGCGTGCGACTGGTCGGTCCGCGCCATCGCGTCATCCAGGTCCTGCTTCGCCGCGATCCCCCGGGACACGAGCTGCTGGATGCGCTGGAGGGTCGCCTCGGCGTTCGCCTCCGCCGACTTGGCTTGCACGACCGCGGCGTCGGCCTGTTTCAACGCGTCGCGCGAGTTGGAGCCGTCGATCTGGGCCACGACCGCGCCGGTTCCCACGTGGTCGCCCTCGTGCACGAGCACCTGCACGACGCGCCCCGCCACCTGCGATGCCACGGGGAGGTCGCCGCCAGGCGGCGCCGCGATGCGTCCACGCAGCGTCGCTGCCTTCTCGATGGACTGTGCCGCCACGGGTGCGCAGTGCACCTCGACCGCGACGGGCTCCTCCCGCTCCTCGGCCGGCTGCCGGCACGCAGCGCAGACGAGCGCGAGCGGCACCATCGCCACGCGTCGGTTCATAGGCCCCCCAGGGCGTGCTCGACGTCCGCCCATGCGCTGGCCCGCGCCGCCTGAGCCTCGAGCGCCGTGACCCGCGCGTCCACGAGGGAGCGCTAGGCATCGAGCACCGCGACGAGCTGGGCCCGGCCGAGCGTGTACGCCTCCTCGGTCGCCTTGGCGGCCGCTTCCGAGGCGGGTACGACGGCGTCCACCAGCGTCCGTTGACGCGCGGTCGCGGCCTCGAACGTCCGGTACGCGGCGGTGAGCTCGGCGGCGGCCTGAACGCGCGCCGCCTGCACGCGTGCCCGAGCCACGTCGCCTTGCGCCTTCTCACGGTCGATGTACCCGCCGCGCTGGTTGAACAGCGGAATGTCGAACGTGAGCGCGGCGCGGTAGTTGACGGGAGGCGTCCCGGTGGCCCCTGGAGGAAGGAGTGTGGGGTCCCAGAGATCGGCCCCGACGTCGAGCCCGAGCGAGGGTCGAACGAGCGCCCGCTCACGATCGACGCGCGCATCGGCCGCGCGCGCGTCGGATTGCTCGCGCCGGACCGACGCGTTTCCATCGAGGCGTGCGAGGAGGAGGGGCAGGGTCGGCGCGACATCGGGCGCTTCGACGTTGCCGCCGGCGCGGAGGCCGCCCCCGTCGTGGATGCCCATCCACCGTCCGAGCTCGCTGCCCGACGCCGTGACCTGCGCCGTGGCCTCCAGGACGTCGTCGTCGGCCCGCAGCTTCTCGGCGTGCACGCGCAGCGCATCCAGCTCGGGGGCCGAGCCCACCTGAACCCGCTGGATGACCGATTGCTCGAGCGTGGCCTCGATGGCCGCCGACTGGCGGCGCGCGTCGGCCACGCCCTCCGCCAGCCAGAGGGTGATGTACGCCCGCACGGCGGCCTGCCGGATGTCGTTCCACGCGACCTGCGTGTCCAGCTTCACCGTGGCCTCGTCGGCCTTCGCCGCGTCGATGGCGGCCCCGCGCTGGCCGAGGACGACGAGCGGAATCGAGAGCGTCCCGCTGAGCTTCGCGGCCTGCGTGGAGGTGCCCACCGAAGCCGATGGGTTGGGGTAGACGCCGGCAACTGCGACCTCGGCGTGTGCGACCTGCTCCTGGGCTCGGGCAACGACGAGGTCCGGGGCGACCAGCCGCGCTTCGCGCAGCACCTCGTCGAGGGTCACGCGGCGTTCAGCCTGCGCCCACGCACACGTGGGAAGGAGAGCGACCGCAAGCGTCGACAGGAAGGCGCACCCGAGCCTCACCCCCCGACCCTACGACCACACGTCTAACGGGCGCTTAACGAGCGGGGGGATCCCCTCACTCCCGCCGGCTCAATGGGCGGCCGCCGATTCCTCGTGCCAGCCGACGATGTGGCCCAGAGTCATCGCGATGTCGAGCCCCCGTCCGTCGGGCCCGGGGCTCGCGTGTACGTCGCCTCCGTGCCGTTCGGCAACGGCCCGGACGAGCGCAAGGCCGAGCCCGCGCCCGTCTCCGTCCGCCGTGCCGCGCCAGTAGCGGTCGAACATGCGGGCGCGCGCGTCGTCGTTCAGTCCCGGGCCGTGGTCGAGCACCGCGACTCGGACGGCGTCGCCGGCCCGCGACACGCGCACTGCCTGGGCGCCTCCGGCGTACTTGCGCGCGTTGTCGAGCAGGTTCCGCAGCGCCAGCGCGACGAGTCGTTCGTCACCTTCGACGAGCGCCTCGTCGGGCGCCTCCACGCGCACGTCGCCGGGCGCGAGCTCGCGGGCGAGATCCGCCACGTTGACCACGCAGCTGCTTCTGGCCCGAGCGTCGCCTCTCGTCGAGAGCACCAGGATGGCGTCGATGACATCGGCGAGGCGCGCCACGTCCGAGCGCACGCGCGCCACCGCCGCCCGGCTGCTCTCGTCGACGAGCTCGAGCGATTCGAGCTCCGCGACGACGGCCGTCAACGGCGTGCGAAGCTCGTGTGCGATGTGCGCGCTGTTGGCGCGCTCTCGGGCGAGAGCCTCGAGCAGCCGCCGGACCAGCGTGTCGAACGCTTCCTCGAGACGGATGATCTCCAGAGTGCGCGCGGGCGGGGGAGGGGCGGCGCGCTCGGTGTCGACGATGCTCGTGGTCCAGCCGATGATGGCCTTGAGCTCGCGCAGCGGAGCGCGGACGGCGGCTTTCACCGAGAGCCACAGAAGCAGCAGCGCGATCGCCACCACGCCGAGCATGCCGCGCGCCAGCGTCGCGACGACGGCCCGGTTCTCGCCGATCGGGACGGCTGCCACGACGGCAGCCCGCTTCCCCTCCGCCGCACACGCTCTCCAGGGAACCCCGCCCTCGTCGGCGACCGTCGCGCAGGAACCCGGCGACAGCTCCGGCAGGGACAGGCCTGGCACGCCCGGCCCTCGCGCCGGCCGCGTCACCGTCAGGCGCACGCCCTCGCTGGCCGCCTGGCTGACCACTTCGTCGATCCCGGCCTGCGGCGAATCCCCTTCTTCGAGCTCGTCGTCGAGCGCGTACCTTCCGGCCGCGGCACTCGCCAGCGCTCTGGAGGTATCGGCTGCGTCGAGCGCGCGATCGGTGACGATCACCGCCGCCGTTCCGACGCCGACGAGCACGAGGCCCGCCAGCAGCAGCATGCGCCCCGTCAGGCGCGCTTCGAGAGCTCGAGGCCCCATGCGTACCCCACGTGACGGATCGTGCGCACCGCGTCGGTGACACCTCGATCGGCGAGCTTGCGCCGGATGCGCGCGACGAGGACCTCGAGGCTGGCGGCGGCTCGCTCGGTGGCCTCTCCCCAGACGGCCTCGAGGAGGTCGTCTCGCGCCACCACGCGCCCGTCTCGCCATGCGAGGAGCGCGACGATGTCGAACTCGCGGGCGGTCAGCGGCAGCGCGGTGCCGTCGACGGTCAGGGTGCGCTTGTCGCGCTCGAGCGCGACCCCGCCGTACGTGCGAAGCGACTCGCTCCAGCGGGGACCGCGACGCGAGAGAGCGCGCACGCGCGCCACGAGCTCGTCCATGGCGAACGGCTTGCCGAGGTAGTCGTCGGCCCCGGCATCGAGCCCCGCGACGCGGTCTGCCACGTCGGCGCGTGCGGTGAGCAAGAGGATGGGAAGTGTGCTGCCCGCCTCACGCGTCGAACGGCACCACTGCAGGCCCGAGCCGTCGGGGAGCCCGATGTCCACCACGGCGACGTCGAAGTGCTGTGCTTCGAAGGCGGCGTTGGCTGATCCCACGCTGTCGGCGACGACCACCGTCAGCGAGCGAGCGCGCAAGGCGGCACCCACGGCATCAGCGACGCGCGGGCTGTCTTCGACGAGCAGGATCCGCACGTGCCCACCGTAGCATCCCGGTTGCCTCGAACACGGTGCCGCCGGTCGTGTGGTACGGGGCGTGACCCTAACGACGGGTGAACGTGATGTGGGTGACGCCGCTGGGGGCGGTGACCGACTCGATGGTGAAGCGCTCCTCCAGGCCCTCGAGGCCCTGCCAGAGCGACTCGCCGCGGCCGAGCAGGATCGGCACGATCGTCACGTGCATGTGATCGACCAGGTCTGCGGCCAGGAACTCGCGGACGGTGGAGGGGCCGCCGCCGATGCGGACGTCGAGGCCACCCGCGGCCTTCCTGGCTTCCGCGAGCGCCTCGGCCGGGCTGGCGTCGATGAAGTGGAACGTGGTGCCGCCCTTCATCTCGATCGAGGGCCTGACGTGATGGGTGAGCACGAAGACCGGCGTGTGGAACGGCGGCTCGTCGCCCCACCAGCCCTTCCACTCCTCGTCGGTCCACGGTCCGCGCTGCGGGCCGAACTTGTTGCGTCCCATGATCTCCACGCCGATGCCTGGCCCCCACTGGCTCGCGAAGGCGTCATCGATGCCCGTGGTCCCGCCTTGCTGGCCCTGCATGAGGCGAAACGTACGGGTGCCGGTGAACCACTGCATCAGCCGGTGGCCGGCATGGCCGAAGGGTGCCTTCAGGCTCTGGCCAGCGCCCGTGCTGAAGCCGTCGAGTGAGACGCACATGTTGTGAACGCGAACCTTGCTCATGTTGAAGTACCTGCCTTTAGCCCGTAAAACGTCGGCCCGGTGGAGCACTCATCGGTCGTGCTCGAAAAAAGCGAGCAGGCGCTCGTCGATGCCGCGAAGGCCGGAGACGAGGCCGCTTTTCGCGCACTCGTCGAGCCCTTGAGCCGCGAGCTGTCGGCGTACGCGTACCGGATGGTCGGCGGCTACCAGGACGCCGAAGACGCGCTCCAGGAGACGCGCCTCAAGGCGTGGCGGCATCTCGCGTCCTACGAGCCGACCGCGAGCTTCCGCGCGTGGATGTACCGCATCGCGACCAACACGTGCCTCGACATGCTCCGGCACCGGCAGCGGCGCGTGCTGCCGCAAGACGTGGGACCGGCCGTCGCCCCCGGTCCGCCCACGACGGCGCCGCGCTCGGACATCCTGTGGCTCGAGCCGTACCCCGACGCGCTGCTGCCCGCGGTGCCGGGACCCGAGCAGGTCGCGCGGCTGCGCGAGGGCATGCGGCTCGCGTTCGTGCGCGTCGTGCAGGTGCTGCCGCCGCGCCAGCGCGCCGCGCTGGTCCTTCACGACGTCCTCGACTGGAGCGTCGCCGAGGTCGCCGCCCTCCTCGAGACCACCGAGGCGGCGATCAACAGCGCCCTGCAGCGTGCGCGCGCCGCGATCGCGCGGCTGCCCGCACACGCGGAGTCCCCTGCGCTCGCGCCGCGGCACGCCGAGGTCGTCGACCGGTTCGTGCACGCGTGGGAGAGCGGCGACTTCGACGACTTCGCCACGCTGCTCGCGAACGACGCGATCATGAGCATGCCGCCGTGGGAGTACTGGCTCCACGGGAGAGATGCGGTCCTGGCGACGATGCGATCCCCGGGCACGTGGGATGGCGAGCCGCGCCCCGGGCGCTACCGGATCGTGCCCGCGCCGATGAACGGCGAGCCCGGCGGAATGGCCTACGTCCGCGGGGCGGACGGTCGCTACCGCGCCGTCTGCCTCACCGTCCTGTCGCTCGACGCCGGCGGTCGCGTCGTCGAGCTGACCACGTTCGTGCTGCCCGAGCTGTTCGCGGCGTGGGGCTTCCCGCCGGTGCTCGACGCGTAGACGATGGGAGGGAGGGGTAGCCATGCGAAAATTCCCACTTCTCGGTGTCCTCCCGCGACTGATCGCCGACCCCACCGGGTTGTTCGTCGAAGCCATGCGCGATGAGGAGGAGGTGGTGCCGCTTCCGATCGGACCGGTCACGGCGTTCTTCGTGCACCACCCGGATCACTTGCGGCACATCATGCTGGACAATCAGAAGAACTACTCCAAAGGCCCTCTGTTCCAGCGCGCCGACATCATGATCGGGAACGGGCTCGTGGTGAATCACGGCGACTCGTGGCTCCGGCAGAGGCGCATGATGCAGCCGCCGTTCTCCGCGGCGCGGGTGGCGTCGATCGTTCCCGTGGTGGTCGACGCCGCCAAGGAACGCATCGACGCGTGGCGGCCGGAGAGCGGGCCGATGGAGATGTGGGGCGCGATGTCCTCGTACACGATGAGCGCGCTCCTGCGGGCGTTCTTCGGCATGCAGGTCGACGACGTCCTCATCGCGCGAATCGACAAGGCCTTCGACGTCCTCGGGCGGCACCTCGCGCTGCGCGCTCCGACGTTCTTCCTTCCCGAGTGGTTCCCGCTTCCGGGTCGCCGGAAGGCGCTCGCGGCGCGCGCCGAGCTCGATCGCATCATCGCGGACATGGTCGATTCGCGGCGAAAGAAGGGGAAGGAAGGGAACGACCTGCTCGGACTGCTGCTCGCCGCGCGCGACGACGCGGGCCGGCCGATGACGGACGAGCAGCTGAGCGACGAGGTCAAGACATCCATCTTCGGCGGGTACGACTCGACGGCGACCGGCCTCGCCTGGACGTGGCACATCCTCGCCACGCAACCCGAGGCGGCGCGCCAGGTCCACGAGGAGATCCTCCGCGTGATGCCCGAGGGCGACCCGACCTTCGAGCAGATCGACCAGCTGAAGGTTCTCGGCCGCGTCTTCCAGGAAACGTTGCGCCTCTACCCGCCGTTCTCCTTTCATCCGCGCACGGCCCTGAAGGACGACGTCATCGGCACGCGACGGATCCCCGCCGGCTCGATGCTCCTCTATTGCAACTACGCGACGAATCGTCACCCGGGATTCTGGGAGAACCCCGATTCGTTCGATCCGGATCGCTTCCTCCCGGAGAACGTCGCCCGACGGCACAAGTTCGCGTACCAGGCCTTCGCCGCGGGCCCGCGCATATGCATCGGTGCGGCCCTGGCGACGCTGGAGACCAAGATCATGCTGGCGCTGGCGTTGCGCAAGTTCCGCATCGTTCGCCCCACGAACGTGCCGGTGATGCAGGCACGATTCGGGACCACGCACGCGAAGGGCGGGATCTGGCTCGAGCTCGCGGCGCGCTAGCGCCCTTGACCAGGGACACGGTCACGAACGCGGCCGCCGACGCATGCCACCCCAGTCGCATGCGACGTCGCATGCGACGTCACATTACGAATGCGACACGCGATCCTGCCCGCCCGACCCTCGCGTGAAAGGCATTTTCTCGACCACCTACCGGAGCATCGCGTCGGTGCGCTCGTTGCACGCGGACGCGGCCATGCGCAACGTCTTCCCGCTGTGTGCTCTGGCGGCCCTCGTTGCATGCGGCGCCCGCGATGCTGGCCACGAGGGCCTCGGAACGACGCGACAGGCGACGACTGCAGGTGGCGGCGCTCCGGCGGTGCTGGTCGCCGAGTGGCCGCTCGACGAAGGCTTCGGGCAGGTCGCGCATGACAGCACAGGCAACGGTCACGATCTCACCCTCGGCTCCACCACGACGGGAGCGACCGCTCCGACGTGGTCAACCGACGGCCCGTCGCTTCGCTTCGACGGTCACCAGGTCGCGGCCGCCCAGGCCGACACATCCCTCGAGCCGCAGACCGTGTCGGTCGACGCCTGGGTCAAGGGAACCGGCACCCAGCCGCCCAACCACTATGTCTTCGACAAGCAGTTCCAATGCTTGCAAGGTCAATACGCCCTCTTCACCGGATGGAACGGCGGCGCCGGATTCTACGTGTATACGGGAGCCTCCGGGTCTGCGTGGGGCACCGGTCAATATGTGTTTTCGCCCGAGGTGGACCCGGCGCGCATTTGGGACGGCAACTGGCACCACATCGCGGGCACGTACGACACGAATGCCATCCACTTTTACGTAGACGACGCCGAGATCGGCCAGGGAAAGGCGGGCTCCGGATCCCCGGTCTGGTACGCCGGCGTGAACGAAGCCGTGGCCATCGGGAACGCCGGCGACTGCTCGAACAACGACAACTACTTCACCGGCAACGTACGAGACGTGCGGGTCTACTCCGGTGTGCTCACCCCGGTGCAGCTTGCCATCGATGCGACTCCGCCCAACGCTGCGGGCGCCCCTTCCCAGACGATCCTCCCCGATCCACCGGACACGGCTTCGGTCGTCAACCCACCGCTCGGCGACGCGAAGATGACCGTCGACGATCGCGGCAGGGCGCACTACCACGTGCCCATCTGGGTGCCGCCGGGGCGGGCGGGGATCGAACCAGAGCTGTCGCTCGATTACGACAGCGCCGGCGGTGGCGGGCTGGCCGGCGAGGGCTGGAGCCTGTCCGGCTTGCCGTGGGTCAATCGGTGCCAGAACCCGCGGTCGACGGGAAATACGCCTCGTCCGCTGAGCTTCGACACGTCCGACAGCTTCTGCCTGGATGGCGAGGTCCTCGTTCAGGTCGCCGACGGCACCTATCGCAAGTTTCACGACGATCATTCGCGCATCCTCGCTCTCGACGCGGACGACCTCGGGCCGACGTCCTTTCTCGAGAAGAAGAAGGACGGACGGAACTTCTACTACGGCGCCGTCGACGCGCACCTCCGCAAGACGCCGAGCGGTCCTTCGACCGTGCGGACTGGCTGGGGACTCTCCCAGGTCGTCGACCGGTCTGGCAACACCATGACCGTGTCGTACTCGCGGCAGCCGGTGCCCGCTCAGCCGCTCGACTACTTCAAGCCGGACGAGATGGAGCTCCTGCCGACGGAGATCGACTACACGAGCAACCTGGGCGTCTTCGCGCCCGGCGTTCCGTCGCGCAACTTGCCCGCGCTTCGGTCCATCAAGCTCTATTACGACCAAGGGCGAGGTGACGCGCGAATAGGCTACGTCTCCGGGGTCGCAACGGCGCTGGCCTCTCGACTCGTGAAACTGGAGATGTACGGCCCGAACCCGACGACGCCGTCGCTCCTTCGTACCCTCTCGCTCACTTACGGAACGAGCGACTCGACGGGGCGGAGCCTTCTTCAACAGGTCGAGGAGTGCGACGGGCAACCGCCGACGGTTTCGAACGCCGCCGTGCTGTGTCGGCAGCAGACATTCAGCTACTCCGCAGGGTCCGACCAGTTCGACCCATATCCCGGTTTGTCCAACCCGGGAGCCATCGGACTCGAGGATGGGACGAACGCGCCGGTCTACCTGGACTTCTATTCGCTCGACATCGACAACGACGGCAAGAGCGACATCCTGTACGTCCCCGCCGATCCGACTCAACCCTTCGGCCTCGCAAGGAACTTCCACTTGCGACTGTCGACCGGAACGGGCCTGGGGCCGGACGTCGAGACGCCCATCCCGTGGAGCACCACGCTCCAGATCACCGACTTCAACGGCGACGGCCATCCCGACATCTTGCTGAGTCTGCAGGATCTCCTGCCGCCCGCGCACGCGATCTACCTCGCCACCAACTCCAGCGGCAGCTGGAACTTCACCATCTTCATGATGGGCGTGGACGACCCGACCCAGTCTCCCCAGACGGTCATGGACGGGTACCTGCGCGTGACGGCCGCCGACCTCGATGGCGACCGCTTCCCCGACCTCATCTTGCACAACGACTTCGGCGGTGCGCCGACGGCCGTCAACGTGGGCGGCTCGGATCCTGGGATCACCGCCGCGGCGCGCTTCACGGACGGCCCGGCCATCGGGGCGAACCTGGCGAACTACGGGCTCGTCGTGGCCGACATCAACGGCGACGGGCAGAGCGACGTCTTGTCGGCGACCGACGCTCCGAGCAACTACTTCGGGGTCCACGGGTCGGGCCAGTGCCCCAACGGCTCCTACTACATCGGGGCACGCGCCGACACGTTCACGAAGATCAACGGCGTCTACGAGACGACGCCTCCGCAGTACCCCGGCAACTGGCAGCTGATGGCATGCAGCGTGAGCTCCCCCGACAACCAGATCGTCTATGCCATCGGCTCGCCGAAACTGTTCGTCGACCTCAATGGCGACGGTCTCGACGACGTACTCACCGAATATTCGGGGCCCATCCTGCTGTTCAACGCCGATGACCGCCTCGTATTGCAGGAAAACCTCGGAGTCGGCTTCTCGGAGTTCGTCACCGCGTTCGGGATCGATCACACCCCCGTCGCCCCGGAGCTCTTCGACTCCGACACGCAGATGGGATGGAACGAGAACGCGAAAATGGGGGTCCGAGCGATGGACACCAACGAGGACGGCATCGCGGACGTCGTACGGCGCTACGTCAGCGCCACGTCCTCGCCGCTCGTGTCCTATCGATACGTGCTCGGGCGCATGGTTCCGACCAACCTGGGCGTCTCCGTGCAGGACGATCCCGCGACCCAGCTTCACGCAAGCCCGTTCGTCGTGCTCGACCTCAACGGCGACGGCCTCGAGGACATCGCGGCCATCAGCAACGACGCGCTCGAGCTGTACGTCCGCCACGGGAGCAAGCCGGACCTGTTGACGGAAGCGGCGGGCTCCTTCGGACCACACTCCATCGTGAGCTACGCGCCGCTCCAAGATACGACGGACGATGGTTGTGTCACCCCGCTCTCGTGCGTGCACGGGGGAATGTGGGTCGTCAAAGAGCTCGACGTGGACGACGGCGTGGTCGCGAGCCCCACCGAGTTCAACCAGTTCACGTACACGTTCCAGCAGGGCCGATTCGACCAGCTTCAGAGCCGCTTTCTGGGATTTGCGGTCGAAAGGGTCGTGGACGTGAGGGCCGGCGAAGTCATCACGAAGGTATTCGACCTCTCCGCCAACACGCAGGGGCCGGTCGTCTTCTATCCGCTCGCGGGCCTTCCCACGCTGGAAGCCGCGGTGACCACCTTGAACGACGGCACCTCGCGCACCGCCACTCGCACGACGCAATACCTCGTGAGGGGCTCGGGACCTTATGACGTCGTGCCTTCGCACGTCGAGGACCTGATCTTGGACAGGCTGCCCGATGGCACGCTCTCCTTCGTATCGGATGACGTGACCAACGCCGAGTTCGACGCATACGGGAACGTGTCGAGCCGGAGCTCGACTCCGGGTGTCGCCGCGCGACCGATGGACTCCATGAACTGTTCGTACCAGAACGACGTCGCCGACTGGCTCGTCGCCAACCCGACGTTTTGCACGGAGACGAGCGTGAGCGCCTCGGGCGAGCAGGCGAGCCGGCAGACAGCCTTCGAATACGACGGGCAAGGTCTTCTCGTTCGTCAGACGGACGATCCGGACCCCGCGAGCGGAACGTCTTACGGACCCCTGCCGCAGCCGCAGCCGGACGGCGTACAGACGCACTACACGGAGTACCAGCGAGACTTCACGGGCTTGCCGACCGCGGTGATCTCCGAAGAGAGAAAGGACGGGACCGGCGAACGGAGGATTCAGTCCATCGGCTACGACACCGCAGAAAACATGTTCCCGGTGGTCCACATCGACCCTCTCGGGCACGTCACGAGCACGGTCTACCATCCCGGGCTCGGCGTCGTCGCCGCTCGTGTGGACGAGAATCGGTTGACGACGACGATGGCGTACGACGGATTCGGCAGACCGAGGGCCACGTACTCTCCCACGGGTACCTCGACCCTCACGAGCTACGCTGCCCCCTCCTCGGGAACGCCCTTCGGAAGCGTCGTGACGCAGAACTTCGGCGCGGGGGGCGCCGCGGGCGCCATCCTGACGGAGGCGCTCGACTCGCTCGGCCGGACACAGCAGACGAAGCTGGACTCCGGCCGGCTCGACGGCCAGCTCGTCGACACCCTCACGACACGCGACTACGCGGGCCGCGTGACGCACCTGTATCGGCCGTACTTCGACGGCTCGTCGTTCAACGGTCAGACCGTCACGACGTACGATCTCCTCGGGCGGGTGACGAGTGTCTCCTATCCCGACGGGTCCATCCTCCCGACTACATACAGGGGGCCGACGACGTCGGTGGGCGATGGGCAAGGCAACGTGAGGTCCGTGACCAACGACCTCTGGGGAAGGCCGGTCGCCGCGCTCGAGGGCAACGGCACCCTCGGGACCACGATGACCTATGGCCCCTTCGACCGGGTGGAGACCGTGACCGACAGCGGCGGATCTCTGTCGGGAGGCGCGGTTCTCAAGCGCGTGGTCTACGACCGTCGCGGTCGTCCGCGGATCGTGCTCGACGCCGACGCCGGACCCGAGGAGATCCTCTACGAC
>DASVWO010000347.1:0-4415 GCA_036393165.1 Polyangiaceae bacterium | reverse complement strand
CCGGCGGCGCCGACCCCGCCGCAGCCTTCCGCGCCGACCAGCGATCCCACGCCCCACGCCAGCCCCTATGACCATCTCTAGTCACCGATCCTTCGGCGGGCGCGTCGCCGCCGCGGGGGTCGTCCTGATGAGCGCACGCGGCGCGTACGCGCAGAGCGCCGAGGATCAAGCGACGGCCCGTGCCCTGTTCAACGAAGCAAAGCCCCTGATGGAGGCGGGTCACTACGATGCGGCCTGCCCCAAGCTGGAAGCCGCCAGCAAGGTCTATCCC
The DNA here is from genome assembly GCA_036393165.1 of Polyangiaceae bacterium. GTDB lineage: Bacteria > Myxococcota_A > Polyangia > Polyangiales > Polyangiaceae > Palsa-1150. Next base: position 4,144 of record DASVWO010000347.1, on the reverse strand, counting down.
GGCTCCGGCGTCCTGCTGAACCTCGGCGATTGCTACGAGCACGAGGGGCGCACGGCGAGCGCGTGGACCGAGTTCGGCGAAGCCGCGTCCGCAGCCGAGCGTTTCGGGCGCGCCGACGATCTGGCCGAAGCGCGCCGGCGTCAGTCGGCGCTCGAACCCAGACTGTCCCGGCTGGCGATCCGCGTCGCCCACGACGTGCCGGGCCTCGTCATCTCGCGCGACGGCAGCGAGATCGATCGGGGCGCGTGGAGCGAGGCGATTCCCATCGATCCCGGCGTGCACGCGGTCACCGCGCGCGCCCCGGGCCGCGAGGACTGGAGCGGCTCGGTGACCGTCGCCGACGCGGGTCGGATGGCCACCGTGGTCGTGCCGGAGCTCGCGCCGATCGCGCCTCCGTCGAAGGAGGCCGTCGCGGCGCCTCCTGCAGTCGAGCCGCCGTACTGGACCGGCCGGCGCATCGCGAGTGCGTCCGTCGCGGGCGTCGGCGTCGGAGCGCTCGTCGCCAGTGGCGTCCTGGTCGGCATCGCCAAGGCGAAGGACGACTCGGCGCGGGCCGAGGGCGGAACGGCCGGGTACACCGACTCGCAGAGCGCCGCCGACCTCGGCACCGTCGCGACCGTGATCGGCGGCATCGGAGCCGCTCTCGCCGTCGGAGGCGCCATCTTCTGGCTCACGGCCCCCAGCGACTCCGTACAGGTCGGATCGAACGGCTGCGGAGTCCTGTTGCGAGGGAGCTTCTAGCGGTGTTTCGCCTCGGCAGGGTGCTCGTCGTCGCTTGCGGCCTCGCTGCACCGTGCGCGCTTCTCGCGTGCGACGCCATCTTCGGCATCGACGTGTTTCCGCCCGGCAGCGACGACGGCAGCTCCGATTCGTCGGTGACGTCCGAGGGCGGAGGCGATGCGCGCGGCGACGGCTCGACGGACGATCGCACCCCGAGCGACGTCACGACGTCGGATGGCCATGGAGAGGGCGGTCCCTTCGACGCCGCGCCACCCCGGGACGTCGCGGCCGACACGTCCGACGAGGCGCCCGTCCAATGCGCCCCGCAGTTGTGCACGGGCGGCCAGACGCGTTGCGTGAACGGTCTCCTGCAGACGTGCGAGAAAGTCGGTCCTTGCTTTCAATGGGGCACGCCCGCGGCTTGTCCCGACGGGGGTGCGTGCTGGGGCGCCGGCACCGATGCCTATTGCTGCACGGGCGGGACAGACCAGTGTGCGCCGAGCTGCCAGGGACAGATCCTGGACGCCGGTACGCGCGCGGGCTGCGGCGCGACGGGCGACCAGTCGTGCTGCACGAGCCTGATGGTCGACGGCGGCACTTTCTTGCGGAGCTACGACGGCGTCACCAACGCCGACATGACCAATCCGGCGACGGTCAGCACGTTCGCGCTCGACAAGTACGAGGTCACCGTCGGCCGCTTCCGCAACTTCGTCACGGCCTGGGTCAACGGATTCCGCCCCACCGCGGGCACGGGCGTCCACACGCACCTCAACAGCGGCATGGGGCTGACAGACAGCAGCTCACCAGGCAGCTACGAGCGGGGCTGGAACGGCATGTGGACGGCGCCCAACCTCGACCAGAAGGCGTACTGGGACTCTTGGCTGACCTGCGACGGTGCGAACTCGACGTGGACCTCGTCGCCCGGACCGAACGAATCGCTGCCGATCAACTGCGTCGACTGGGCGTCGGCCTACGCGTTCTGCATCTGGGACGGCGGCTTCCTGCCGAGCGAGGCCGAATGGAACTACGCCGCGGCCGGAGGGGGCGACGCACAAGGGCAGCGCGTCTACGCGTGGTCGAGCCCCTCGACGTCCGAGACCATCGATTGCACGTACGCGTCCTACGCGGCGTGCGTGTCGCAGGTCGCGATCGCCGGCCTCGACCCGAAGGGCAACGGACGCTGGGGGCAAGCCGACCTCACGGGCAACCTCTGGGAGTGGAACCTCGATGCCTACGCGAGCTACGCCAACCCGTGCAACGACTGCGCGTACCTGACCGACACGGGGCAACGTTCGATACGCGGTGCCTCGTACAACTACCCGGCCAACCAGCTCTTCGTCGCCACGCGCGTGGGCGACGACCCCACGGTGCGGTACTCGGACAACGGCTTCCGGTGCGCGCGCGCTCCGTGAGGAAACGCTGACACGCGTGTCACCGGTCGCCCTTGATCCGCAGCGGTGGGCTGATCTTCCATCGGCCTCGCCGTGCAGCCCCAGCCCGTCATGACCGAGGAGAGCCCCGAACACGAGGAGCGCGAGTTCGACCTGCTCGAGATGGGCGATTCGTCGCTCACGCGCCTCGAGCGCGCGCAGATCCGCTTCATCCGCCGCAGCCTGCAGCCGGGCGTCGTGAACTCGACGCTGCGCGTGCTGCAACGGTCGGTCGGCCAGTGGTGGATCCGCGCGGTCACGGCGAGCCTGCGTCACGTGCACGGGCTCGATCGGCTGCCCGCGTGGAGCCCGAACGAGAGCGTCGTGTGCGTCGCCAACCACCGCTCCTTCTACGACCTGTACGTCGTGACCGCGGAGCTCGTGTCGCGCGGCATGCGCAACCGGCTGCTCTTCCCGGTGCGCAGCAACTTCTTCTACGACAGCGTCCTCGGCCCGTTCGTGAACGGCGCCATGAGCTTCTTCGCGATGTACCCGCCCATCTTCCGCGACAGGAAGCGCGCGGCGTTGAACCTCGCGAGCCTCGACGAGCTCGCGTCGCTGCTCCGGCGCGGCGGCTTCTTCGTGGGCGTCCACCCCGAGGGCACGCGCAAGAAGGACGACGACCCCTACACGTTCCTGCCGGCGCAGAGCGGCGTGGGGCGCGTCATCCGCAAGGCGCGCGTACCCGTGGTGCCCGTGTTCGTCAACGGGCTGCAGAACGACTTCGTGAAGCAGATCGTCTCCGGGATCACGCGTCGCGGGCCCGCCATCCACATCGTCTACGGAAAGCCCATCGACTTCGGCACGCTGCTCGACGCGCCCGAGAGCCCGCGCACCTACAAGCGCGTCGCCGAGAAGTGCCTCGAGGCCATCGGGGAGCTCGGCCAGGAGGAGAAGGCGATCCGAGCCTCGAAGCTCAGTGGGCCTTCGCCTTGAGCGCGCACGCCCACTGATCGTTCATGGTGCACGCGCGGTCGAGCGTGCTCTTGCCCATCGCGTTACCGGTCGCCACCTGGAGCACGCCGAGGACGGCGCACGCGCGCGCGTCGCCGCGGTTGCACGCGTCCTGGAGGCGGATCTGCTCCTGGACGTCCGGGAACACCGGGCGCGAGTCGCCCCACGCCACCTTGAGCACGGCGCAGCCGAGCGCGTTCATCTTGTTGCACGCCCACGAGTACGCGTCCTTGGAGCGCGCCTCGTTGGCCATCGGGCCCGCCTGCGTCACGCGCCCCAGCCCCGCGCACGACTTGCCCGACTCCTTCCAGTCCGACGCGAAGCAGCCGCGCTCGTAGTAGATCGACGCGGCGATCGGGTCGCGCGCCTCGAAGAGCTCACCGACCGCGGTGCAGCTCCTCGCGTCGCCGCCGTCGCACCCGCGGCGGAGCAGACCCGTCGCCGCGTTCGCGTCCGCCGTGACGCCGGCTCCGTCGCGCGTCATGAGCCCGAGCTCCCCGCACGCCCGCGCCTGCCCGCCGTCGCATCCCTTGCGCAGCAGCTTCGCGGCGCGCGCGTCATCGTGCGCGACGCCGCTGCCCGCGTGATAGAGGACGCCGAGGCGCGCGCAGCCCATCGCGTCGCCGCCCGAGCAGCCGCTGTCGAGGAGCGGCGCCGCCGCCGCGGGATCCGCCTTCGTGCCGAGGCCCTCGAGGGTCATGTCCCCGAGGTTGACGCAGCTGTGAATGTCGCCGCCGTCGCATCCCTTCTTCAGCGCGCCCAGCGCCTTCGCGAAATCGCGGCTGCGCGCCGACAGCACCCCGAGCGCGCCACAGCTCGCCGCGTGCCCCCGGTCGCACTGCTTCTGGCAGTCGGCCTGGTCGTTCTCGTCGCAGAGGTGCGGCTTGTCCTCGGTCGGCGCGGTGCACTTGGCGTCGATGAGCACGAGGCCCTGCGGGCACGGCTCCTGCGGCGGCTCGACGGCGATCGGCTTGTCGTCGGCCGGCTTGTCCCCCTGCTTCGGCGGGTTCTTCGCGCGCGACTCGCCGATGGCCACGAGC
>DASVWO010000346.1:0-2069 GCA_036393165.1 Polyangiaceae bacterium | reverse complement strand
GGTCGTACAGCGTGCTGGCGAGAAGCGGGCTCGCGTCACCGTACTCGGCGGCTTCCTTCGCCACGTCACCCTCGAGGCGCGCGATCGCCTCGCGCGTCTTGCCGAGATCGCCGACGCTGGTGGCCACGTCCACGTCGCGCTCGGCGGTGCGGGCCGAGTCGGGCCCCCATGCTCGCGCCGCGAAGGACACGGCCTCCTCGTAGACGGGCACGCTCTCCCGGATCTTCCCGCGCGCGTAGAGCACGTCGCCGCGACGCTGAGCGAGCTCGCTCCGCAGCGCGTACGAACCGCCGGCGCGCGTGATGGCCGCGTCCGCGAGCGCCGCGTACTCGTCGGCGTCCTCGACGCGTCCGTCGCCCAGAGCAATCGTGAGCACGAGCTCCGACCACGCGCTGGCTTCGGTCGAGTCGTCACGCGCGACGTTCGACGCGAGAGCTGCGTCGTGGGCGAGTCGATGAGCGGCTTCCATTCTACCGATGAACCCCTCGGCGTCCGCCTGCTGCAACAGCGCCGCTCCCTCGAGCGCCCGGTTGCCGAGGTCGTGCGCATCGTGCGCAGCTTCGGAGGCCAGGTTGGCCGCCTCTTCGAACTTGTGCGTGTGCACGAGCGCCGTGGCACGTCCGATCCGGTCGCGGATGGCTGCCGCCCTGGCGCGCGCGGCCGGGTCGTGCGGCTGCGCGAACGGAGCGCGAAGGGCCGGCACGTCCGCGCAGGCGTCGAGCGGCGACAGGGCGCGGGCAGTCTTCACCGCGTCGTCGACGAGTTTCTCGGCGGCGGTCGAGAGTGCCGCCACCGTCGCCGAGAGCTCGGCGCGACGCTGATCCAGGCACGCGGTGCGAAGGTCGAGCGCTTCGTCCGATTGCGTGCCGCGGACGCGTGTCGCGACGCATGACTCGGTGCGCATCGCCACCCAGCGCGCGGCGTAGTCGTCGAGCACCGGTCGCACGCGATTCCACGCGTCCTTCGCGCGAGGATTACCGCTCCGATCGAACGCCGAAGCGACGGCGGCGCGTTGCGCGTCGTCCCACACGCCGTTCATCTCGCTCTCGGTGCCGGCGCACATCGGGGGTCTCGAAGACCGTCCCGCCGACACGACCGCGAGCCCTGCGACGACGACCGCCGCACTCGCGGCGATGACGACGTTCGTGCGCCTTCGCCCCGTCGTGGCCTCCAGAGCCGCCAGGAGTGCCCCCATCGAAGCGAAGCGCTCGTCGGGCTTGGGACGGAGGCCCCGAAGGAGCGCGGCGCGCACGGACCCGGGCACCTTGATGCCGGCAGGCGGCTCGGGCACGTCGCCTGCCTCGAGCTTCGTCCGGAGCTCGGCCAGCGTGCCGCCGTCGTAGGGGCGCAGTCCGTAGAGAGCCTCGTGGAGAGCCACGCAGAAAGAGAACTGGTCGGTCTTCGCGTCGATCGGCCCCCCGCGAAACTGCTCCGGGGCCATGTACGCGGGAGTGCCGAGCAAGTCACCGAACTGCGTCAGCGGTCCGCGGAGCGGGATGGATGGCGTCCTCATGATCTCGGTGTCGGCGAGCTCCATCTCCAGCTCCGGAAACGACGCGAGCGACGGCCCGAGACGGGCCAGGCCGAAATCGAGCACGCGCACGCGCCCACCGGCGTCGATCACGGTGTTGTCCGGCTTGAAGTCGCGATGAAGGATGCCTGCGGCGTGCGCCGCCTCGAGGCCGCGTCCCGCCTGCGCGTACACTGCGAGGATCTCGCGCACGCTTCGGGGCTGCGCCGCACGCCATTCTCGCAGGGTGACTCCGTCGAGGTACTCCATCGCCAGGAACACGAGGCCCTCGAACGACCCGGCGTCGAACACGCTGACCACGTTCGGATGCGAGAGACGCGCGAGCGCCTGGGCCTCCCTGAGCAGGCGCTGCGCGCCGCTGCTGGCTTCGTCCCCCCTCGCGTGGGGTGCCAGGAGCTTCAGGGCGATCCTTCGATCGAGCTCCTCGTCGTACGCCATGTAGACGACGCCCATGCCCCCGCGGCCGATCATCTTCAGCACGAGGTAGCGATCGACACGCGTCCCGGGCAGCAGGTCCTCGGGATCCCCGGGCATCAGA
>DASVWO010000345.1:0-23829 GCA_036393165.1 Polyangiaceae bacterium | reverse complement strand
AGAGCTTCTGGTGTGGCAGCTTACGCATGATTGCCCGCTCCTTTCGCCCAGCAAAGGAGCGGGCAATCATGCGGCGAGCCCAATACCCAAGCGCCGAGGCGAGCTCCCCTTGTCCTTGCAGGCGCAGTGACGCCCGCAGGGCGGCACGAGCCTGCCACGCGACCCCGACCCCTGTGCTCCTCCGCGTTTTCTGCTACACAAGCGCCCCCACATCGAACCCCGCATGCCGGCCAGTCGCCGGCGGACAGGGGATGGAAGGACGCCATGACCGCAGCTCAGCTCCCGTCTCTGAAGGCCCAGTCCCGCAACGCCGCCGGAAAGGGCGCCGCCCGCCGCCTGCGCCGCGAGGGATTCGTCCCCGCGATCGCGTACGGCCCGGGCCGGCCGACCACAGCGATCTCCGTCAGCCCGAAGGAAGTGACGGCGGTCCTCAAGACCGAGCTCGGACGCAACTCGGTCGTGGAGCTCGACCTCAGCGGCCAGAAGATGCTGGCGATGATCCGCGATTTCTCGGTGCACCCTCTCGGGCGCGATCTCGAGCACGTGGACTTCATCGAGGTGCACCTCGACAAGCCGGTGGACGTCAACGTCCCGCTCATCCCGCTCGGCAAGGCCGTGGGCGTCACGACGGGCGGCGTTCTCCGCGTCGTGTACCGCACCGTGCCGGTGCGCTGCCTGCCGGACAAGATCCCGGCGAAGCTCGAGGCGGACGTGAGCCATCTCGAGCTCGGCATGCACGTGGCGACCAAGGAGCTGAAGCTGCCGGAGGGCGTCGTCGTGCGCCTGCCGGCGGAGCAGACGCTCATCGCGGTCGTCGCGCCGGAGAAGGAGGAGGTCGTCGAGCCGGTGCCCGGTGCGGCGGCTGCTCCGGGGGCGGTGCCCACGGTGGCTGGCGCGGCTCCGGCGGCTCCGGGAGCAGCTCCGGCTGCGGGTGCGCCTGCGGCGCCTCCGTCCGAGGCTGCGGTCGGCGGCAAGGAAGACAAGAAGAAGAAGTAGCCGGTGCATCTGGTCGTCGGCCTGGGGAACCCCGGGCGGCAGTACGAGGGCACGCGGCACAACGTCGGCTTCGCCGTGGTGAGCGAGCTTCGGCGTGCCTGGGGTCTGCCCGACTGGCGCTCCAAGTTCTCGGGCCTCTGGACGCAGGGCGAGTGGCAGGGGCACGCCGCCGGGCTGCTCGAGCCGCAGACGTACATGAACAACTCCGGGGAGTGCGTGCAGCCGGCGGCGGCGTTCTTCCGCGTCGCCCCCGGGGAGCTCGTCGTCGTCCACGACGAGCTCGACCTGCCGTGGGGCACCGTCAGGCTCAAGCTGGGCGGAGGCCACGCCGGTAACAACGGCGTGCGCAGCATCATCGAGCGCATGGGGACGCCCGAGTTCGTGCGCGTGCGCGTGGGCATCGGAAAGCCCACGGATCGCGAGGCGCGCGACCACGTGCTCTCGGGGTTCGACCCCCTCGAACGCGCCGAGCTGCCCGCGGTGATGAAGACGGCGACCGACGCCGTCCAGAGGGTGCTCGCGGACGGCCTCCAGGCCGCCATGAACGTGGTCAATACGAAGACCTAGCGCTGCCTCCCTCATGTGCTAAGAAGGCCGCCCTCGCTCGTGGGCAACACGTCCCACGGGCCCGCGCCTCCCTCGGGGGGCGAGCCCAGGAGAACGAAAAAGTGAACGTATCGACGCCGGCCAACGCGGCCGCGCGCCCGTCTGTCACGCCGGGCCGCATCCGCATCAAGGAATACGAAACCATCTACGTGCTGCGTTCCGACGTGGACGCGGAGACCGCCGAGCGCATCCAGTCGCGCGTCGGCGACGCCATCGAGCGCGAGCAGGGCAAGACCGTGAAGGTCGAGGCCTGGGGTCGTCGCCGCCTGGCGTATCCCATCGGCAAGCAGCGCCGGGGCGTCTACGTCTACGTGAAGTACGTGGGCGGCGGCGGCATGGTCGCCGAGGTGGAGCGCAACCTGAAGCTGCAGGACGCCGTCATGAAGTTCATGACCGTCCAGACGAACGACGAGGTGGATCTCGCCGCGCTCAAGATCGACCCCGAGGAGGCGAAGCTCGGCAAGTTCGAGCTCCCGCCGGAGACCGAGCCCGAAGAGTCGCGCGAGAAGCAGCTCGGCCTCGTCGACCTCGGTCCCGACGCGCCGCGCGGCATGTCGCGCCGCGACGAAGGCGACGAGTACGCCGACGAAGGTGGGGATCGCGACGAGGAGGGGGCCCGCAGCGACCGCGAGGCCGGCGCTCCTGGTGCTGGTGGTGGTGCTGGTGAGGGCGGCGGCGCCGAGGGCGGCAGCGGAGAGGAGAAGTAGCCATGGCGATCATGGACGACGACAAGGACATCAATCGAGGTCCGGATCTCAATGCGGAGATCGGCCGGCGTCGCGGCAAGAAGCGCATCTGCAAGTACTGCACGGACAGGGCGCTGGTCATCGACTACAAGGACCCGCAGGCGCTCAAGTACTTCGTGAGCGAGCGCGGCAAGGTCGTCCCGCGTCGCATCAGCGGCAACTGCGCGCGGCACCAGCGCAAGGTGCAGCTCGCGGTCAAGCGCGCGCGCAACATCGCGCTGCTGCCCTTCACCGTCACCACGGCGGGTTGAGAGGAGCGAACGATCATGCCTGCCAACATCCAGGTCATCCTCCAGCAGGACGTCGACAAGCTCGGAAAGAGCGGCGAGCTCGTTCGCGTTCGTCCGGGTTTCGCGCGAAACTTCCTGCTCCCGCGCCAGCTCGCGGTCGCGGCGACGTCGGCCGCCGTGCGGCGCATCGAGCACGAGAAGCAGGTCGCGCTCGCGAAGGCCGAGAAGGGCAAGAAGGAGGCGCGCGATATCGCCGCCAAGATCGATGCGCTCTCCATCAAGCTCACCCTCAAGGCCGGCGAAGACGGCAAGCTCTTCGGCTCCGTCGGCACGAAGGACCTCGAGCACGCCATCGCGGCGCAAGGCGCAGGCCTGAAGATCGATCGCAAGACGATCAAGCTCGCGGAGCCGATCAAGCAGCTCGGCACTTACGAGATCCCCGTGAAGCTCGTGAGTGACGTCGGCGCGACGTTGAAGGTTGAAGTCGTCGCGAAGTAGGCGTACAGGATCGAGCATCAACTGAGCGCCTCGGTCGCCACGCAGCGACCGGGGCGTTCGTGCATTTCGGGGCAAGCACTGTGGACAAGCTGCGAGTCGTCTTCGGAGAAACGCAGGAAAGCCCGGGGGCACCCGCCGTCGAAGCGAGGGTGCCGCCGCACGATCTCGATGCCGAGGCCGCCGTCCTCTCGGCGGTGATGAACGACAAGCTGTCGTTCGACAAGGTCGCCGAGTTCCTGCACCCCGAGCATTTCTATTCCGAGGCGCACAGGCGCGTCTTCGAGGCGTGCATCGAGCTGTCGATGAAGGGGACGACGCCGGACATCGTGTCGGTCGCCTCGTGGCTGCGCGATCGCGATCGCCTCGCGCAGGTCGGCGGCATGGCGTACCTCACGACGGTCCTCAACGCCGCGCCTGCGCTCGCCAACGTCGTGGGCTACGGGCGGACGATCCACGAGAAGTGGCGCATCCGGCAGCTCATCCTCACGTGCCAGCGGGTCACGGCGCAGGGGTACGGGGGGTACGGCGACGCGCAGCTCTTCATCGACTCGGCGGAGCAGGCCGTCTACGACATCGCGCGCACCCGAGAGGCCAGCACCGTCTGGCCGCTCAAGAACGCGCTGCACGACGTCTTCGACCGCATCGCGAAGGCCAACGCGCGCGGCGCGCGCATCACCGGCATCCCGACGGGCTTCGACCGCTACGACCGCATCACGAGCGGCCTGCACGACGGCGAGCTCACGATCGTCGCGGCGCGCCCCGGCATGGGCAAGACCAGCCTCGTCCTCAACATGGCGACCAACGTCGCGAGCCCACAGGAGCTCGTGAGCGCGCACGACCCGAACGAGCGCTGGATGGAGCCAGGCTGCGGCGTCGTCGTCTTCTCGCTCGAAATGCCCAGAGAGCAGATCGTGCACCGCATGCTCTGCTCCGAGGCGCGCGTCGAGGTGGGCAAGGTGCGCACCGGCATGCTCACCAAGACGGACTGGGAGAAGCTCACCCAGTCTGCCGGGCGCATGGCGTCGCTCAACATCTGGGTGGACGACTCGCCGGCCCTCGGCATCCTCGACCTGCGATCGAAGGTGCGGCGCCTCCAGGCCGAGTTCGATCAGAAGGACGAGAAGGGCGACAAGAAGAAGCGCATCGGCCTCGTCGTCGTCGACTACCTGCAGCTCATGAAGGGCAGGGAAGGGGCGGCGTCGCGCGAGCAGGAGATCAGCGAGATCTCCCGCGGCCTGAAGCAGCTCGCCAAGGAGCTGTCGCTCCCGGTCATCGCGCTCAGTCAGCTCAACCGCGCCGTCGAGACGCGCAGCGAGAAAGGCAAGCGCCCGCAGCTCTCGGACCTGCGCGAGTCCGGCGCCATCGAGCAGGACGCCGACAACATCTGCTTCATCTACCGCGACGACTACTACAACAAGGAAACGGCGGACCGGAACGTGGCGGAGCTCATCGTCGCCAAGCAGCGAAACGGCCCGACCGACACGGTGCGCGTGCGTTTCGACGCGCAGTTCACGCGCTTCGACAACCTCGCCGACGGCGAGTACGAGGGGTACGAGAGCTGAGGCCACGCGACCTGAGGATCCGCGGAAGGCGGGCCGACGGCGCGAAGCGCCACCAGACCGATGTTTGTGCTATTTCGGGCTGCCGTGCCCGAGACGCTGGCGGACCTCGTGATGTCGCGCCGCGTCCTCATCGCGGTCGGTGCGGGAGGGGTGGGGAAGACCACGACGGCGGCGGCGCTCGGGGTGGCCGCGGCGCGCCGCGGGCGGCGCGTGCTGTGCCTCACCATCGATCCGGCGCGCCGTCTCGCCGAGTCGCTCGGCCTCGAGACGATGTCGGCCGAGGAGCAGGTGATCGCGCCGGAGCGCTTCGCGCAGGCGGGCGTGCCGCTGAAGGGATCGCTGACGGCGATGATGCTCGACACCAAGCGCACGTTCGACGAGCTGGTCGTCAAGTACTCGTCGACGCCCGAGCGCGCGCAGCGGCTGCTGGCGAACAAGCTGTACCAGTACGTCTCGACGTCCCTCGCCGGCACGCAGGAGTACATGGCGATGGAGAAGCTCGTCGCCGTGGAGCGCGATCCGCGCTTCGACCTGATCATCCTCGACACGCCGCCGACGGCGAACGCGCTCGACTTTCTCGACGCGCCCGAGCGGCTGGCCGACGCGATCGACTCGGCGGCGATGCGCTGGTTCATCCAGGCGTTCGAGTCGACGGGGAAGCTCTCGCTGAACCTCCTGGCGCGGTCGGCGGCCGTCGTGCTGCGCGGCCTCGGGAGGATCACCGGCGGCGGTTTCCTCGCGGCGATGGCCGAGTTCATCTCGGAGCTCAACGACCTGTTCGGCGGCTTCAAGCAGCGCGCGAAGATCGTCGAGGAGTCGCTGCGCTCACCCGAAGTGACCTTCGTGCTCGTCACGAGCCCGGCGCCGATGAGCATCCAGGAGGTGCTCTTCTTCAGCGAGCGCCTGGAGCAGGCGCGGATGCCGCGCGGCGCCTTCGTGGTGAACCGGTTCCGGTTGCCGCCGCAGCATGCTGAGCCCCCGCCGGCGGAGCGTGACGCGGCGGCGGCCATCGCGGCGCACGGGCTGAAGCTCGAGGAGGATGCCCCGGGCCGCGTCGTCCACGCCCACACGGACGCAACGCGCCTCGCCGCGCTCGACGCGCATCATGTGCGCACGCTCGACGAACGAGCCGGCGGCAAGGTCCCCATCGTTCGGGTTCCCGAGCTCCCGAGCGACGTGCACGACCTGCCGAGCCTCGCGGGCCTGGGAGAGACGCTGCTGACCGGGGGAACAGTCGCCGCTCCTTCGTGATCGCGTGCGTCGACCGAGGTCGCAGTCGACGATCCCTCGGTCGCAGCTCGGTCGACCGAGGTCGCGGTCGAAGATCCCTCGGTCGCGGCTCGGTCGACCGAGGTCGCGGTCGGCGATCCCTCGGTCGCGGCTCGGTCGACCGCGGTCGCGGTCGAAGATCCTTCGGTCGCAGCTACTGCGACCATGGTCGCAGTCAACGATCCCTCGGTCGACCGAACTGCGACCTCGGTCGCGCGAGCCGCTACCGCGGTCGGCGGAACTGCGACCCTGGTCGAAGGGCAAGACTCAATTGCAGCCGGAGCCCAGATCGGCGCAGGTCGAGCCGGGCGGAAGCGCGTAGCAAATTGGCTGTCCGTTGCAGTGGCAGCAGGACGCGGCGTCGCCGCACGTGGCATTGCCGCAGACGCTCCCGGGGTTCTCCTGGCAGGTGCCGTTGACGACGCAGGTGTAGCCGCTCGGGCACGTGCCGCAGGAGCCGCCGCACCCGTCGTCGCCGCAGACGGCCGACCCGCAGAACGGCATGCACACGCCGCTGCTGCTCCCCGAGCCTCCTCCGCTGCTGCTTCCGGAGCTGCTCCCGCTGGACCCGCCGGAGCTGCTTCCCGACCCGCCGCCGCTGCTGCTCGCGCTGCCGCTGCTCCCGCCGCTGCCGCTGCCTCCTGAGCCCGATCCTGACCCCGACCCCGACCCCGACCCCGACCCCGACCCGGACCCCGACCCCGACCCCGACCCCGACCCGGACCCCGACCCCGACCCCGACGCCGACCCCGAGCTCGACCCCGACCCCGAGCTCGACCCGCCGCCGTCGCCTTCCGATGTGCCCCCGCCGCCCGTCCCTCCCGACGTACCGCTGCACGCAGCGAGGACCACGACGGCGAGCGCGAGCAGAGAGGATCGACGCATGTTCCCCGAGCATACGCGCGGGCCGCCTCCCATCTCCCGCGCGCTACGCGTCTCTTTTCCGCTTCGCCTTGTAGTGCACGCGCACCGGCACCCCGTCGAACCCGAAGTGCTTGCGCAGCTGATTCAGCACGTAGCGCCTGTACGAGAAGTGAATCGAATCCGGCGCGTTCGTCATCGCCACGAACGTCGGCGGCGCCGCCTCCGCCTGCGTCACGTAATAGAGGCGCGGGGAGCGACCTCCCATGGTCGGCGGCGGATGCGTATCGAGCACCGTCTCGAAGAACCGATTGAGCTCCCCCGTCGGCACGCGCTGGAAGAACGCCTCGCGCACGCGATCGATGGTCTCGAAGAGCTCCGGGATGCCCCGTCCCGTCTTCGCACTGACGCGCACGACCGGCACGTAGGGCAGAAAGCTGAGCTTCTCGCGCGCGTTCTCCTCCGCCTTCGCGAAGCCCTTCTTGTCGAGCAGATCGCTCTTGTTGAGCGCGACCACCATCGCGCGCCCCCGCTCCTCGGCCAGCCCGAGGATCTTCGCATCCTGCTCGGCGACGCCCTCGGCCGCGTCGCACAGCATGACCACCACGTGCGCACGTTCCATGGCGCGGATGGCCGACAGCACGCTCAGCGACTCGATGGCGCTGCCTTCCTTGGCCACCTTCGCCTTGCGCCGGATGCCCGCCGTGTCGATGAACACGTAGCGCTTGTCCCCGCGCTGCACGAGCGCGTCGATCGCGTCCCGCGTCGTCCCGGGCCGCGAATCGACGAGCACGCGGTCCTCGCCGAGCACGCGGTTCAGGAGGCTCGACTTGCCCGCGTTCGGCCGCCCGATGAGCGCGATGCGCGGCGGTCCGCGCCCGTCGTCCTCCGGCTCGGGCTCCGCCTCGGGGATCGCCTCGAGGATCGCCGACTCGAGGTCCGCGATGCCGCGCCCGTGCAGTGCGCTGACGGGGTACACCTTGTCGACGCCGAGCCGGTAGAGCTCGAACGCCTCGGCGTCGGCGTTCGGCGAATCGGCCTTGTTCGCCGCGTAGAACACCGGCTTGCCGCTGATCCGCAGGAGCTTCACCGCGGCGCGGTCGGCCGCGTTCGGGCCGGTCGTCGCGTCGGTGACGAACACGATGGCGTCGGCTTCCTCGATGGCCGCGCGCACGTGGCTGGCGATGCCGGCCTTCATCGGGTCCACGTCCTCGGGGTCGAACCCGCCGGTGTCGACCAGCGTGTAGCGCCGGCCGAAGGCGCTCGTGTCGGCGTACTTGCGGTCGCGCGTGACCCCCGGCTCGTCGTGCACGATGGCGATGCGGGCGCGCGCGAGGCGGTTGAAGAGCGTCGACTTGCCCACGTTGGGCCGGCCCACGATGGCGACGATCGGCGTGCCGCCCGAGCCTCCGGGCAGCGCGCCGCGAGCGACGGTGGGGTGGTGCTTCGCCATGTCAGGTTCCGTATCCCAGCTCGCGCAGCTTCGCCGGGTCGTTCATCCAGTCGGGCGTCGCGCGCACCCACAGCTTCAGGTTCACCTGCCGCCCCAGCATCTGCTCCACGCGCGCCCGCGCCGCCGTTCCGATGCGCTTGAGCATCGCACCTCGGGCGCCCACGAGGATCCCCTTGTGCGACTCGCGCGCCACGTGGATCGCGAGCTCGATCAGCACGACGCGCCCCGACTCGTCGAACCGCTCGACGACCACCGCCACGCCGTGCGGCACCTCCTGCCGCGTGTGCGCGAGGATCTGCTCGCGAACGAGCTCCGCGACGAAGAAGCGCGTCGGCTGGTCGCTCAGCGTGTCCGCCTCGAAGAGGAAGGGCTGCTCCGGCAGGAGCGTGCGCACCTCGCCGAGCAGCCGGTCGACCCCGTTGACCCGGCGCGCGCTGATGGGCACGACGGCCGTGAAGGCGCCCTTCGCTCCAAGTTCCGCCAGGAGCGGCAGGAGCTTCGTCTTGTCCTTGAGCGCGTCCACCTTGTTGATGGCGAGCACCGTGGGCAGCTTCGGCAGCTCAGCCGCCAGGGCCCGGTCGCGCTCGTCCGCCTTCGGCTCGACCACGAGGACCAGGGCATCGGCCTCGCGCGCCTCCTCGCGTGCCAGGTCGTTCATGCGGTGCCCCAGCCTCGAGCGCGGCTCGTGCAGCCCGGGCGTGTCGACGAACACGTACTGCGTGTCCTCCACCGTGAGGACCCCCCGCACGGCGTCCCGCGTCGTCTGCGGGTGGGGGCTCGTGATGGCAATGGGCTCCCCGAGCAGCGCGTTGAGCAGCGTGCTCTTGCCGACGTTGGGCCGGCCCACGATGGCGACTCGACCGGAGCGGGTCACGAGGGGCCCGGCTTGTAGCATGCGGCGGTTGCGCCGCCCCGGAGCCTCGAAGTAGTGTCCGCGCCGGCTCATGGCCGATTCACCCGACAAGGCTTCCCCCGTCGCTTGGCCGCGGTGGGCGCCCCTGGCCGCGGCCGCGGCGGTGCCGGCGCTCCTCTTTCTCGCGCTGCCGCCCCTGACGAAGAGCGGTCTCTGGGATCCGTACGAGCTCAACGTCGCGGAGCTGGCGCGGCGCCTGGCCATCAATCTTTACGGGGCGGGCGGGCTCGCGCTGCAGGGGGCGGACAACACGCTGCCGCACCTCAACGACCTCGGTCGCCCGCAGCTGCCTTTCTCGTCCATCGCGCTCGGGTTCAAGCTCTTCGGGCTGCACGAGTGGGCGGGCCGCCTGCCGCTGGCGCTCTGGGGCGTCCTCGGCGTGCTGGCGACGTACGCGTTCGTCGCGCGCCTCTTCGACCGGCGTACCGCCCTCTACTCGGCGGTCGTCCTGAGCACGATGCCCCTCTACTTCGTGCAGGCGCGCTCGATGCTGGGCGACGTGTGCACCATGGCGGGGCTCGCGATGGCGTTCGGCGGGCTCGCCGTCGCCGCCTTCGATCGCGACGAGGAGGGACCGACGCCGCTCATGGCCCGCGTCAAGTGGCTCGGGATGGCAGCGATCGGTCTTTTCGTGGGCTTCGAGAGCCGCGGTGGCCTGCTGGGCATCGGCGTGCCGGCGCTTTCCGTGGGCCTCGCGTGGGCCGTGTCCCGCGCCGGAGCGAAGCGGATGCGCGACGTCGTGGGCGACGCGGTCGGTGTCGTGTCGCTCGTCGGGGGCGCCGTCGTCGCCGTGCTCGCGGCGCGGGTGGTCGCGCAGCCGGGGGAAGTGAAGGATCTGAACCTCTGGGTCGGGTCGCTGCTGCACCTTCCGGGCAAGTACCCGACGTTCGACTTCTACATCGCCGCCATCGGCCACGCGCTCGCTCCGTGGAGCGCGTTCCTGCCGTTCGCCTTCGGCCGCCTGCTCATCGCGGCGCCCGGACGCACGGGAGCGGTGGGCGAGCGCGAGGGCCTCGCCCGCGTGGCGGTCCTCGTCGGCGCCGCGGTGGCGCTGGCGGCACACGGATACCTCGCCGCGCGCACGGATCTCGTGGCCTTCACCGGTCCCGCCATCTGCGCGGTCGCGTGCGCCGTCGCCATCCGCGATTTCGAGCGCGGCGCTCACGCCTCGATCGCCATCGGGCTCGGCACGCTGGTCCTCGCCGCGGTCCTGCACCACGACTTCCACGAGCTGCCGGAGAAGGCGTACCAGGCGTTCGGCATCGCCGGCGCCTCGTTCCCCGAGAGCTTCAAGGACCGCGCGCTGGACCTCTGGTGGGTGGTTCTGGGCGGCTTCGCCCTCTGCGCCTTCATCACGTGGCTCGAGCGCGACGCCGAGCGCAAGCCGTTCGACCCGGCCAACTACGTGAAGGTGATCCGGACGCTGCGCGAGGCGTACGACGGGATGCTCGCGCTCGTGTTCTTCGCGACGATCGCCGGCGCGTCGCTGGCGGGGCTCTTCGTCTTCATCGGCGCGCGCACGCACGCGCACTGGATGCCGCAGATGTCGTCGAACATCCGCGACTGGGTGCTCAACGCCTGGTGGGTCGTGGCGTTCGTCCCGCTCGGCGCGATCCTCGCCATCCTCTTCGCAGCGGACGTGTGGCTCTGGGCCTTCGGCCGCTCGAGCCCCCTGTCCAAGGCGTCGCTGACGCGCGGGTTCGCCCCCTTCGAGGACCTGCTCGGGCGGCTCGTCCCGGAGGACAAGAGCGCGCAACCGGTGGACCGGCAAGACTGGTGGGTCTCGCTCGTCGTGCTCGCGCCGCTGATGGTGCTCGCCATCCCGCTCGGCGTGGGCGTGCTCGCGTGGCACGTCTTCGGCTTCAAGTGGTACGTCGCCCTGCTGCTGGCCGTTCCATCGGGCGTCGGGTTCTTCCTGGTCATGGGGATCCTCGGCGACACGCTCCGTCACCGCGCACCGGGGCTCGCCGTGGGCGGCGCGGTCGTCGGCTTCATTCTCTGCTTCGCGTACTACCCGGCGCTGGCCAATCAGCTCTCGCCGAAGGAAGTGTTCGAGAGCTACCGGCACGTGTGCCAGGGCTCCCCACTCGCCCTGCTCGGCGTGGGCGGCCGCACGGCGGCGTACTACGCAGGCGGCCAGCCGCAGACGCTCAACGACGCGCAGAGCGCTTACAACTGGCTCGTCTCGGGGGGAGGGGAGAAGCGCTGCCTCGCGATGAAGGCCGAGGAGCTTCCGAAGCTCAACCAGCTCTGGCGCGAGCACGCGCCCGAGCCCAAGAGCAACCTGCCCGTGCTCGACGCACGGTCGAGCCAGATCCTCCTGGCTTCCTCGCAGCTCGCGCCGGGCCAGAAGAACGAGAACCCGCTCGGGTCCATCGTCCTCACGTCGATGCCGACGCCGCAGCGGCCGCTCGACGTGAACATGGACGACAAGCTGCAGGTCCTCGGCATCGACCTGCTCGACGATTCAGGGCACAAGGTCGACGCGATTGCCCCCGGGAAGACCTATCACCTCAGGACCTATTACAAGGTCCTTGCGCCCGTGACGTCGGAGTGGGAAGCCTTCATCCACATCGACGGCTACCACCGTCGGCACAACGGCGATCACAAGGTCATGAACGGGAAGTACGCGATGAGCCTGTGGCTGCCGGGGGACCTCGTGATGGACGACCACGAGTTCAAGCTCGAGCCGAACTTCACGCCCGGCACGTACACCATTTACTTCGGCTTGTTCGTGGGGGATACGCGGCTCAAGGTAAAGAGCGGACCGAACGACGGCGACAACCGAGTCAACGGAGGCCCGCTGCGCGTGCAGTAGACGCGTTGCGGCGCCCACGCCTCTGGGAGGGCGACGATGGGCACGACGAGCAAGAATCACAAGGCCCCGGCGGCCGCGGTCCTCGAGGCCCCGGATCCGATGCCGCGCCGCGACGACCGCAGGAGCCACGACCGCTTCGACGTCGAGTGGTCCGTCGACTGCGTGGCGGACGACACGTTCCTCTACGCGTCCATCGCCAACATCAGCGCGATGGGCATCTTCGTGAAGACGACCGACCCGCGGCCGGTGGGCACGACGCTCATCATGTCCTTCGCACCGCCGGGGTACGAGCCGTTCAAGCTCCAGGGCGAGGTGGCGTGGGTGAACGTCGTGCGGCCGAACGGGGACAATCCGAACCCCGGCATGGGCGTCCGGTTCGTGAACCTGCGGGCGGACGATCGCGAGCGGCTGGTCGAGGTCATCCGCACGATCGCCTACGTGCGCGAGCCGGACTGAGGTCCCGCCGAAGGCGGGCCGACGGCCCGAAGGGCGCACCAAACTGAGGGCCGTCGCTCACGGCGGCGGGGGGAAGCGGCGCCCGTAGATGCCCGGCGCGCCCGGCGTCTGGTCTTGCCAGGCGAATGCGATGTACGGGCCGGATCCGCCGATGACGACGACGGGGGCGGCGCGCGTGTGACCCTGGGCGAGGCTCACCGCGAACTCGTCGTTCTGCCCGGTGACGTTGTTGAAGTCGAAGCCGGACGAACCGTCCAGCAGGCGCCCGCGCACCGAGCCGCTGGGAACGTCGATCCAGGCGACCGCGAAGAATCCTCCTGCCGCGCTCCCGGCGATGGCGGGCGTGATCTGGTCGCCCGCGGTCACCAGGTCGTTGATGGGCGTGGTCGAGTCGCCGGCGGCGGCGTGGCCGGACGCGTCGAAGCGCTGCACGACGATGTCCGCCCCGCTCTGCCCGTGATCCGCCCATGCGACCGCGTAGCGGCCGTCTCCACCGCCGATCGACGCGATGGACGCGTGGTCCTGCGTTCCGGTGTGCCCCGTGCTCACCGTCGTCGCGGTCCCGGCGGGCTTTCCGCTGCCGTCGACGGAGGAAAGGAGGATCCCCGCGTCGCTCTGCCATGCGACCACCCATCCGCTCGGCAGTGCGGCCACGCTGGGAAGGGCGTTCGACGTGCCGGTGCTCAGCACCACCTGAGGGCCGAGCGCCATCGTCGACAGGTTGACCGTTCGCCCGACGATCTGCCCGGGTCCGACCTGGGACGCGCTCTGCCACACCACGTAGGCCGTCTCGCCCGTGCCCAGTGCGATCCCCGGATGCGTCTGCACGCCCGGCTCGCCGGCGCCGCCGCTGCCGTTGACCACGATCGTGCCGACGTCCGACAGGTTCGGGTCGAGGACGCGCAGGCACACGTCGAAGGTGCCGCTGGTGCTCGAGCCGCAGAGATCGTCGCCGAAGACGACGTAGGTGCCGGCCGCATCGCCGGCCGCCGACGGGTACTGCTGATTGCCCGGGTCGGGCGCCGAGGGAAAGGTGCCCGCCGTCAGCCAGACGCTCCCGCCCGCGAGCGCGGGGGCAGCTCCGCTCGGGAGCGCATCCAGGTCGCTCCCGAGCATGCGCAGCGCCACGTGCTGGTCGGGCGGATCGGTCTGGTCGTCCCAGAACGCGAGCAACGGCGACTTCGCGGGCCATGCGATCGCCGCGTCGGCGCGCGCGGTCACCCCGCCGCTCGCCGGCGCGGAGAACCCGGACTGCGTGTTGACCGCCGAGAGCAGCTCCTCCTTCGTGTGGCAGCTCGCGTCGCACACGAGGTCCTTCGAGCTCCCCGGCGGGTCGCACTGCTCGGTGGGCTCCACGACGCCGTTGCCGCAGGCTGCCGTGGACACGACGCGTTTCATCGCGATGGTCACGGGGAGCGTCTGCTGCGCCACGACGACCTGCGTGCAGCCGAGGGCCACGCTGCCTCCGCTGGCGTCGTCGGCCTCCGCCGCGAAGATGCGCGAGGCGCTCGAGGTGGTCACCTCCATGCTCCCGCACCAGACCGCGCCGCCGGTGCATCCGGATTGCGAGAGCGTCGTCGTCGCATCGGCGCTTCCAGCGCCGGTGACGGCGCCGCTCGACGCGTCGCATGCTGCCGGACCCGCGTAGTACTCGCGCACCACCACGCGCGCGACCGACTGCAATAGTCCCCTCGGGAACACGAGGGACGGGCCGATGCCCACGCGAGCCCCTTCGTCCGCGTGCGATCCGCACGCGGCGCCCGCGACCACTGCGAGGACGCCGAGGGCCGGCCGCGCGCGCATTCAGCGGGACCGCGGCTTCGGCGGCGCGTGCACTTCGATGCCGACGACCCCGAACGCGTCGACGAGCGCTGCCCGCGCCCGCTCGCCGCCCGCGACCACGGCGCGACGGATGCCCGACATCGCCGCGGCCTTGGCGACGCGCGCCGCCCATGCCCCGAGGACCTCTTCGTCGTCCGACGGATGGCCCGCGGCGATGGCCAGGGCGGCCTCGCCGAGCGGCACCGCGCAGCTCGGGTATTCCCACGACTGCAGCGCCTCGCTCCTGGCGTCCTCGATCATCGCCGCGACGAATCCCTCGGCCACCGCTGCACGTGCAGCGGGAAGCCAGGGCGCGGACGGCGTCCCCAGGGCCTCGGCGGCATGACCCAGCGTCGACGACGCGAAGGTGGGTGAGCCTCCGCGCTGCGCCACCATCCGGCCCCACATCAGACAGGCATCGTAGAGCTCGTCCTCGGGGCCTCCTGCGATCGCCAGCTCCACGATGAGCGCACGGGGCGCTTCGGACGCATCGACGATCTCGCGATCGGCCGGCAGGACCGCACGTGCGCGATCCTTCTCTACCCACACCCGGAGGATCTCTTCGGTCTTCATGGCCTAGTACGAGCTGTCCACGGCGCTCGCCGGTGGCTTCGCGGCCGGCGGTGGGGCAGGCGCTGCGGGCGCAGGTGCGGCCCTCGCAGCCGCCGCTCCAGATGCGCCCCCGCCGCCACGCCCTCGTTGCATCTCGTTGAGTCGATCGAGCTCCGCCTGCGCACGGTCCTTGTGCGAGTCCACACCGAGCAGCGCCGTCAGGCGCGTCCGCGCGTTGTTGAAGTCCCCGATCGCGCGATAGCAGAGGGCTCCCTCGAGCAGCGCGTCCCAGCCCACGGGGCCTCCGGAAGCACGCCGCGCCACCCTGTCGAAGCGCACGAGCGCGTTGCGGCAGCCCTGTCCCTCGCGCACGGCGCGCGCCGCCCAGAGATCCGCGTTCGGATCGGACGGGGCCAGGGCATCGAACGCCTTCTGCGCCTCGGCGTAGCGTCCGGCCTGGAACGTCTGGACCGCCGCATCGAAGGCCGAGATCCCCTTCTTCTCGGCCGAACGCGTCATGTCCCCGCCGATGCCTGCTCCACCCATGCCGCCCGGCCCTGCGGTCGTCGGCGCGGGGCCGGCAAAGCCGGACGCATTCATGGCGACGCCGTCGCTGTCGTCCTTCGGGGCGAGCGATTGAGCGACGGCCGCGGGCGGCGTCGCGTGCGCCGCCGCCTTCGCCGGCTGTTCTTCGCGCGCCGGTGCAGCCACCGCGACGGAGCTCGCGGGTGCGCTGCCCAGATAAGGAGCGGCAGGGGCCATCGGCATCGCCGCCGTCGCGGATGCCACGGGCTCCGGCGCGGGCGAGCCCTGCTCGGTGACGATCACGTCGCTGCTGACGGGCGCGCGCGACGACTTGCCGCGCAGGAGCAGCACACTGGTTCCGATCATCACGAGGAACACCGCGGCCATCGCGGTCTGCGGGCGCATCGCCCAGCTTCCGGCGAGGGAGATCGCGCGAGCCACGCGCCGTCGCAGAGGCACGACCTTCGAAGCCTCGCGCGTCGCCGCGAAGATCCGCTCCTCGAGACCCTCCGGCACGTCCACGAGCGGCACGGCGGCGACCCGGCGCGTGGCCCGCAGCCCCTCGATCAGCGTCGCGCACCGCGTGCAACCGGCGACGTGACGCTTCACGGCGGCGCTCGTCACCTCGTCGAGCTCGCCGTAAAGCTCATCCATCATCGCCGATTCGAACTTCTCGCAGTCCATGGTCGTCAGGGCCCGTCGCTAGCGCAGCGCGCGGGCGTACTCCTCGAATTCGCACAGCGCCTCCTGCAGGCGCTCGAGCGCGTAACGCATCCGACTCTTCACCGTGTTCTCCGAGACGCCCACGATCTCGGCAATCTCCTTGAAGGGCAAGTTCGACACCTCTCTCATCAGGAAGACCTCGCGTTGTTCCTCCGGCAGCGCATCGACGGCTGCCGCCACGCGCTCGCGTATCTCGAGCGAGACGACCGCCCGCTCGACGCTCGCCTTTCCGTCGGCCGTCTGCTCGCCCAGCGTCGGCCCGTCACCTTCCTCCGCCTTCTTCGGCTCGTCGAGCGACGGGTGCCGCCGCAGCGCACGCTTTCGCGTCTGGTCGATGCAGAGGTTGCGCGCGATGGTGTAGAGCCACGTGCTGAAGCGCGCCTCGTGCTTGAACTCGGCCGCGTTCTGCACGACACGCACGAAGGCGTCCTGGACCACCTCCTCGGCCACCGGCGAGCTCCGGAGATAGCGCAGCGCGAAATTGAAGAGGGGCCCCTGGTGCCGCCGCACGAGGACGGTGAACGCCGCCCGGTCGCCCGACTGGAACCGGATCATGAGCGATTCGTCGGTGGGGTCGGTGCGGGGAGAGGAGGACATGACTCCAGAACGGTCGGACGCGCTGCGGCTTGCACAGAGAGACGTGACGACGCGTGGTGGCCATGGGTGCTACCTCGAAAACCCTTGGGTCCTTCGACGCGCCAGCGAGGCGCTTCGATCTTCGCTCATCCAGCGGCCGGACGGAAGCAGCCCGCAGGGACCGCCATGGCCAGCGCAGCCTGCTCTAGGTTCGCGAGAGCTCTGCGCTTTCGTCCGCTTGCCGCAATGCTCCCCCCTGTTGCCAAGCGCTCCCCCACGAACATACACTCAGTGCGCGCCGGACCCCCGGCTGGGCCGTAGCTTTTCTCGGAAAGACAAGGAAGAAGAGGCGACCGCATGCGACGTCGACTGACAACGGTTCTCGTCCTGGCTCTGCCGCTGGCCGCCTATTCGCTCGTCGCGTACGCGCAGCAGCCTGGTGGAAAGGGCAGTGCCCGTGCGAGCTCCTCGGCGTCGGCGGCGGCTTCGGCAGCACCTGCGGCTTCGGCTGCTGCGCCCGCGGCATCGGGGTCAGCCAGTGCACCCGCTGCGGCCGCCGCGCCCTCGCCCGCGTCTTCCGGTGCACCGGCCGCGGCCGCGAGCTCCGACCAGGGTATGAACGGGGCGACCTACGCGGTGCGCCTCCGAGACCTGGAGCAACGGGTCGACGAGCTGAAGGACCAGATCCGTCGCAGCCACACGCGTCTGGCTCTCCTCAGCGACACGATCATCGGCGGCGGCGCCGCGGGATCGCGCTCCGAGGTCGACTACAAGAACGAGATGTCGAGCGCGTTCCAGCTCACGCGCGCGCTCTTCGTCATCGACGGACAGGTTCAGTACAACCGGCAGGACGACAGCGGGGCCCTCGCCGATCAGAAGGACATCCCCATCTACAGCGGGTCGGTGCCTCCGGGTGACCACACCATCCAGGTGGCGCTCACCTTCCAGGGCAACGGCTACGGCGTCTTCTCGTACCTGCGCGGCTACAAGTTCGACGTGAAGTCGAGCCACGCGTTCACGGCGGTCGAAGGCAAGACCATCACCATCACGGCCACGTCGTTCGAGAAGGGCGGCGTCACGACGCCTCTCGAACAGCGTCCGGCGATCGAGTGGAAGGAGACTCTGCAGCCGCTCGGCGGTGGTGCCGTGTCGAATGCCCCCGCGGCGGCGGCCCCGGCCGCTCCCGGCAACGCCTCGGTGTCCGGCAGCGTCTCGATCGGCGGAGGCAAGAAGTGAGAACCTGGCGCTTCGGCGCCGTCGTCACGAGCGCCGCCCTTCTGTCGTGGGGCCTCGCGCGTGACGCACGTGCCGACGACGCGACGTCTGCGGCGCAAGCCGACCTGACGTACGTCGGACGCAACATGGCGACCGTGCAGTCTGCGGTCGATCGGGCCAAGGCGGAGAAGCAGACGCCCGAGCAGCGCCTGGCCAACGGCGAGCTCCTCTTCCGGATGAACGACTACCAGCGCGCGATCGTCGTGCTGAGCGAGATCATGGAGGAGTTCCCCAACACGCCGAGCTACCCCGACGCGCTCTGGCTGCGGGGCGAGACCTACTACGCGATGCACGACTACCTGTCGGCGCGCCGCGACTACAAGGCGCTCGTCGATCGGGGGAACGAGCCGCGGTTCCAGACGTACTTCGGGCGGTCGCTCGCGAGGCTCGTCGACGTCGCGGTGCGCCTGAACGATCCGCCCGAGACGCTGGCGCCCATCTTCGAGAAGTTCAACCAGGTGCCGCCGGCGCAGATCGATGCGGGACTGCTCTACGCCAAGGGCAAGGCCTACTACCACCAGGGCTCGTACAACGACTCGCTGAGCGCGTTCGGGCAGGTGGCCAACGGCACGCCGTACACGCACCAGGCGCGGTACTTCCAGGGGCTCGTGTCGCTGAAGATCGCGCGGAGCGGCGCCGGCGCGGCGGCCAAGGGCGTCTCCGTGAACTACAAGCCGGCCATCGAGGCGTTCCGTGCCGTGACGGTCCTGCCGCCCGACACGCCCGAGCACCAGCACGTCATCGACCTCGCGTGGATGGCCATCGGCCGCCTCTTCTACGAGATGGAGCAGTACCAGCAGGCGGCCGCGGCGTACGCGAAGGTGGACCGGAGCAGCCCCGAGTTCGACACGATGCTCTACGAGCTCGCGTGGGTGTACGTGAGGCTCGGCGACGTGCAGCGCGCCGACCGCGCCCTCGAGGTGCTCATGGTGAGCGACCCGAACAGCCAGTACATCGGCGACGGCACGCTCCTCCGAGCCGACCTGCTGCTCCGTGCCGGCGCGTTCGACCGTGCGCTCCAGCTCTACCAGAGCGTGCTCGCGCAGTACGAGCCGATGCGCGCCAAGGTCGAGTCCTTCCTCGATTCGACGAAGGACGTCGCGGTCTACTACGACAAGCTCGCGCAGCAGCAGCTCGATCTGCTCGATCAGAACGACTCGCTGCCGCCGATCGCGATCCGCTGGGCGCGCGAGGCGGAAGACGGGCCGATGGCGTTCGCCGTCATCGACGACATCAACGAGTGCAAGACGCTCATCAAGCAGTCGAACCAGCTGGTCGACAAGCTGACGGCGCTGACGGGCGCCTCCAACCGCGTGCGCGCATTCCCGGAGCTCGAGGCGGGCGAAGAGACGGCGCTCGCGCTCCTGAACCGCATCTCGAGGGCGCGGCTCAAGATCGCCCACGGTCTCGACGGGGTGGAGCCGAGCAGTCTCGGCGGCGAGATGGGTCAGGTGCGCGACCAGCGTCGCGCGCTGATGTCGGCCATCGAGGGACTGCCGGTGGAACCGGCGGACTTCGCGGCGCGCGAGCAGCAGGGGCTCACGCAGTGGAACACGCTGTCGCAGTCCCTCACGCAGCGGTCGCACGAGGTCGATTCGCTCCAGGCGAGCGTCAACGGCTTGCGCCGCATGCTCGCCGACGGTCCCCAGCAGGGCGTCGCGCGCGATCCGGCCAGCTTGCAGCGCTTCCAGGCGGAGCTCGACGCGAACGAGCGCGACCTCAAGAAGTACCGCGACGACATCGCCGAGGTACGGCGCCAGATCGAGATGGGGCGCGCGCAGATCGGTCTGGGCGACTCACGCTTCCAGAACGACGCGGTCGCGCGCGATCAGTTCCGTGACGCGGTCGAGCGCGAGGTGCAGCTCGCTTCCGGCGGTGCGGCTGGCGGGGGCGCCCAGGCGCTCGCGGGGCAGGCCGGTGCGGTCCTCGCACAAGCGCGGCAGTACGAGGCCCAGCTCGTCGCCGCCTTCCAGCAGCTCGACGCGCAGGTGGCGGAGAGGGCAGGGGCGCTCCAGCAGAAGATCGACGGCGAGCGGGGGAACCTCGCGAAGTACCAGCAGACGCTCGACGGCTACGACAACGAGGCGCGCGATCTCGTGGGGCGCGTCGCGCAGCGCAACTTCGGCCTCGTGCGCGACAAGCTCCGCGGCATCGTGCTGCGCGCCGACGTCGGCATGACCGAGCAGGCCTGGGAAGTGCGAGAGGAAGAGCTCGACCGCGTCCACAGCCTGCAGGCCGAGCGCTCACGCCAGGAGCAGCTGCTGGACGAGGAGCTCAAGGAAGTCCGGGACGACGGGGTCGAACCCGGGCAACCCGGACAGTCGAATTCGAACAAGTGATCCCTGGTAGCAACTCGAGGAGCACGATGCCGAGGCGAGGAACGATGGCAATGAGGTGGCCGAGCGCGATCGCGACCGTGGCGGGCGTGGTCTGCTTGGTGTTCACCGTCAGCGTTGCCGCCCAGCAGCGTGGAGGCGCCAGGGGCGGCGCGGACGCGGGAGCCGCCAAGAGTGACGCGGGCGCGACGTCGGCGACGGCCGCGACGAGCACGTCCGCCTCGACCGCCGCTGCCGGCGACGCGGGGGCGAGCGCCACGACGACCAGCTCCGACGGCGGCACGACCTCCTCGACGACGGGCAGCGATTCGACCAACGTCCTTCCGGGCGTGCCGGTGCCGACGGCGAAGCCCCACGCTCCGCCCCTCCCGCCGCCGACGCCCGAACAGAGCGCCGCCTACGAGGCGATGCGGCAGGAGGCCGAGGCGTACGAGAAGGGCGCCCACGACTACAAGGACACGATCACAACGATCATCACGCTCCACTACGAGGAGAAGAAGAAGTCGATCCTCGGTGGCCTCGATCGCGAGATCGGCATCGAGAAGGACGAGCTGAAGAAGGCGCGTGAGACGGCCATCAAGCGTCTCGAGGACTTCATCGCCAAGTACAGCGGGCCGAACGCGCAGCCCCAGGAGACGCCGGACGCCATGTACCGGCTCGCCGCGCTCTACGAGGAGCGCGCGCGCAGCGAGGACGACCCGAACGTCGATCTCGCCATCACGCTCAAGCCGGCCATCGCCCTCTACAAGCGCGTCATCCGCGAGTTCCCCAACTACAACGAGCTCGCCGGCATCTATTACTTCCTCGGTCACGCCCTCAACGACGCGCGCCGGGTGAACGAGTCGGAGCAGGTGTGGCGCTCGCTCGTCTGCCACAACCACTACAAGTACCCGGTCGCCACGGATCCGAAGGACGCGGACATCGACCAGATCACGCCGATGCCGCAGGACAACGACACGGCGTACTGGAAGGCGTGGCGCGACAAGTATCCGCGGCCCGAATCGCTCAAGAAGGGCCCGCACGACGCGGTGACGTTCGACGACCCGTATCCGCAGGACTGCACCTCGATCGCCCAGCCGAACACGCTGCCGGGTCAAGAGCCGAAGTACCTGGCGGAGATCTGGTGGCGCATCGGCGACTGGGAGTTCGACCAGAACGACGTTCCCGGTGGCGTGCTCGACTACGAGCCGTCGGCCGTGTGGGACTACAACCGCGCGGCGAGCGCCTACAACCGCTCGATGCAGTTCAAGAAGCCGCCGATCTACGGCGTCGCGCTCTACAAGTACGCGTGGACGCTCTTCAAGCAGCAGCGCTACGAGGCGGCGGTCCAGCAGTTCGTGCACCTGCTCAACTACACCGACGAGCAGCAGAAGCTCACGGGCGATCCGGGCGCCGACTTCCGCAGCGAGGCGTACACGTACATCGCCGGCTCGCTCGACGAGTTCGACTTCACCGGCCCGGGGCCGGAGGAGCCCTACATCGCGCGGCCGGACATCCTCGAGACGGCCAAGACGCCGGCCGAAGCCGAGCAGAAGCTCCACGTCGCCATCGACCGCGTGCAGGATCCGCGGCTCATCCCGCAGGACAAGCCGTGGACCATCGAGGTCTACAAGGCGCTCGGCCTCGAGTTCCGCGCCATCACGCAGTACCACAACGCGCTCGCCGTCTATCAGCTGACGCTCGACAAGTGGCCGATGGACCCGTCGGCGCCCGAGACGCAGAACTCGATCGCCGAGGTCTACGATCTCCTCGTGCGCGCGACGCAGGTCGGTGACCAGCGGCGCGACTACGAGCGCAAGGTCCTGGAGGCGCGCACGGCCCTCGCCAAGTACATCGGCGATACGCCCTGGGTCGACGCGAACAAGGACAACCCCGCGGCGCTGCAGAAGGCCGAGGAGCTCGTCCGCACGGGCCTCAAGGGCGCGGCGGTCACGCACACGAAGAACGGGCAGGCGGCGCTCGATCAGGCGCAGCAGACGACCGATGCGAAGGAGCAGGTGCGGCTGACGAACTACGCGCTCCAGGAGTACAAGCTCGCCGCCCTCGGCTGGCTCGGTTACCTGAAGCAGGACGAGAACGCGCCCGACGCCTACAAGAGCCGTTACTTCTACGCCGACGCGCTCCACAACCAGGTGCGCCTCGAGCTCGTCCTGCACAACTTCGACGCGAAGCAGTACCCGGAGCCGTCGTCGCAGGAGATCGCGCAGGCGATCCAGGCGGCGGTGGACGTGCGCGATTCGGACGAGGACGACGAGTTCATCTCGAACGCCGGCCTCTTCGTCGTCGACCTCGCCGACGTGGACCGCGACCTCGCGTTCCAGCGGTTCAAGGACACGGGGGGCACGCAGGGCATCGAGGACCTCAAGGAGCCGAAGCTCGAGGGCGCCGAGGGCGACAAGAAGGTGATCGTCCAGAACATCCCGGACGTGATCCAGAAGTCGATGTCGGCGCGCGACGACTTCGTGCAGCGCGTGCCGCCCGAGCGCGACACCCAGCACCACGCCGACGACTACGCGTTCTACGCGGCGCAGGAGCTGTACGTGTACGGCCACTTCAAGGAGGCCGGCGACCGCTTCCAGCTCATCTACCAGCAGCACTGCGGCAAGGACCCGCTGGGATACGAGGCGTGGAAGCGCCTCATCGTGATGAGCAACCTGCAGAAGGACGCCGCGAAGTCGCGCCAGCTCGCCGAGGCGGAGAAGAACCACTCGTGCGCCCAGACGAGCGACCAGCTCGCCGAGGAAAAGCGCGGCGACCTGACGGACCTCGTCTTGCAGAACGCGGCGTTCGAGGACGCGAACAAGGTGTTCGAGCAGGCGAAGGCCGCGCCCGAGGGGCCGGCGAAGGACGATCTCTGGCGCAAGGCCGGCAAGATGTACGAGGACGCGCTGCGTGCCGCCCCGGCGCACAAGGACGCGCCCGCCGCCGCGATCAACTCGGCGTTCTGTTACAAGCAGGTCGGCCAGTTCAACAAGGCGATCGACCTCTACCAGCTCTTCATCAGCAACTACGGGAGCGAGGACATCCTCGGCCGCCTGCAGAACGGCGGCACCGACCCGCAGACGAAGCAGAAGGTCCCGCCGGATCCCGACCAGTACAAGGAGCGCATCAAGTACCTCGGGATGGCGTACGACGCGCTGTCGACGACCTACTACGGGTTCTTCGCCTACCAGAAGGCGGCGGAGTCCTTCGGGCGCATCGCCACGAACACGCGGTTCGACGACGACCGGCGCGCCAACGCCGCGCGCATCGGCATGGTGCTGTACTCGAACCTCGGCGACCGGGCGAACATGAACAAGATGTACGCCATCATGGTCGACCCGCAGATGCACCTCGCCACGGACAAGCGCGCCGAGGCGGACTACCTGCGGGCGAGCTTCGACTACGGCCAGTGGAACCCGAGCGGGCAGTCGGGCGGCAACTCGGCGGCGCGCAGCCAGGCGATCACGACGCTCACGGCGTACCACCAGGCGGCGAAGAACCGGCCCGAGTCGGCGCGGTACGTGCTCGAGTCGTCCTACCGCATCGCCAAGATGATGCAGTCGGCGAACGACCCGAACTTCCGCAACTGGTTCAAGACGACGATCACCGACTGGGAGTACTTCAAGTCGCA
>DASVWO010000344.1:0-5610 GCA_036393165.1 Polyangiaceae bacterium | reverse complement strand
CGTTCTGCCTCGAGGAGCTGGTGCGCGCCGAGGCCGAGGGCAAGCGCGACGAGACACCGGGCTCCGTGCTCGCGGTTGTGAGCGCACGCATCGACCGGCTGGACGCGGCGGCCCGCCGCGTCCTGCGCGCGGCGAGCGTCTTCGGCCAGCAGTTCTGGAGAGGCGCCGTCGCGACGCTGGTCGGAGCGCAGCGCGCGGGCGACGTCACCGCGTGGCTCGAGTACCTCGTCCAGCGCGAGATCGTCATCAAGCGTGGTCGCGGCAAGTTCCCCGGCGAGGAGGAGTACGTCTTCCGGCACGCCCTCGTTCGCGACGCGGCCTACGCGATGCTGGTCGGCGAGGACCGCGTGCTCGGTCACCGCCTGGCCGCTGCATGGCTCGAGGAGGCCGGCGAACGCGACGCCTCGACCCTGGCCGAGCACTTCGATCGCGGACAGGCGCCGGACCGTGCGGTCACCTGGTACGTGCGCGCCGCCGAGCAGGCGCTCGAGGGCAACGACCTCGACACGGCCATCGCGCGCAGCGACCGCGCCATCGCGCTGGGAGCGGAGGGAAGGCCGCTCGCTTCGGCCTGGCAGACGAAGGCGGAGGCCCTCAAGTGGCGGGGGGCGAACGCCGAAGCGCGCGATGCGGCGCGAAGCGCCATGTCCGCGTCGACGCCCGGGAGCGAGGCGTGGTGTGCCGCGGCGGGAGAAGTCGCGGCGGCGAGCGGCAAGCTCGGCGATCGTCAGGGGCTCGTCGAGGTTGCCGAGGCGCTGCTCTCGCTGCCTGCCGGCGCGGGCGGGCCTGCGCGTCTCGTGGCCACCGCGCGAGCGACGACGCAGCTGGCCCTCGTCGGGCAGAAAGACCTCGTCGAGAAGCTTCTCGCGCTCCTCACCGGCAGCGGGGCAGGGGACCCGGCCGTCGCCGGCTGGGTGCTGGAGGCTCGTGCCGTGTCCGCCGGATCCGCCGGTGACCCCGGCGCGCGCGTGCGCTTGGCCGACGCCGCCGCCGAGGCGTTCGAGGCGGCCGGCGATCTGCGCAACGCATGCCTGCAGCGCGTGAGCGTTGGCTACGCGTACAACGAGATCGGCGCGTACGCCGAGGCGGAGAGGGCGCTGCGCGGTGCGCTCGTCGTCGCCGACCGCATGGGGCTCGACAACGCGCTCGGCACGGCGCGGGCCCAGCTCGGGCGGACGCTCGCACGGCTCGGAGCGCTGGACGAAGCGCGCGAGGAGCTCGCGCGCGCGGTCGAATCGCTGCGCGCCCAGAAGAATACACGCCTCGCGGCCGTCGCGACGGGGTACGTGGCTTACGTGCTGCACCGCAAAGGGGATCTCGAAGGCGCGGAGCGCGAGGCGCGCGCGGCGGTGGAGTCGCTCTCCGGCGTGCAAGCGATGCTCGGCGACGCGCTGGCGCGCCTCTCTCGCGTCCAGCTCGCGCGTGGGCAGAGCGCCGAGGCGCTCGAGACGGCGAAGCAAGCGATGGCGGTCCTCGATGCAGCGGGCAAGACGGCCATCGGGGAGGCCAACGTGCGCCTCGCGTACGCCGACGCGCTTGCCGCCACCGACGACGCGGACGGAGCGCGCGCCGCCATCGCGACCGCGAAGGAACGCGTGCTCGCCCGATCGAAGACGCTGGCCGATCCCGACCTGCGACGCGCCTTCCTCGAGAACGTCGAGGAGCACGCCGATACGCTTCGCCGCTAGCTAGAACGGAGCGCCGCGACCGTCGGCTTGCGCGAGCTGGCGCAGATCGGAGCAAGCGTCCTCGCCGAGGTCCGTCTTCTCCCGCGGATCCTCGAGCACGTCGAAGCAGTGCCAGCGCGAGTCGTTCTGCGTCGCGACGAGCTTGCGCCCACCCTGCATCGCGCCCCAGTTCTTGAAGGCGCACGCGAACAGGTCGCTGCAGTTCGTGAGGATCACCGGCCGCTCGGGTGTCCCGCCGCGCAGGAGGCTCTGGCCCGGCATGTCGCGACGGAACGCGGCAATCTGGGGCGCGTCCCAGATGCCCATCAGATCGAGCACCGTCGGGAGCACGTCGAGCTGCGTCACCGGCACGTCGCGCAGGCCGCGAAGGCTCTCCTCCTGCGGTTCAACGAGCATCCCGTCGGGAGCGTCGATCCAGAACGGCACGCGCACCTCCTCGTCGTAGACGCCCCACGTGTGCCCGATGGCGCCCCGCTCGCGGATCTGCTCGCCGTGATCGCTCACGAAGACGATCGCGATGCGGTCCCCCCCGGGCATGGCGCGCACCCCGCGAACGAGGCGCGCGACGATGCCGTCCTGCCGCCGGATCGCGTCGAGATACCGGTTGCGCACCTTCACCGTGTCCCCCGCGCCGAACGCGTGCGACTGCGGCTGGAAGGGCGCGTCGTTCTCGTCGATGACGTACGGAAAGTGCGTGTTCGACAGGTGCACGACTCCGACGAACGGCGCGCCCATGTGCGGCAGGTCACGCAGCACCACGTCGACGAGCTTCCCGTCGTCTGCGCCGACCTCGTAGGTCGCGTCGGCGTCGAGATCGGTCGCGCTCACCCAGCGCGACACGGGCACGCCCTCGAGCCACGTGCCCGAGTTCGCGAAGAACATGTTCTGCGCCGTCCAGTACGCCGTGTCGAACCCGGCGGCATGCGCGTACTCCCAGACGAGCGGCGCGGTGTGCAGCGCCTCGCGCGACGCCGTCGGCGGCAGGCCGGCCCAGAGGACCGCGAGCGACACGGCCGTCGTCGAGTCGAGCGCGCGCATCTGCGTCAGCCCGAAGCGGTCCGGCAGCAGCGCGTTCGTGTACGGGTTCGTCGCGCAGTCGTCGCCGGGCGCGCTGCACTCGTCGGCGCCGCGCACGCTCTCGGTCACCACCATCAGCACGCTGCGTCGCGACTCGGCGACGACGCGCGGCACGGGCGCCGGCGTGCGGTGTCCCGGGTGGGCGCGGCTCACCGCGTCGTCGTGGTCCCAGCGCGCGTACGCGAGCCGGCCGAGCGACTCCAGGTACAGCACGTCGGGCGAGGCCGCCTGCTCGTTCCCGCCCGCCGCCGGCAACACGAAGGTGGCGACCAGCAAGGCGCCGACGCCGACGTCGAGCGCCATCATGCCCCTTCGCGCGGGCAACCCGGTAGCCCACCGCCGCACGGCCACGGGGAGGAGCACCGCCGCCGCGACGGGCACGACGAGCGCGCGCAGGAAGCTGCCGCGATCGCTCCACAGCTGCTGGCGCACGCTGGGCATCATCGACGTGCCCACGAGCACCGCGCGCGGATTGAGGAAGGCGTGGTAGCGCCCGAAGAAGTAGAGCTGCGCGCCGACGGCCATCGTCGCTCCGGCCAGGAGCAGCGCCCGCGCGAGCCACGCGCGCGGTCGCGCCGCGGCGATGACGAGCGTCACCCAGAGCACGCCCCCGAGCACGGCCGTCGCCGCGTAGGCGGCGACCGTCGCGCGCGGCCAGGCAGCGATCTGCGCCCCGCGCACGGCCAGGTCGACCAGCGGGACGCCGGCGCCCGCCGTCGCGAGCAGGGCCCACCCGAGCCGTGACGACATCGTCACGAAAGAGAAACGGCTGGGACGAGTCGCGTCAAGCGCCGTGCAGGTGACACGTCCCCCCGTCGCACTTCTCGGTGCGGCCGAAGAGGCGGTACCTGTACTTCGCGATCAGGGCGTATCCCAGGTCGGCGAGCTGGCGGACGCCGGGGACGTAGTAGAGCCAGGCCAGCCAGCCGAGCACCGGCATGGTGGCCACGATGCGCGCGAAGGCCTCGGCGCCCGCGAAGATGCGGCCGTCGCCGAGCACCAGGTGCATCCTCTTCATCGCCGCGTCGTGCGTGATCGAAGGGTAGGGCTCGAGTCCGCCCGGCTCCTGGAAGTTGCGCAGGCTGACGTGGGCCCGCCCGAACCGTCGCTGGATCGTGTGCGCCGAGCGCGTGCAGAAGCGGCAATCGCCGTCGTACAGCACGGTCATCGGGGAGGAGCCGGCCACGCTGCGAGCGTAGCGCAGCCCAGCGCACCCCACTGCTTGCGTTCATGCGCATACGTGTATATATGCATGGCGTGGCCGACGTCGACGTGTCCTCCGGCTCGCGCTGGGAGCTCTACCGTGTGCTCTCCGAGCCGCTGCGCCTGCGCCTCCTCGCGCTGGCGTCCGAGGAGGAGCTGAGCATCGGCGAGCTGGCCGAGCTGCTCGGGGAGAGCCAGCCCAACGTGTCGCGGCACGCGGCGGCGCTCCGCCAGGCAGGGCTCCTCGCCGACCGGCGCGAGGGCACGCGTACCCTCGTGCGTCTGCCGTCCGAGGCAACGCGTGACGCCGTCGTGGCCGACGCCCTCGCGAGCGGGCGCGCCCTCTGCGAGAAGGACGGGAGCCTGTCGCGCGTCGCGTCCGTCGTCGAGGCGCGCGAGGCCGCGTCGCGCGAGTTCTTCTCCCGCCCCGGCAAGCCGCGCATCGAGTCGCTCCCGGCGGAGATGGGCGCGTACCTCGCCGCCCTCGCTCCGCTGCTTCCCCGGCGCGGGCTCGCGCTCGACGCGGGCACCGGCGACGGGCGCCTCCTCGACGTGCTCGCTCCCGTGTACGACCGCGTCGTCGCCTTCGATCGCTCCGAAGCGCAGCTCTCTCGCGCGCGCGAGCGCGTGGCCGCGCGCGGCTACGAGAACGTCACGCTCGTCGCCGGCGAGCTCGATTCGAAGGAGCTCCGCAAGGCCGTGGGCTCCGCCGGCGCCGACGCCGTCTTCGCCTCTCGCGTCCTTCATCACGCGCCGCAGCCCGCTCGCGCCGTCGCGCAGCTCGCGTCCCTCTGCGCGCCCGGCGGCGCCCTCGTCGTGCTCGACTACGCGAAGCACGAGGACGAGTCGATGCGTGATCAGGCCGACGTGTGGCTCGGCTTCGATCCCGCCGAGCTTCGACGCTTCGCGCGCGCCGCGGGGCTCGAGGAACCGCGCGTCACCAAGATTCCGCCGCCCTACCGGGGCGACGGTCCAGACAGGCACCTGCCGTGGCAGGTTTTGATCGCATCGAAAGGACAGCGTCATCATGGGTGAGAACTACAAGGTGAAGGACATCGGCCTCGCTGACTGGGGCCGCAAGGAGATCACGATCGCCGAGAGCGAGATGCCCGGGCTGATGGCCCTGCGCAGCGAGTTCGGCGCGAAGAAGCCCCTCAAGGGCGCGCGCGTCGCCGGCTGCCTGCACATGACCATCCAGACCGCGGTGCTCATCGAGACGCTGCGCGAGCTCGGCGCCGAGGTCACCTGGACGAGCTGCAACATCTTCTCGACGCAGGACCACGCCGCCGCGGCCATCGCGAAGACCGGCGTCCCCGTCTTCGCCTGGAAGGGGGAGACCGAGGCCGAGTACTACGACTGCATCGAGGCGCAGCTCAAGGCCTTCGCCGGCGGCAAGGGTCCGAACATGATCCTCGACGACGGCGGCGACCTCACGCAGGTCGTGCACGACAAGCACACCGAGTTCTTCAAGGGCAGCGACCCGATCCGCGGTCTCTCCGAGGAGACGACGACGGGCGTGCACCGCCTCTACGACATGGCGAAGAAGGGCACCCTCATGGTGCCGGCCATGAACGTGAACGACAGCGTCACCAAGTCGAAGTTCGACAACCTGTACGGCTGCCGCGAGTCGCTCGGCGACGGC
>DASVWO010000343.1:0-10734 GCA_036393165.1 Polyangiaceae bacterium | reverse complement strand
AAGACTGGATCCCGACCGCGCCGGGCATCTGGCACGTCGAGCAAGGCCGCCTCTGCGGCGAGCACGCCAAGAATCACGGCATCTGGCTCAAGCGCACCCTCCCCATCAACGCGCGCATCGAGTTCGACGCCATCAGCAGCTCGACCGACGGCGACCTCAAGGCCGAGTACTGGGGGGACGGCCGCAGCTACGCCACGGCCCTGTCCTACACGAACGCCACCAGCTACCTGACCATCTTCGGCGGCTGGCACAACAAGTTCCACGTACTGGCGCGCATCAACGAGCACGGCAACGACCGCAAGGAGATCACGGTCGATCCCAACTCGGACGACCCGCGCGAGAAGCCCACGGTCGCCGGGCAGATCTACCACTTCAAGGTGGAACGGACCGACGGCAAGACGGTCAAGTGGTCGGTCGACGGCGTGGAGATGCTGTCGTACCCCGATTCGCAGCCCCTCTCGGGGCCCGGGCACGACCACTTCGGCTTCAACGACTGGGACGTGCACGTCTGCTTCGACAACGTGAAGGTGGTCCCGCTCCCGTAGCGGTTGCGCTAGGTTCGAGAGGGAGCCTCCGTGGAGCCTACGGAGATCGAGAAATCGGTTGGCGATCTCGAGGTGGCCGTGGACCGGCTGCGCTCTCTCTACGAGCAATACTTCATGGGCATCGAGAAGCTCGAGCCCACGGTGCCGCGCAAGGACGTGGACCGGCGCATCTACGCGCTCCGCAAGGAGCAGATCCGGAACACGGCGCAGCGCTTCCGGTTCCAGATGATCCTGCAGCGGTACAACGTCTACCAGACGCACTGGCAGCGCATCTGCCGAGAGATCGAGAACGGGACGTACAAGCGGCATCTCTTGAGGGCGGAGCGACGCTTCGGCGACGAGCTCCAGCCGCGCAAGCGGCCTTCGGCCTATCCCGAGGCGGGCGCGAAGATCGCGCGTGATCTCGCGCGGGAGCTCGCCGAGCTCGACGACGACTTCGCACCGCCGCCGCGGGAGGAGGAGCTCGACGACGCCGACCTGTTGCTCGAAGAGGAGCCGCCGACTGCGCCCGTCTCGGTGCCTGCGGCGGCGCTCACGGCGAAGAAAGCTCCGATGTGGCGGAAGGTCGACCCCTCTCCGCCGCGGCACGTTCCGACGCAGGCCCCGGCACCCGCGCCTGCACCTCCGCGCCCGGCCGGACCCGTGGCCGGACCGGCTCCCCGGGCTCCTGCGCCCGCACCGGCACCTGCTGCTGCGGCTGCTCCTCGCCAGGGTGGCGAGGATCTGCCCGAGGCCCGCGTCCGCCAGATCTACGCGCAGTACGTCGAGGCCAAGCGGCGCGGCAACGAGTCGACCGCGGCCATCACCTACGAGGCGGTGGCCAAGAGCCTGCGCGAGTCGGGCGCGAAGCTCCGCGAGAAGCTCGGCAAGCCCGTGGACTTCGAGGTCGCGATGAAGGACGGCAAGGCCATCCTCAAGCCCGTCATCAAGTGACCGGGCCGGTGCGCGACCTCAGTGGTACGCGCGCGGCGGGACGGAAGGCGGCGGACGGGACGATCGGGGCTGATCGTCGCCCTCGCTGCAATAGAGGATGGAGCAGTGACGGCTGTCGCTCTCCTGCATCCGGGCACACAGAGCCACGAGGTCCTCGTCGGCGTCCACGACGGTCCCTTCCGTCGGCTGCGCCGTTCGCGGATCGTATCGGCACTCGTCGAGGGCGACCCATCGCCCGCGGTACTCGCTGCTGCTGCGTATCTGTGGCCAGGTCAATCGACTGCTCATTCGCGGTCTTTCTGCCCCCTGGGTGCGGCCCAACGGATAGCTGGGTGCCCTGGGAGGGTCAAGGAACCAAGTGTTGCCATTTGACCACATGAGCTCGGGTGTTCAGCGATTCACTCGCTAAGTGCTCGATGTAGCGTGCTTCTGGCGCAGATGAGGCCCGTCTTCTCCCCCTGGCGGCTGAGCTCTCTGGCTTGCCTGACCCTGCCGGTGGCCTGCGCGATCGCCTGCGGACCGGGAATGACGGGTCCGGTTGCGACGCCTCCTGCGACGCGGACGTCGGCGCCGCTGCGGCTGGCTCCAGGTCAGCGCGCTGCACACGCGTCGCTCTTCGGCACCGACGCGATCGGGCTCTCGGACGGATCGACGCTCACGCCGGATGCGGCCCCGGGCAGCAAGCTCCTGGAGCTCGATCCGCACGTGGCCGGCTACCCGCAGCTGCGCGCGATGGGAGCGGTGGCCCTCGCGAGCGACGGGAGGCGGCTGGCGCTGCTGACGAGCGGGTACAACCGGACCTTCGACGCGAGCGGCGAGCGCGTCGAGCTGGCCAGCCGCGAGCACGTGTTCCTCTACGACCTGCCCGACGCCGGGCCGCCCGTCGAGCGGACCGTCGTCTCGCTGCCCGACAGCTTCGGGGGGCTCGCGTTCGGACCGGACGGCCGGCTCTACGTCAGCGCCGGACCGGATGACGAGGTGCACGTTTTCGGTGACGCCGTCGAAGGGAAGCCCCTGGCCCTCGGGCACCTGCAGCACGGGTCGCATCTCGGGGGCATCGGAAGAAGCGAGGGCCCCTTCGCGGCGGGCGTGGCGATCGCGGCAGGGAGGCTGGTGGTCGCGGACCACGAGAACGACGCGATCACCCTCGTCGATCTCTCGGCGCCCGAGCGCGCGCCGACGGATCTCCCGGTGTGCGAGTTCCCCTACGCCGTGGCGGCGATCGGCTCGCACGCGTTCGTCACGTGCCTGCGATCCCGCGAGCTCGTGGACGTCGACCTGGGGGCGCCCCCGCTCGTCGTGCGGCACATCCCGGTCGGCGCGCAGCCCACCGCCGTCGTGGCGAGCCGTTCGGGCGCGCACCTGTACGTGGCCAACGCCGGGTCCGACACGGTGAGCATCGTCGACGTCGCCTCGGGTCGCGAGGTCGCGACGGTGCCGACGATGGCGCCGCCCGGGGCGCTGCCGCCGCAGGTGACGCCGCTTCGTGGGTCGAGCCCCAACGGTCTCGCGCTCTCCCCGGACGAGCGCACGCTGTACGTCACGAACGGGGGCAACAGCACGCTCGCGGTCGTCGCCCTCGACGCGTCCGGGGGCGCGGGACAGGTGGCGGGCCTCGTGCCGACCGGCCTCTACCCCACGGCGGTCGCCGTCTCGCCCAGTGGTCGGTGGCTCTACGTCGCCCACGCCAAGAGCCCCACGGGCCCCAACCCGCGAGGGCCGTGGACCGACAGCGGGCTCTCGGCGATGCACCCGTACGCCGAGCAGGGCGGGAACGAGTACGCCTTTCAGCTCCATCGCGGGGGGCTGCTGGCGCTGCCGGTCCCCGACGCGCCGACGCTGGCGAAGCTCACGGCGCAGGCGATCGCCAACGACTTCCCCGAGGACGTCGCGCAAGCGCCGCCGGCCCTCGAGGCGCTGCGTGGGGTCATCTCGCACGTCGTCCTCGTCGTCGCCGAGAACCGGACCTACGACCAGGTTCTCGGCGATCTGGCCGGCGCCGACGGCGACGCGCGCCTCGTGCACTGGGGCGAGGCGATCACGCCGAATCAGCACGCGGTTGCGCGCCGCTTCGTGACGCTCGACCGCTTCTTCGCGTCGGGCGACGTCTCGGGCGACGGCTGGCAGTGGACCATGGGCGCGCGCACGACCGACGTCGCCGAGAAGGTGATCCCGCTCTACTACGGCTCGCGCGGCCACCACACGTACGACTGGGAAGGGCGCAACCGCGGCGTCAACGTGGGGCTCGCGGACGACGACGAGCGGGTCGCGTTCGATCCGACGACGCCGCTGGGGGTGCTGCCGGGCGCCGTCGACGTGGCCGCACCGGACGCTTTCTTGTGGGACGCGGCTATCGCCGCGGGCAAGAGCGTGCGCGCGTACGGCGTCTTCTGCGACCTCGAGCGCTACGGGCTCGCCGAGAGCGATCCGGCGCGCCTGCCGCTGCTCCACATGCCCTTCGAGACGCGGACGCGCGTGGCCTTCCCGACGCGCGCGTCGCTCATGGCGATCGAGGACCCCTACTTCCGCGCGTTCGACCAGCGTTTCCCCGACGCGTGGCGCGAGGCCGAGTACGAGCGAGAGCTCGCGGGATACGTCGCGGGCGGCGAGATGCCGGCCCTGTCCATCGTGAGACTGCCGCACGATCACCTGGGCGCCTTCGGCGACGCGATCGACGGCGTCGACACCCCGGACACGCAGATGGCCGACCACGACTGGGCGGTGGGGCGGCTGGTCGAGGCGCTGTCGCGCACCCGCTTCTGGGAGAGCACCGTCGTCTTCGTGGTGGAGGACGACGCGCAGAACGGGTCGGACCACGTCGATTCGCACCGGACCATTGCGCTCGTCGCGGGCGGGCACGTCCGGCGGCACGCGGTGGTGCACACGCCGTACACGACGACGAGCCTGCTGCGCACCATCGAGCTGCTCCTCGGGCTCGCGCCGCTCTCGCAGCACGACGCCGAGGCCGAGCCGATGACCGACGTCTTCGACGCGACCGCCGACACCACACCCTTCGCGGCGGTCGTCCCCTCGGTGCTCCGATCGACGAAGCTCCCGCTTCCCCCGCCGTTCCCCGGAGAGCACGCGACCGCGCCAAGACGGAATGCCGCCTGGTGGGCCGCGGCGACGGCGGGCTTCGACTTCGACGACACGGACGCGGCGCCGGCCGACGCGATGAACCGTGTCCTGCGAGAAGGATTGTTTTCGCGCTGACTCTCGAGGGCTTCACCCGCCAGGCGGTGGCACGTAGGCAACGACGCTGGTCGACACTCCGGCGCCCGACCAGCCGTTCGTGAAGGTGAACGTGTTCGGCGTCGCCATCCCGGCCCCGCTCGCCGTGTCGATCGTGATGAACGTGGCGGGCACCGTGGCCGTGTGGCGCGTGAACCCGAAGACGCTGCCCCCCGCTGCTCGATCCACTGCTGCTCCCCGAGCTCGAGCCCCCGCTCGACCCGCCACTCCCACTGCCACCGCCTTCACCTCCATCCGACGGCGTGCCGCCTCCGTCGTCACCCTGCGCACCCGTGGAGGCCGTGGAGCCGCAAGCCAGTGCTGCGGCAAGTCCCAGCCAGGGAGCGAGGCGGGCGAGGGCGCTCATACTCCCAGGAGGCGCCCCCTCAGGGTAGCCATCAAGAGTGCCCTAGCGCCCGTGCGCGGCGAAGAAGGACCAGAGGATGGCCGACGCATCGGGCGCGTTCGGGTCCGTGTACGTGCCCGACGTGCTCCCGCCGCTCCACGCGTGCTCCAGGCCGTGCACGATGTAGCTCTCGAGAAGCGTCTTACCGGCCTGTCCGCCGCTGTAGCTCGTGTGCGTGTATGTCTTGCCGCCGGCGCTCCCCATCTCGCTCGTGCCCGGGCCGGCCGTGGATCCGGCGCGCGTGTCCGTCTCGGTCCACTGCGCGATCACCTGCTGCCCGTTGACGACGTTGACCACGTTGTCCGCGTCACCATGGAACACCATCACTGGCACCGCGTGCGCCGCCGACCCCATGGCCGCGAAGGCCGCGTCTCCCTGCGCCTTCGGATCGGGTCCGCCGTAGGCGGACGCGCTCAGCGCCGAGTTCGTGTCCGTCGCCGCCTGGTACTCGAGGCCTGAGTGCACGCCGATCGCCGCGAACACGTCGGGATACGTGGCCCCGAGGATCACCGTCATCGCCGCGCCCGCCGAGATGCCGGCCGCGAACACGCGCTTCGGGTCCACGGTGTAGTCCTTCGCGACGTCCCCCACGATGCCGGCGAGCACCGAGGGCTCTCCGCTGCCGCGGGCCTGGTCGCCCGGGACGAACCAGTTCCAGCACTTCGCGGCGTTCGCGCTCGTCGGCTGGTCCGGATAAGCGACGAGGAACCCGCCTGCGTCGCCCTGCTTGTCCATCTGCGTGCCCGCCTCGAAGTCGGGCGCGCTCTGCGTGCA
The DNA here is from genome assembly GCA_036393165.1 of Polyangiaceae bacterium. Taxonomy (GTDB): domain Bacteria; phylum Myxococcota_A; class Polyangia; order Polyangiales; family Polyangiaceae; genus Palsa-1150. The sequence continues at coordinate 4,845 of DASVWO010000343.1, read as the reverse complement.
GCCGTGGAGCATGAGCACGAGCGGCGTCGCCGTGCCCTGGTGGTACCCCGCGGGGACGTGGAGCACGTAGTTGATCCCGCCGTAGCTCCGGACGATGCCGCCGTCGCCGGTCGTCAGGGTGCTGCTGCTCGTGCTGCTGCACGCGCAGAGACACCCCACGACCGCGAGCGCCATGCGACGGCCACCCATGACTCAGGTCATGGTAAGCCCGCCGTCGACCTCGATGGTGCGTCCGTTGATGTAGTCGCACTCGAACGCGAACTTCACGGCGACCCAGATGTCCTCCGGCACGCCGATACGACCCACGGGGATGGCGGCGACCAGCGCATCGCGCGCCTTCTGGTTCATCCCCTGCGTCATCGGCGTCTCGATCATCCCCGGCGCCACCGCGACGACGCGGATCCCGTGCTGCGCGAACTCGCGCGCCCAGGTCACCGTGTTCGCCGCCAAGGCCGCCTTCGTGGCGACGTAGTTGCTCTGCCCGCGGTTCCCGAGGCGCGAGATGGACGACATGTTCACGATGACGCCCGGGCGCGTCTCGGTCCCGAGCATCGTCGCCGCGAGCTCGCGCACCATGAAGGTGGCGCCCGTGAGGTTCACGTCGAGCACCGCGCGCCAGTCCTCGGCGGTCATCTTCTTGATCTCGCCGGTCGTCTTGTCGCGGCGCACCAGGAGTCCGTCGCGGATGATGCCGGCGTTGTTGATCAGCGAGTTGAGCCCGCCCATCGCCTCGCGCGCCCACGCGGTGAACTCGATGCAGTTGCCCTCGTTGCGCACGTCGAGCTTGCGCTTGTGGATGCTCGCCGGCAGCTCCGCGAGCGCCGCCTCGTCGATGTCCCCGGCCGCCACCTGCGCCCCCGCCTCGGCGAGCCTTCGCGCGAAGTGCGCGCCCATGCCGCGTCCCGCGCCCGTTACGATTGCCTTCACGTCTCTCAGTTGCATTCGACCCTCGCTTGCTCGTGCGTCACGGCAAGGCGCTGCGCGAGCCATGCGCGCATCGCCGGATAGAGAACCTTCGGGGCTCGGCTGCCGACCACCGCTCCCACGTGTCCCCCCGGCACGACGATGAGCTCCTTGTCCGCGCTGCCGCACGCTTCGTTGAGCGCGCGGGCCGCAGGCAAGGGGCAGATGGTGTCGCGATCGGCGGCGACCGTGAGCACCGGGCACTGGATCTTCGCGAGATCCACGCGCCTTCCGGCGACGTGGTGCTCCTTCCGGATCAGCGCGTTCGATTGATAGAGGTCCTGGATGTACGTCTGGTACGCGGCTCCGGGGAACGGGATGTTGTCCCCGGCCCACGTCTCGAGCGCATCGAAGGCGATGCGCGCCGACTCCTCGTGCACGCGATCGAAGTAGCCGACCCACTTGGCAATCTGCGCCGTGGGACGCAGGGCGACGAAGCCGCTCTGCATCTGGTGCGACGCGACGTTCCCAGCGTCGGCGATCGACTTCGCGTCGAACCACTGCGGGTCGACCATGGTCCGCAGCAAACCGCCGTGACTGAAGTCGAACGGCCCCGCGAGGTTCACGAGCGCGCGAACCCGCTGTGGCTCGAGGGCCGTCCAGATCCCCGCGAGCGTCGCCCCCATGCAGTAACCGAGGAGCCCCAGCCTCTCGGCGCGCGCGTGCCGCAGCGTGAAGCGCGCGGCACGACCGAGGCGCGCGATCACGTCATCCCACGAGAGGTAGCGATCCTCGTCGCGGGCGGTGCCCCAGTCGAGGCAATACACGTCGAGGCCGCCGGCCACGAGCGCCTCTACGAGGCTCGCACCGGCGCGCAGGTCGACGACGTACCACTTGTTGATCATCGACGGGACGACGAGCACCGGCTCGCCTCCGGCCGGCCGAACGTCAGCAGGCCGCCGGAAGCGATACAGTTGCGCCGTTCCGTCGCGCCACAGGACGTCCCGCGGCGTGGGGGCGACGAGGGCCATGCTTCAGCGGCTCCCGGGGGCGCCGAGGACCTCGGCGGTGCGGCGGGCCGCGTCGACCATCAGCTTGCGCCACTGGGCGGCGAGCTCGCTCGTGTAGGCGAGGCCGACCTTCGTGAGGCGCGTCGCCTCGTCGATGCTCGCGCACGCCGTCTCGAGGCTCTTCTCCTCGAGCTTGGCCATCTCGCCGAACACGCTCTCCACCCGGGCGGCGTGATCCTCGATCGCCTTCTTGACGTTGTCCTTGATTTGCTGCGCCTGCGAACTGACTGTCTCGGCCATGACGACTCGGTCTCCCATGCTTCCGGGCAGCTGGATTGCCGCTTCCGGACGCGCTGCAACCTAAGTCACCTCGACCGGGTGTCAACGGTAAAATGTTGCGATGCACAATGAAGCGGACGTCACCGCTTCCGTTTCCCGAGGGATTTCTTCAGCTCTTCGAGCTCCCGACGAAGCTCGGCGACTGCGTCGTTCGAGGGCTCGGGCGCCGCTTCCGGCTCCGGAGGGGGAGGCGGAGGAGGCTCGGGCTCGGTCCACGCTGCAGGGCCGTTCAGGAGACGCGCGAGGGCATTGGTCGCCGCGAAGGGGGCCATCGCCAGCGGGTTGTACTGCGCGACGGCGCGCGCTCCCTGCCGCGCCTGCGTGTAGACGGCCAGGGCCCAGGACATCCAGCGCCCCATGAATTCGGCCAGAGCGTCCTCGCGCATGCGGATCAACTGCACGAGGAAGGGGACGGGCAGGAGCTTCGCCGCGCCGCGGCTCTCCACGATGATCTGGGTGAGCGTGACCTGCGTGAGGTCCTGCCCGCTCTTGGCGTCGACGATCTTCACGTCGGCCCCCTTGCGGATCTTCTCGGCGAGCTCCTCCAGGGTGATGTAGCGGCTCTCCGCCGTGTCGTAGAGACGGCGGTTGCCGTACTTCTTCACCGTGATGGTCGCCATGGCCCGAATCTAGCGCGCGGCGTCATGTTGCGATGCAACAATTCTCGCTTGACAGGGACGCGTCTCGGGCTCATTGAAAGGCCCGCGGCGCAGCTGTTGCGCCGCAACGAGGACGGGTGCCATGGACGACGCGAAGGCGACGAGGACGACGGCGCTCTGTGCGATGGCGCAGGCCGTGGGTGGGGGGCTCGGATGGTCGGCGTTGCCGGCGCTCATGCCGACCATCGCGAAGGAGCTGGGGATCACGCACGCCATGGGCGGCCTGGTGTGGGGCGCGGCGTCGCTGGGCATCGCGCTCGCGTCGATCGCGGGCGGGGCCACGGTGGATCGCTTCGGTCCGCGGCGCGTCGCCGGCATCGCCCTCGTGTTCGGCGCGTTCGCGTGTGCGGCACGCGCGCTCGTGACGGGGCCGTGGACGCTGGCGGCGGCGATGCTCGTCTTCGGGGCGCACATCGGCTTCTGCGCACCGGCGATTCCCAAGGCGCTGGCGGCGCAGGTGCCCATGAACCGCCTGGCCCGTGCGAACGGGATCGCGCTCCTCGGCTACACGCTGGGCACCGCGGCGACCGTGGTGCTCGCGCCGATGGTGCTCATGCCGCTGCTCGGCGGCTGGCGCGTCGTGATGGTCGTCGCCGCGGTAGCGATGCTCGTGGCGGCTTCCATCTGGTGGATGTTCGTGCCGGAGGGCCGCGGCGCCACGGGACACGCGAGCATCCGGCAGATCCTCGCGCTGGCGAAGAACCGTTCGCTCGCCCGCGTGGGAGCGATGCACTTCCTGCTCTTCGGCGGTTACCTCGCGCTTCTGGGCCTCTTGCCGCGCGCGCTCGTCGAGGGGGGCATGCGTCCTACGCGTGTCGGCATGGCGGTGGCGGCGTGGCTCGTGTCGGCGGGTGTCGCCAACTACGCGGGTCCCTGGCTCTCCGATCGCATCGGGCGCCGTCGTCCGGTGCTCGCCGTGGGTGGCGCCGTCGCGGGGCTCGCGCTGGGTGCGATGGCGCTGGCTCCTGCGTCCTTCGCCGTGCCGCTGCTCGTGATCGCGGCTCTCGGGGGCGGATGCGTCGCGCCCCTCCTCTTCACGCTTCCGGCGTCGATCGACGGGGTGGGGCCGGCCCGTGTTGGCGCCGCCCTCGGGCTCCTGGGGCTCGTCGGACAGGCCGGCGGATTCCTGCTCCCGACCCTCACCGGCGCCGCAGCACAGAGCGCCGGTTTGCCCGCTGCCATCGGCGTCCTGGCGGTCGCCCATCTGCTGATCCTGGCTCCTGCGCTCGGGCTGAGGGAGACTCCAGCCCCCGCAGCCGCCCCCCAGGGTGCCCTCGCCGCCTGAGAGCCATGGATCGTCGCAGCATCGCCGTCGCCCTCGTCCTCGTGGCGCTCCCCGTCGGAGTCGCCTGCTCCAACACGACCGCCGAGTGCACCGTAGGCGCCGACTGCGCGTCGGGCGTGTGCGCGTCCAACGGCAAGTGCGCGCCCTCGGGCTCGACGACCCATCCCGACGGCGGCGGCATGGTGCCGGCGGATGCCCAGGTGCAGGAGGCGCAAAGCGGCGGTGACGCGCCCGAGCAGGAAACGGGTACCGGCGGCGAGGGTGGCATCGGCTGCACGCCTACGCACGACGGCACCATCACGCGCGACGAGGTCCCGATGATCGCGGGCCTCCACGCGAACTTCGTCATCGCCGAGAACGTGACCGTCGACAGCGCCGGCACGATGAACCCCGACGGTTCGCGGGCGTGGGACTTCTCCGGGATGCTCGCCGGCGACCACACCGTCGTGACGACGACCGACCCGCCGCAGGGTCAGTGGTTCTCGCAGCAGTTCACGACGGCGTCGTACACGACGAAGCTGAGCGACACGGCGACGCTGCTCGGCGTGTTCCAGGCCACCGGGCAGTCGCTCCTCCTCCAGGGAGTCGTGTCGCCCACGAGCGGGGGACAGCAGACGGAGGTCAGCTACATGCCGGCCGCCGAGATCCT
>DASVWO010000342.1:0-6575 GCA_036393165.1 Polyangiaceae bacterium | reverse complement strand
ATACCCGAGACAGCAGCCCACGGCCGGCGAGTGTAGCGGCGCTTGCGCGACCCGGCCTCTGCCGTCAGGCTTGCGCCAACTTCGGGGAGGAAACCGTGAGCGACGACACCCTTCCGCGCTTGCCGCAGTCCAACACGACGGACAGCGGGGGCCCCTCGGGCGACGAGATCATCATCGTCATCGCCTGCTGCGCCGAAGATCCCGACCGCATCGGCGAGTCGTTCGCGTTCTCCGACCTCGGCGTCCCGTGCGTCCTCGGCCGCGGACCGGGCGATGGCACCGAGCGACGCGCCGAGCCCGGCCCCTGGCGACCGGGCGTGCCCTTCGTGGGCTCCGGCCTTCGCGACGAGCGCGCATCGCGCCGCCTCCTGGAGCTCACGGCGACCGCGGTTGGCTTGACCGTCCGGCTCGTCGGCACCGGCGAGCTCTTCGTCGACCGCGAGCGCACGGACGCGGGATTCGCCGAGATCGGCAAGACCATCCGCGTCGACGACCGGCTGCTGCTCTACGTGACCCGACGCCGGGCGGTCACGCCCCGGTTCCTCCTGCCCGCGGCGCGGGGCTGCCGTTTCGGCGAGCCGGACCGCTTCGACATCACCGGCGAGTCCGCAGAGCTGTACCGCATGCTCGACGAGGTCGCGTACGCGGCGCAGTCCGGGGAGAACGTGCTCCTTTACGGCCAGACGGGCGTCGGCAAGGAGCTCTTCGCGCGCGCCGTGCACAAGCTGTCCGAGCGCGCCGGGCTTCCCTTCGTCGCCCAGAACGCGGCGGCCTTCCCCACCGAGCTGCTCGAGGAGGAGCTCTACGGTCACGCCGCCGACTTCCCGAACAAGGGCATGCGCGAGCGCCTCGGCATCATCGGCGAAGCGAACGGCGGGTACGTGTTCTTCGACGAGATCGGCGAGATGTCCAAGACGCTCCAGTCGCACCTGCTGCGGCTCCTCGACGCCGGTGGGCAGTACCGGCGCCTGGGAGATCCGAGCACGCGCCGCACGGACGCGCGCATGATCGGGGCGACGAACCGCCCGCTCGAAGAGGGGCTGAAACACGACCTGCACCCGCGCTTCAAGCGCCACGTCCACCTCGCGCCCCTGAGCGCCCGCGCCGAGGACATCCCGCTCATCGTCCGGGCGTACGCCCGCAAGCTCGCGGCGCAAGGCGCGCCGCTCATCGCGCGGTTCGCCGAAGAGCGCCCCGACGGCACCCGAGACGTGCGCGTCGGCATCGACTTCATCGAGGCGCTGCTGTGCTGCGACCACCCGACCAACGTGCGCGGGCTCGAGAAGGCGGTGCTCGACTCGATGATGCAGAGCAAGGGACGCACGCTGCGTGCATTCCCGGACCTCCTCGCCCGGATACGGCGCGCGTCCGAGCGCCAGGAACCGGCACCCACCCGGACGCCCGGTGGCCACATGCGCATCACCCCGGAGCTGGAAGCCCGCGCCCGCGAGCTGCTCGACGGGTCCCATGGGTCGATCACGCGGGCTGCCCAGGCGCTCGGGTTCAGCCGGTATCAGATGAAGAGGCTCATGGATCGACTGGGTATCGGGCACACCCCCGCGGAGGACGACGATCCCCCCGACGAATGAGCCAGGCCCCTCATCGATCCCATCGGGCAGGGAGAGCGGTGAAGCGCGGTCCCCCACGCGGGGTGTCGCGGATCCCCGCGCGGTGTAGCCGGCACCCCGCTGCGGTGTAGCGCGAAGGGATGCTCGGTGTATCGGGGTCTCCCATCGATACGAGGGGGCTTCCCCATGGCATGCAGCCGGGATCCTCGTGGCATGGAGGGCACTTGCCCCTTCGGGGTAGCCGGGATCCCCACGGCACCAAGCCGGCTTGGTGCCACGGGGAACACCCCCTCGACGTGGCTTCCAGGGGTGCATGTGGAGGCACCCATCGCGACACCCTCGATGGGGACCCCCGATACCCCGCATGGGGGAGACCCCTCGTACGAATGGGGAAGTCCCCCATGACCCTTGGGGAAGGGGTGCATGATCGATGGGGGACCCCGCTACCCCGAATGGGGAAGTGCCCTTGGTGCCATGGGAGAGCCCGATACCCCGGATGGGGAAGTGCTCTCGATGGAGCATCCCACCGGGCTACTCCGTCGTAGGAAGCCCCCGAAATGGGCGATTCGCCCGCTTGCTCTCGCGATTCGCCCATTCGCCCATTTCATCATGCGCCCTCGATGCGCTTTTTCGCGCACTTGCGCGCGTTTCGAGGCTGGTCCGCGGGCTGCAATAGGGGTCTGCGAACGAGGCGACAGCCTCACGACGAGGGATGAATCCGATGACCCAGACCAAAGACCCCAACAAGCCGACACGCAAGGAGCGACTCCGCCAGATCATGGCGGGCGCGCAGAAGCACAACACGGGCACGATGATCCTCAACGGCAGGACGTTCAACATGCCGGGCGACCTCGTGAACGAGATCCAGAGTGACCTCAACGACACCGACGACGCCACGCAAGCTCACGGGGCGTGGATGGCGAAGGTGGCGACGATGCGCGCGTCGCACGCGGCGCTCGACCCGCTGCTCAGCCTCTTCAAGCGACGCGTTATCTCCGAGGTGGGCGACACGCAGGAGGCCCAGGGCATCCTGGCCGACTACGGCTGGACCCCGCCGAAGAAGGCGAAGCGCAAGGTGGAGGACAAGATGGTCGCCGTGCAGAAGACCATCGGGACGCGCAAGCTGCGCGGCACGATGGGCTCGAACCAGAAGAAGAAGGTCAAGGCCGGCCAGCCTGCTCCTGTCGTGACCGACCCCAGCGCCGTCCCGCAAGCCGCGAGCGTCGCCCCGGTCGCTGTTCCGACCCCGGCAACCGGCGGCAACGGCAACCCTCCGAAGCCCACGCCTCCCGCCGCGAACGGTACTTAGAACGATCTCGGCCCCTCACGTCCCCTCACGGGCAGCCATGCCCGTGAGGGGGCGCTCGGTGTATCCCGCGACACTTAGCGGCCGTTACAGGCACGCCCTGAACGTGAACCGTGAAGACCGAGACTCCACAATCCGGCGCAAGTGCTAGAAACAGCGTCTGTTCGGGGCCTATAGCTCAGTCGGTAGAGCTGCGGACTTTTAATCCGTAGGTCGAGGGTTCGATTCCCTCTGGGCCCACCGCGGGATCGCTGGGGTTTCGTCCGCTCCGTGCGATTCGGCTTATCATCGGCCCTCGTGGGTCTCGTGCGCTTCTGGCCGGTGCCGGTCGGCGTCCTCCTCGTGGCCGGGTGCGCGAGCATCATCGGCATCCCGAGCGGGTCGGCCTCCTTCTGCGCCCGCGCCGAGAACCAGGGACACGACTACTGCGAGGACTACGACGTGGGCGACCCGCTCGGGCGCATCCCGGCCACGGACCGCGCGCAGCAGGGGAGCTCGACGATGACGATTCAGTCGTCGGACGATTCCCCGCCGAACCTCATCGACTTCCTCGCGCACGGGACGGACGCCGATGCGGCGGTGCACGCCGTCGCCGGGTACTACAAGACGTTCACGAAGAAGTTCGTCGGGCTGCGCCTCGACGCCGATCTCGAGATTGTCACGCACGGCGGCACCCTCGCGGGCGGCGCCGGCTTCCTGCTGGTGGGCTCGTCGCCCGGCGCCTGCCTCGGTTTTGCGGTGCTGCCGGGGTCCCAGGTGGGCCTGCCCCCGGACAAGGCGCTGTTCACGGCGATCTACGTGCCTCAGGGCGCGGGCGGCTGCGGCAGCCTCGTCGCGCTCGGGGCCGGCGGTCTGCCCCTCGGAGCCATCGGGATGGGAGACGCAGGGATGGCGGACGCCGGGGCGCAGCCGTCCATCGTGCTCGTGCCGGCTCTCGACCAGTGGTTTCACGTGACCGTCCAGGTCCAGCCCGACCCCGGTGGCACCGGAGCAGGCATTCTGCTCCTGCGTGCCGGACTGTCGTCGACCCAGCTCGCGATGCCCCCGGGCACCGTGCCGCCCGACGGGCAGCCCATCGTCGGCCTGGCTTCGGCGCCGACGAGTGCGTTCGTCGAGGAGATGAAGTTCGACAACGTCACGATCGACGTGGCGCCGCAGCAGCTCGCGCCGTAGCGCCGGTCGGTCAGTGCCTCGCGCACGCGAGCGGCTGCGCGTGCACGCCGCCGGTGCCGCCCATGGGCATGCCGGAGTAGACGAGCAGCGCGCGCTCGCCGTCGGCGCCGCCGATGACGCGCACGTTGGCGACGTCCTCGAAGATGCCCAGATTCGTGACGCCCTGGCGCGGATTGCCGGTGGGGTCGAGCTCCATGGCGAAAAGGTGGTACCGCGTGCTGTTCTCGTCGAGCTCGTTCCACGTGAGCAGGGCGTCGCCGCTCGGCAGCGGATCGAGGGAGAAGCCGTAGATGGGGCCGATGCGGCCGGTCGGGTCGAGCGCCTGCGGGCCCGCACCGATGGATGCGCCTTCGCCGTCGATGGCGACGGCATAGACGGCTTCGCCCATGGGTCTCATGTCGCCGATGTACGCGCCGACGACGTGGCCTGCGGTCTGCGCCATCAGCAGGATCGATCCCGAGTTGGTCGCGAGCGTGAGGGGCGGCGAGAGCGGCGCGCCCTTGGCGTCGTAGTGGGCCACCTGCTCGGTGAGCGGGCCGACGCCGCTGTCGTTCTCGAAGAAGGAGGCGATGAGAGACGTCTGGTCCTGCAGCACGACGCGCGTGCCGAAGCCGGGCAGGGGGCCGAGGTGCGCGCGGCCCTGGAACGATCCGTCGGTGCCGATGTCCACGAGATCGATCGGGCCGCCGTTCGCCGGCGACTCCTGCAGGTACGAGAAGCCGTCGGGCGCGGCGCCGAGATAGGTGCAACCGCCGCTCGTGGCGTCGGAGAGGGACACGACCGGGCCGCTCTCGTTGCCGTCGCCGTCGAGAGGCAGGAAGCGGCAGCCGGAGGCCACGTCGTCCACGAGTCCGCCGAACGCGCACTGCGGGGTGACCGCGAGCGACATGACGTCGGTGAAGACGCCGCCCATCGTGGGAAACGAGAGATGCGACACGATGGCCGATCGCGGCGTGCCGTCGAGGTTCAGCGCGCGCGTGTCCCAGGTCCCGGCGCTCGGATCGCTGATGGTGAACCACGAGACGAGCGCGCCGTTGCCGCTCGGCACGAGCGCAGTGAGGTACACGCCGCTCCCCGGCGGCGTCGTCGAGTTCGAGACGATCGTGTCGCTCCCGGCGACGCGCCACTCGGAGCAGGGCGCCGGAGGCGTGGCGGGGCCCGGGCACGCGCTCATGGGACCCGGGCCGGTCTCCGTGGTCACGCCGGCCTCGGGGAGGGGCTCGCTGCCGGGCACCGCCGGTGCCCTTTCCAGCTCGAGATCCGAGCGAGAGCACGCGGCGGCGACGACGGCGGCGAGCAAGCATGCGACCGACCAGCGCACGCGCCCGAGGCTACCCCGCGACTGATCGCTGTGCCGCTGTTGGCACACCACGGCCTTGCGCCATCGCATGCTTTCGCGCGTATCGCGCGGCACGCGGCGTGGCACGCCCGTCGCACCGGTAGGAGGGCATGCGCATCGTCGCTCTCTCGGTCGCCATCGCCGGCGCCTCGATCCTCGTGTGGGGGTGCTCGGGGGCCATCGCGCCGTTCAACCACGGCGGCGACGCCGGCACCGACGGTCCGTACATGCCGCCCGGCGACGACTGCATCGACTGCGACGCCACGCCGCCGGAGCCGTCGCCTCCGGGCGACGGCGGCCCCGGCCCCGGCCCCGCGTGTCCGTCGACGCAGCCGTCGGAGGGCACGCCCTGCACGCGCGAGTCGCTCGAGTGCGAGTACGGCACGTCGCAGTACCCCGGCTGCGACGTGATCGTGCAGTGCAGCGGCGGCTACTGGGGCACCGAGTTCGGGGCCGCCGGCTACTGCCCCACGGGTCCGAATCCCGAGGGCTGCCCCGCCTCGATGGACGACGTGAACGACGGCGGCGCCACGTGCTCCACGCAGGGCCTCACGTGTCACTACGCGCTGGGGCAGTGCTACTGCGGCGACACCTTCGGACCGCCCGTCCAGCCGCAGGACGGCGGCACGTACCCCTGGTCGTGCGACGACCCCGGCCCCGGTTGCCCGCAGCCGCGCGCGCGCCTCGGTTCGCCGTGCACGCAGGAGGGGCAGACCTGCCAGTACCTCGCGTGCGACTGGGCGCAGCAGTGCACCGGCGGCGTGTGGGCGTCGGAGCCCGAGGGCTGCGCGCAGGCCGGCGGCGGCGCCTCTCCCTAGTCCGCGCTAGCCGTCGCCTGGCTGCGGACGCGTGCCGTCGCTCCGGTAGCGCGCCAGGTCCAGGTGGAAGTGGTCCTTGTGGTGCTCGTCGAAGAAGCGCGTGAGCACGTGCGAGAACACGTTCTCGTCGAACGCCCGCTGCGACACGGCGCGGAGGAAAGCGCCGCCACGGCGCGCGGGCGGCCCTTCGCCCATGTCGAAGTCGCGCTGCACGTCGATGGTGACCCCGCTGCGCAGCGTGAAGCGCGCGACGTCGATCGCGTTCGCGTAGGCATGCTCGCTCACCCAGCCGGGGTAGGCGGCCATCTCGCGGCAGTTGTACGTGCCGAGCTGCGTGATGCGCACGACGGGCACGCTGAAGTCGCGCGTGG
>DASVWO010000341.1:0-43297 GCA_036393165.1 Polyangiaceae bacterium | reverse complement strand
CGGCCGCGCCGACGGCGACTGGGACACGGTCGCCGAGGGCGACGTCGTGCGCGCCGTCCACGGGGAGCCCTGACGCGAGCGCGCTACGCTCCCCCGCGCCATGGCCAACGATCCCTCCTTCGAATGGAAGAATCAGGTCGTCGTCATCACGGGCGCGAGCGCCGGCATCGGCGCGGCACTGGCTCGCGAGGTAGGGCGCCGCGGCGGCTCGCTCGTCCTCGCCGCTCGCCGGCCTGCGGAGCTGGAGAGCGTCGCCGCCTCCACGGGCGCAGCTTCGGCCGTCGTCGTGACGGACGTCACGCGCCGCGCCGACGTGCAAGCCCTCGCGAAGGCCGCGATCGATCGGTTCGGCCACGTCGACGTCTGGGTCAACAACGCCGGCCGCGGCATCAGCCGGTCCTTCGCGGAGCTGACCGACGAGGACGTGGACGCGATGATCCGCGAGAACGTGAAGTCGGCCCTGTACGGGATGCAGGCGATCCTTCCGCACTTCCAGGAGCGCAAGCGCGGCCACATCGTCAACGTGTCCAGCATGCTCGGGCGCATCCCGTTCGCACCGATCCGGTCGGCGTACTGCGCCGCGAAGCACGCGCTCAACTCCCTCGGCGAGACGCTCCGCATGGAGCTCGCCAAGCCGTACCCCGAGGTGCGCGTCGCCTGCGTCATGCCGGGCGTCGTCGCGACCGACTTCGGCCTGAACGCGGTCGGCGGCGGACCCGACTCGCGCTCGCTCCCCGGAGCCCAGCCGGTCGAAGAGGTGGCCGCGACCATCGCCGACGCCATCGCGGCGCGCCGCAACGGCGACGTGTACATGCGCCCCGAGGCGGTCCAGCGCGTGCTCGATTACTACCGCGGCCTGGCCGGCGCCTGATGGGCATGGGCCTCGGACCGGGGGCACAGCGGCGCATCGCGGTCGTCCTCGCCGACGTGCTGGGGGAGCCGGTGGACGTCGCGCTCGCCGTGGCGGCGTTCCTGGATCGCTACCTGCGCCGCGTCCCGTTCGAGGCGGCACTCGGGCTGCGCGTCGTGGTGTGGGCGATCACGTGGCTGCCGCTGCTCTTCGTGGGCGTGCCGCTGCCGGCGGACAAGCTCTCGACCGAGAAGCGGGCCGCGTACGTTTCGCGCTGGGCCCACTCGCGCGTGTACTTCCTGCGCGAGGGCTTCTACCTGCTCAAGGCGATCGCGCTCATGGGCTGGGGGGCGCAGCCGGTGGTGCGCGAGCGCCTGGGGCTCGGGCCGATGGCGGCCGCGCGGTCATGACGAGCGCCGAGAGCGCGGACTTCGCGGTCGTCGGCAGCGGCGCCGGCGGTGCGACGGCGGCCCTCGCGCTCGCCGAGGCGGGGCACGACGTGGTGGTGCTCGAGGAAGGACCCGCCGTCCGCGACGAGGATCGCGGGCTCGGCTCGCACGAGGCGTTCATGCGTCTCTTCCGCGACCGCGGCACGCAGGTCGCGATGGGCCGCAGCGTCATCCCGATGCTCCAGGGGCGCTGCGTCGGCGGCACCACCGTCGTCAACGGCGCCATCGTGTGGCGCATGCCCGAGGACGCTTACGAGCGCTGCTTCGACCACCCGCTCGCGCGGGAGCTGCTGCCGCTCGGCGGGATCCTCGCGCGCATGGATCGCATCGAGCGCGATCTCTCCGTCGCCCCCGCGCCGGATCGCCTGCTCGGCGGCAACGGCACGCTCATGAAGGTGGGCGCCGAGAAGCTCGGGTGGCGCGGGCACGCCATCCGCCGCAACGTGCTCGATTGCCAGGGGAGCGGACGTTGCCTCGAGGCGTGCCCGACGCGCCGCAAGCAGAGCCTCGAGCAGACGTACCTCCCGCGCGCCGAGCGACTCGGCGCGCGCGTCCTGGCGGAGCACGAGGTGCGCACCATCGAGACGAGTGGGGCCCGCGCGGTCGGCGTCACCGGTCGCCGCGCGGACGGCTCCACGTTCCGCGTCCGTGTGCGACGCGGCGTCGTGGTGGCCGCCGGCGCGGTCCACTCGCCGCTGCTGCTGCGGCGCTCGGGCCTGGGGCCGCGCGAGCACGTGGGAGCCCACTTCCACTGCCACCCGGGAACCGCCGTCGCCGGCATCTACCGCGATCCGGTGCGCATCTGGGAGGGCGCGACGCAGTCGTACGAGGTCGACGAGTTTCGCGCACGCGGCTTCAAGATGGAGGTCGTCGGCTTGCCGGTGGAGCTCGCGGGCGTGCGTCTGCCCGGGATGGGCGAGGGCTTCCAGCGCTCGATGCGCGACTTCCCGCACATGGCCGTCTGGGGCGTGCAGGTGCGGAGCGACGCCGAGGGCTCGGTGCGCGAGCGGACCCTCGGCGATCGCGCCGCGATCACGTACACGCCGAGCCGTCGGGACATGGAGCTCTTTCGCGAGGGTGTCCGCCGCCTCTGCGAGCTCCACTTCGCCGCGGGCGCCGAGCGCGTGTACCCCGGCGTCCACGGCGGACCCGAGGAGCTTCGCTCGCCCGACGAGCTGGGGCGCCTCGACGACCTGACGCAGGATCCGCGTGACTGGTCGCTCATCTCGAGCCACCTCTTCGGCACGTGCCGCATGGGGGCCACGGAGCGCGAAGGTGCGATCGGCTTCGACGGCGCGGTGCACGGCGTGCGCGGGGTCTGGGTGCTCGACGCGTCGGTGTTTCCCGGCACGCTCGGGGTCAACCCGCAGCACTCGATCATGGCCATCGCGATGCTGCTGGCCGAGCGGATCGTGTAGCCTCCTCCCGTGCTTCTCGCAGTCGACGTCGGCAACACGAACATCGTCTACGGCCTCTTCGACGGCGAGCGCCTGGTGCACCAGTTCCGCGTCGAGAGCGCGCGCGGGCGCACCGCCGACGAGTACGCCGTTTCGCTCCGCGCGCTGCTCGACATGCACGGCATCGCGCCGTCGTCCGTGGACGCGGCGATCATCGCGTGCGTCGTCCCGTCGCTCACCGACCCGATGATGCAGCTCGTGCAGCGCGCCTTCGGCCGCGAGGCGCTCGTCGTCGGCCCCGGCATCCGCACGGGCATGGCGATCCTCATCGAGAACCCGCGCGAGGTCGGCGCCGACCGCATCGCCGACGCGGTCGCGGGCTACGACCGCGCCAAGGGCGGCGTCATCGTCGTCGACTTCGGCACGTCAACGAACTTCGACGTGGTGACGCCGAAGGGCGAGTACCTCGGCGGCGTCCTCGCGCCGGGTCTGCAGATCAGCGCCGACGCGCTCTTCGCCCGCGCCGCCAAGCTCCCGCGCGTCGAGATCGCGCGCCCGCCCAAGGTCGTCGGCAAGAACACGGTGCACGCGATGCAGTCGGGCATCGTCTACGGGTACGTGGGCCTGGTGGACGGCATCGTCGAGCGCCTCCTCGCGGAGCTCGGCTTCCCGTGCACGGTCGTCGCCACCGGGGGCCTCGCGCCGCTCATCGCGCCGATGTCCAAGACGATCGGCGACGTCGACGATCACCTGACGCTCACCGGATTGCGCATCCTCCACGAGAGAAACCGCACCTGACCGCGATGCGCGTCGGAGCCGGCACGATCGTCGCGAGCACGACCGCTGCGCTGCTCCTCGCGATCGTCCTCGGCGTGTCCTTCGGCAGCGGCTCGGCGTGGTTCGGGGACCTCTTCGTCTCGGGCACGGTGCCGCACGACATCGTGGTCGGCTTCCGCTTGCCGCGGGTGCTGCTCGGCGCCGTCGCCGGCGCGGGGCTCGCGGCCGTCGGCGCGTCGTTCCAGGCGGTCCTCCGCAACCCGCTTGCGGAGCCGTACGTGCTCGGCGTCTCGGGCGGCGCGGCGCTGGGCGCGACCGTGGCCATCGTCCTCGGCGGCGCCGTGCTCGTGGGGGCGCTCGGCGCCGCGGCCATCCCCGCTGCGGCCTTCGGAGGAGGGCTGGTCGCGACGGCCATCGTGTGGACGCTCGTGCGGGCCGGGCGTGCGTCGGGTGCGTCGATCCTGCTCGCCGGCGTCGTCGTCAACGCGATCGCCGGCGCCTGCATCACGCTGGTCGAGGCCATCGCCGAGCCGGGTCAGGCGCAGACGCTCCTCTGGTGGCTCATGGGCTTCCTCGACGTCCCCTCGTGGCCCGGGCTCGCCTTCGTCGCTCTTTACGTGGCCATCGGCATCGCGCTGCTCCTGCGGGACGCCCCGCGCATGAACCTCATGGCGCTCGGCGACGAGCCGGCGGCCACCCTGGGGCTCGACGTGCGCGCCCTCGAGCGCCGCGTCTTCTTCGCCTGCGCCGCCGTCGTCGGCGCCATCGTGAGCGTCACGGGGCTCATCGGGTTCGTGGGGCTCGTCGTGCCGCAGGCCATCCGGCGGCTGACGGGCCCGGACCTTCGCGTCGTGCTCCCCGCGTCGGCCCTCGCCGGGGGCGCCGTGCTCACGATGTGCGACCTGCTCGTGCGCGTCCTCGCCCCCCACGTCCACACCGAGCTGCCCGTGGGCGCCGTCACCGCGCTCGCGGGAGGTCCCGTCTTCCTGCTGCTCTTGCGCAGGTCGGCACACATCGCTCCGGTGTAATTGTCGAGCTAGGCTGTACGCGTCATTGTTCGAGTCCGCACTCTTTGAGCTTGCGGACTCAGCGAGGGAAGCCATGGGCGACAAGACGATCCTCGTCGTCGAGGACGATCCGGTGAACGGTCTCGTGCTGCTCGATTTCCTCGAGGCGCACGGTTACCGCGTCCTGCTCTCCAAGACGGGGCCCGACGGCGTCGCCGCCTTCGAGCAGGACCATCCGGACATGGTGCTCGTCGACGTGCTCCTGCCGCGCAAGAACGGGTTCGAGGTCTGCTTCGACATCAAGCGCTCCCAGCACGGCCGCGAGACGCCGGTGCTGCTCATGAGCGCCATCTTCAAGGACGTGGCGCACGCCGAGGAGCATGCGCGCTCGAACGTGGGCGCGGCCGGCTTCCTCGTGAAGCCCTTCGAGCTGGGTGACCTGCTCGCTCGCGTGCGCACCCTCATCGGCGAGGCGTAATCTCTCGGGCGAGCCATGCGCACGCCGCGCTTCGTCGCCGAGATCGGCTCGCCCGCGCACCGCGAGCAGCTCCGCGCCGGCATCGCGACCGGCTACATGACGGTGCTCGGGTTCCTGGCCCTCGGCGCCCTCGCGCACGTCACCGGCGTCCTCGCGTTCCAGCGGGCGTTCTTCGTGCCGCTCGCGGTGAAGCTCGTCGCCAACACGCTCGCCTGGATCTCCCTCCGCACCGACCGCGGAGTGCTCGCGACCGCGGGGCTCAACGTGCTCGCCGACATGTTCGCGATGACCGCGCTCATCTACTTCACCGGCGGCGAGCAGAGCCACCTCTTCCCCATCTATCTCATCGAGATCACGGTGCTCGCGCTCCTCGGCAACGTGGGCATCACGGTGTGCGGCGCCATCGTCGCGGTCGCGATGTACGGGACGATGGCGGTGCTCGTCGCGCGCGGCGTGCTCGCGTACTACCCGCAGCCGGCGGCGCTGGCGTGGCCCATGTCGGCGCGCGTCATCGCGGTCGACGTCGTGTACACGGCCTTCGTGCTCGGCGTGCCGACGTACTACACGGCGCGCATCCTCCAGGACCTTCGCGAGAAGCAGCACGCGCTCGAGGAGCGCACGCAGGCGCTCGTGGAAGCGGGCCGCCAGAAGAGCCAGTTCATGGCCAACGTGACCCACGAGCTCCGCACGCCGATCCACGGCATCTGCGGCCTGTCGGACCTCGTCGAGTCGGGCATCTACGGGCCGGTCTCGCCGAAGCAACGCGACGCGCAGCAGTCGATCAAGCGGTCGGCCCGGTCGCTCCTCGCGCTCATCGACGACCTGCTGCAGCTGGCGCGCGCCGACGCGGCCCAGCTCTCGCTCGTCCCCGAGTCGGTGGACGTCGCCGAGCTGGTCGCGACGGTCGCGGCGGCGGCGCGCTGGATGGTGGGCATCAAGAACCTCACCCTCGAGACGGAGGTGGAGCCCGGCGTCCCGCCCGCCTACGCCGACCCGCGTGGCCTCAAGCAGGTGCTCCTGAACCTCCTGTCGAACGCGGCCAAGTTCACGCCCGAGGGGGGCCGCATCGTCGTGCGCGCGCGGGCCGAGGGGGAGTCCGCCGTCCGCATCGAGGTGCAGGACTCCGGCATCGGCATCGCCCCGGAGGACCAGGAGCGCATCTTCGAGGACTTCCTCCAGCTCGATGGCTCGGCCGAGCGTGCCTACGGCGGCGTCGGCCTCGGGCTCGCCGTGGTCCGTCGCCTCACCGAAGCGATGAACGCGCGCGTCGACGTGAAGAGCGCGAAGGGCGCCGGCGCGACGTTCGCCGTGAGCGTGCCCCGCCGGGCCGCGCCCGTGTCCGCCGTCACGCCTTCTGCTGCGCCGAAGCCGCCAGCTGCTGCTGCTGTTGCTGGAGCATCTGAGAAATCGCCCGAGAGCGTTCGATCGCGAACTGCTTGACCTCGCGCACCTGGCTCGTCGCCAGCTTGTTGAGCAGGCCCGTGATCTTCTGCAGGTCGCGCATCCCGAAGAGCGCCTCGAAGTAATTGTGGGCGAGGCGCACGTCGCGCATCATCATCGCCTCGTGCGGGGCGAGGAGCTTCACGACCTCGTCGATCTTCCCGCCCTGCCCGTAGAGGGCCGACAGGCAGAGCAACGCCAGCGCGTCTCCCGGCGCTCGCTCGACGGCCTTCTTGGCGAGCCCGGTCGCCTTCTCGCGCGCCTGCTCGTTCTTCGGGTCGCCCGCGAAGAATCCCTGCAGCGCGATGTACGGCGCGCCGCACTTGGAGTTCACCGGCGCGTTCGCCAGCTCCTCGACGTCCTTGAGCATCGCGTCGTCGCCGTGCTGCTCCTTGATGCTCGCCGAGAGGTACGCCCACGCGTCGACCGAGTTGTTGTCGATCTGGATCGCGCGCTCGACCATCTCGCGCTCGCCCTTGCGGTCGCCCTTTTCCTTCATCAGCTTGGCGAGCTGCAGGCTGGGGAAGGGCGAGTCCTTCAGCAGGTTCTGGGCGCCCTTGAGCGTCGCCTCCGCCTTGTCGAGCTTCTTCTGCGCGAGCTGGGCGACGCCGAGACCGAGCCAGTCTTCCCCGTCGCCGCCGAGGGCGACGATCTTCGCCATGACCTTCTCGGCCTTCTCGTGGCGCCCGTACTTCATGAGCTCCTGCGCGAAGATACGCCCGCGGTTCATGTCCTCCGGGCCGTCGTTCCAGTGCTTCTCGAGGCCGCCCAGCAGGTCCTCCAGGCCGATGGCGATGGGCCGCCCTTGCTCGTCCTGCACCTGCACCGCGGGGCCGTTGAAGCCGAGGAGCTTCCAGACCTCTTCCATCTGCAGCGCGACGGGACCCTCGACGATCTTCTTCTCGACCGGCGTCCCCTGCGGGTTGATGGGCAGGAGCACGAGCGCGTTGCCCGGCACGCCGTTCGGGAACGCCGAGATCGGCGCGAGGATGGCGGCCCCTCCCTTGAGCTGGAGAGCGGGGTTACCGGCGGCGGCAGGACCAGAGACTGGACGAGACGGCGTATTCGCCATGGGGGCGCCAGTGGTAGCACGCAGCGGGCCGCGTGACAGCCGAGACAGCCTTCCGTCGTCGTAGCCGACCGCCGTGTCGGCAAACGGCCCGCGAGACGCGAGAACGGCCGAACGATCTCTCGAGCGGCCCTCCGAGCAAGAAAACGTCCCGCTGATCTCTTCGAGAGAGCGGCTGGACGCGAAAACGGTCCGCTGATCTCTTCGAGAGGGCGGCTGAGCGCCAAAACGGTCCGATGATCACTTCGAGTGGTTCGCTGGGCGCGAAAATGGCTCGTTGATCCCTTCGAGAGGTCCGCTGAGCGCGAAAACGTTCCGATTAACCCGCCAATGGACCGTCAAGGTCTCCGAAAGGCCCGTTCAACGCGCTGAACGGCCTGCTGGAAGACTCGACGGGCCTTTTTCGCGCAAATCGGTCGGTCGTAGACGAGGG
Source organism: Polyangiaceae bacterium (assembly GCA_036393165.1). GTDB lineage: Bacteria > Myxococcota_A > Polyangia > Polyangiales > Polyangiaceae > Palsa-1150. The sequence goes on along the minus strand of DASVWO010000341.1, from coordinate 35,397 downwards.
AGGTCCATTCGAAGAGCAAGAAGGACATCGGTCGGGCTCGAAGGCACTCCAGCGCGACCACAGGACGGGTCGACCCGCCGAAGGTCCATTCGAGGACCAAACGGGCCTCTTTGGGGGCCGGAGGCTCGCCACGGACGAAAGACCGACCCGATCAGTGGTTCGGCGTCGCCGGAGCCGCTGGCGTCGCCGGAGCAGCCGGCGCCGATCCGCTCGGCGGGGTCACCGTCACCGTGGTCTGGTCGTTGGCCGGCTGGTTCGACGCACCGCATGCGGCGAGGACGGCCGCGAAGGGGAGGAGGCAGCAGCAGACGAACAGTGTCGGTCGGCTCATGGCCCCCGAGGATACGCCGGTTACTGACGCAACGGGCCTGGCCGATCGTCAAGGATCGAACGCCCCACCCTCCCTACCCCCGAGAACCCCTGGATTTCCGCGATACCGGAAACGGCCCCGGTGTTGCGTAAGCGCCACACGAACTTATGCGGGGAACCTCGAACGCAGTGCGCCGTACGCCTCCTTCGGCTCTGGCCGGACAGGCTCGACCTCAGACGTCTCGCTTCCTGTCGGGCTCGTACTCCCCGCCAGAGCCCGACCGTGCGCCGCCGGCCTCCGGGCGGACCCCCACCCCCACCTCGACCGCGACGCCACCTACGCACCAACCCCCCATGAACCACGGCCGAGCAAACGACCCTTGCCCCGGGACGGGTTCACAGCATATTTGCAGGCCTGCCATGCCACCGCAGTTGGAGCTGGAGCCGAGGGAGGAGCTCCGAGCCGTCCCCTCGCTGGCCGAGCTTTCGCGCGATCAGATCGCGGAGCTCGTGGTCACGAGCACGCAGCGTCGCGTGCAGGCGGGCGCCATGCTCGTCGAGCAGGGATCGACCGCGAGCCATCTCGAGGTCCTCGTGCGCGGCGCGGCGAAGGTCGTACGCGTCACGCGCCACGCGCTCGGCGAGTCCACGGTGGTGCTCGAGGTCTCGCGCGCTCCGTCCATCCTCGCGGGCGCCTCGCTCTTCGACGGACAGCCGGAGCCGGCGAGTGTCGTCGCGCTTCGCGCGTCGCAGGTCATCTCGATCGACCGGCGCGTGGTCCTGCGCATGGTGGCGACGCACCCGGCGTTCAGCCGCGCGATCTTCGGTCACCTCGCGCAGAGCGTGCGGCGCCACGTGCGGCGCATCGACGAGGTCGCGTCGGGCTCGGTCGACGAGCGCGTGCGGCACCTGCTCGACGGCCTCGCCACGGATCACGGCACGCCCTTCGGCGGCGGACGCTTCATCGCGATCCCGCTGCGAAGGCGCGACATCGCGTGCATGGTGAACGCGACGACCGAGACCGTCAGCCGTGTGCTCGCGCGCTTCGAGCGCGAGGGGGTTACGCGGAGCACTCGCGATGGCATATGGTTGCGCGTGCAAGCGAGCACCGCTCGCACCACGACGCAGGATGGCCAACTCGCTCACCCGACTCCTCCGCACGGCATCCCTGCTGCTGCCGCTGGCGATCTCGGCACCCGCCGCAGCGGATGACACGATAAAGCACCCGGGCGACCACCCGGACTACAGCGTGGAGCTCGAGCCCCACGGGCTCGTCGGGTGGTTCGGCGACGCCTACGGCGCCACGGCCTTCGGGCTCGGGGGCCGCGCGTCGATTCCCATCGTCCAGAACGGGTTCATCAAGTCGATCAACAACAGCGTCGGGATCACGTTCGGGCTCGACCTGCTCTTCTACGGGTCCTGCTACTACCACGGCAGCTGCTCCGCGACGTCGCTCGAGCTGCCCGTGGCGATGCAGTGGAACTTCTTCGTCGCGCAGCACTGGAGCGTCTTCGGCGAGCCGGGGCTCTACATCTATCACGCGTTCCTCCCCGACTGCCCCGCGGGCCTGCCGTGCCCGACGGCGACCGGGGTGCTCCCGGCCTTCTGGGCCGGCGGGCGCTACCACATCAGCGACTCCGTCTCGCTCACCATGCGCATCGGTTACCCCACGTTCTCATTCGGGGTTTCCTTCTTCCTCTAGCCCGCACCAATGGCGGGCCGGCCGGGCCCGTCTTAGAGTGGTTGGGTAAGAGATGACGGTCGCGCTCTACCTCGTCGCCATCCTGGGCCTGGCGGTCCTGATGATCGTGCACGAGGCCGGGCACTACTTCGCGGCGCGACGGTTCGGCATGCGCGTCGTGCGGTTCAGCATCGGCTTCGGGCCGACGCTGTGGAAGCACAAGCCGAAGGACAGCCCGACCGTGTACCAGGTCGCGCTCATCCCGTTCCTCGCGTACGTGCAGATCGCGGGGATGAACCCGTACGAGGAGAGCGACCCGAACGACAAGGGGAGCTACGCCAACGCCGGCCTCTGGGCGCGCATCGTGACCATCGCCGCGGGGCCGCTGACGAACTACTTCTTCGCGTCGGTCCTCATCTTCTTCGGCCTGCTCATCGGCGGGAAGGAAGTGCCCGACGAGACGAGCATGCGGGTCGACGTCGACCCGGGGCCGGCGCAGGTCGCCGGCGTCGAGACGGGCGACAAGATCGATGCGGTGAACGACACGCCGGTGAAGAACTGGGACGAGCTGCGCAAGGCCGTGAGCGCGCACCCGGGCGAGCCCGTGGACCTCACGATCGAGCGGCAGCGTGACGGGCAGGTTGCTCACGTGAGCGTCACCCCCGCCCCCAAGGGCGACAAGGACGAGGGCCTGATCCACGTCCGCATGCCGACGCACATGGAGCCAGTGCGTTTCGGCGAGGCCGCCGAGATGAGCGTCATCGCGCCCCCCCTCTTCGTCTACGAGAACGTCCGCGCCATCGGGCGGGTCATCGCCCACAAGGAGAAGCTGCAGCTGAGCGGCCCGGTGGGCATCGTGAAGGAGACGGCCAAGCAGGCCAAGACCGGCCCCGGGATGCTCCTCTACTTCCTCGGGATGCTGAGCGCGTACCTGGGCGCCTTCAACCTGCTGCCGGTGCCGGCGCTGGACGGCGGGCGGCTGCTGTTCCTGGGCGCGGAGGCGGTGTCGCGCCGGAAGCCGGACGCCAAGCTGGAAGCCCGGGTTCACGCCATCGGCTTGCTCATGCTGTTGACGCTGATCGCGTTCGTGACGTACGGAGACGTCATCGCGAAGTGAGCCTGTGACCCGCCCGACGCTGAGCCTCGTCCTCCCCATCTACAACGAGGAAGAGGTCATCCCCGAGCTGCACACCCGGCTGCAGGAGTTCCTGCGCAAGCTGGGCGTGTCGGCCGAGGTCGTGTTCGTCAACGACGGGTCGCGAGACCGGTCGATGGAGCTGCTGCGCGGGATCGCGCAGGGCGAGCCGCGCTATCGCATCCTGAGCTTCGCGAGGAACTTCGGGCACCAGACGGCGATCACCGCGGGCGTCGACTACGCGCGCGGGCAGGCGGTCGTCGTGATGGACGCGGACCTGCAGGACCCGCCCGAGGTGGTCATCGAGATGGTCGAGAAGTGGCGCTCGGGGTTCGACGTCGTCTACGGGCGGCGCCGGAGCCGCGCCGGAGAGACGTGGTTCAAGCTCCTGACGGCGCGCATCTTCTACCGGCTGTTCGCCGCGATGATCCCCATCGAGGTGCCGCTCGACACGGGGGACTTCCGCCTCATGAGCCGCAAGGTGGTCGTCGCGCTGCGCGAGCTGCGGGAGACGCACCGCTTCGTGCGCGGGATGGTCGCGTGGGTGGGGTTCAAGCAGACCGAGGTCCTCTACGACCGGCCGGGACGCTTCGCGGGGGAGACGAAGTACCCGCTGCGGAAGATGGTCCGCTTCGCGCTCGACGGGATCACGAGCTTCAGCGTGCTGCCGCTGCGCTTCTCGACGTACCTCGGGATGCTCATGAGCGTCGCCAGCCTGGGCGTCATCGTCTGGGCGCTGCTGTCGAAGTTCGTCTACCACCACGTAGTCGAGGGCTGGACGGGCCTCATCATCGTCGTCGCCATCTTCGCCAGCGTGCAGCTGCTGATGATCGGGATCCTCGGCGAGTACATCGGGCGCGTGTACGAAGAGGTGAAGCGGCGGCCCCTCTATCTCGTGGGCGACACTGTGAACCTCGACCGCGAGCGCGATTCGAACGAGATCGATCCGCCGGGAGAATTCACAGCAAGGTCAGAAGATCAAAAGGGGGCGGGTGTGGGCCCACACAAGACCTTCTGATCTTCTGATCTTGCTGTTCAAATCAAGGTCGTCAGCGTCTGAGCTTCGCCGCCATGTCGGCCCCGAGCTCCGCCGCGCGCTTCGTCGCAGCTTCGACCGCGTCGATGAGAGTCTTGCGCAGGGCGCCGCTCTCGAGCGTGTGCAGCCCGGCGATGGCGGTGCCGCCGGGGCTCGTCACCATGTCCTTCAATCGACCCGGGTGCTCGCCCGTCTCAAGGAGCAGCTTGGCGGAGCCGTAGACCGTCTGCGCTGCGAGCAGGAGCGCGGTGTCGCGATGGAGCCCGACCTTCACGCCGCCGTCGGCAAGGGCCTCGACGATGAGCATGACGTAGGCGGGGCCGCTGCCCGAGAGGCCCGTGACGGCGTCGAGCAGCGCCTCGTCGAGCACCACGACGCGACCCACCGCCTCGAAGAGCTCTCGGGCGATGCGCATGTCGTCGGCGTTCGCGTGAGCGCCGGCGGCGATGGCCGTGGCGCCCGCCTGCACGGTGGCCGGTGTGTTGGGCATGGACCGCACGACGCGCGAGCCGGGAGGCAGGCGAGACTCCAGCGCCTCGATGGGCACGCCGGCGGCGACCGAGACGACGAGCTGGTCGGCCCGCACGTCGCGACCCACCTCGGTGAGCACCTTGTCGATGACCTGCGGCTTGACCGCGAGGACCACCACGTCCGACTCGCGAAGGAGCTGGTGGTTGTCCATCGTCGTGCGAATGCCGTGCGCGGCCTCGAGCTGCTGGAGCCGCTCGGCCTTCACGTCGCTCGCGAGGATGCGCGCCGGAGGGAGGATCTCCCCGTGCAGGAGTCCCTTGATGAGCGCCGCCGCCATGTTGCCGGCGCCGAGAAATCCGAGCCGTCTTGTCTTCATTGCAGGGTCCTCGCGACGCCGACGAGCGCCTCGCCGATCCAGGTCTCCACGATCTCGCGTGCGGCCGGGTCGTCCTCGCCCATGTCCGCCGCCACGCGCTCCCAGCGCGCGCGAAGGAGCGAGCGACGGCCGATGCTCGGGTTGTCCACGAGCGCCGCCGCCCACGCCACGCCGAGAACGGCTAGCCGGTCCTCGCGATCCAGGTCCGCGTGCCTCCGGGCCAGCGGCACGGGCGCGCCCTGTCCGACGGGAGCGAGCGACTCCTCGCGCCATCGCTTGGGCAGCATGAGCCGCCCCGTGAGCGCCGCGAGCTGCACCCCGAGCCCCGGGCACCGATCGGCGAGCACGTAGTGCACGGCGTCGACCGCCGCCGCGCCGACCTGGCGCCGCGCATCCACCCGCGCGATTCCCTCGCGCCGCGCCTGCTCGCTGTCCTCGGCCGTGATCGCCATCTTCTGCGCCACCACGCGGATCACCTGCTCTTCGCGCGGATCGATCGCGTCCCACGCCGCGGCCAGCCACGCGCTCCGTACGATGGCGCGCGCCACGCCGGCATCCATCTCGCCGTACACCTCGAGCGACTCCGGGGTCACCGGCGCCTCCGTGCGCAGGGCGTTCGCGTCTCCCTCGGGCAGCCCGAGCGCCGCGATGACGGCGGAGATCGTCGTGCGCTCCTCCTGATCGAGCGTCGCATCCGCCCCGAGCACGGCGCGCAGCACCCGCACGGCGAGGGCGCCGTAGCGCTTCACGCGGGCGACGTCCTTGTCGCTCGGCTTGCTCGAGAAGAGGCTGCGCAGCCCGCGCGCGCCGATCTCGAGCGTCACCTTTTCGCGCACGACGTCCATCATGGGCATCCACGACGGCGGCCACACGGGCGCCATCGCGTGCGTCATGTCCACCTCCCACGCCTCGTAGCGGGACGTCATGCGCGTGTGGGGTTGCCCCTGCACCGCCGCCGTGTAGGCCATGCCCCGCCGCAGCAGGAGACCGTCCAGCGCGTCCTTCGGATCGCGCGCTCCGGCGGCGAGCACGAAGATGGCGTCCTCGCCGAGTACCTTCACGAGGCGCTCGAGCGCGGCGGTCGCGAGATGGGTGTCTTCGGCAGCCATGGGGCTCGGGCGAACGTAGCCGAAAAGTTGGCCTCCGGCGCAGGCGCGGGGTCGATTGGCGGCATGAGCCGCAGCATCGGCGCCCTCATCCTCGTGGCGGGCGTGTCCCTCGGCGGGTGCATGCAGATCGGCACGGGCACGGGCGACGGCGGAGTGGCCTCGGCCGCGGGAGACGGTGGGGCCGTCGTGTTCCAGGAGGCGGGCGTCGACGCCGGTGGGACCGGCTGCGGCACCGACTCGACGAGCGGCATCACGCTCTGCACGGGCCTCAACGCGTGCCAGGGCCTCACCGTGGACCAGGGCGCCTTCGGCGGTTGCGGCTTCCGGATGGGTGGATCCTCGCCTTACGACCTCGAGTGCCTCTGCCCCGGCGGCGAGCTGTGCCCCATCGGCGCGCCGACGAGCTGCGAGACGGCCGCGCAGCTCCTGCAGCAGGAGCAGAGCGCTCTCGTCGTGTGCCAGCAGGCGTCGATGGGCGGGTGCTTGAGTCCGGCAGGGAGCGGCGGGTCTGGAAGCAGCTCCGGAGGGCTCTCCGCAGCGTGCCAGACGTGCGTCGACAACTGCGGTGGCACTCCCGCCTGCTACATGTCCTGCGGCTGCTGAACGCCCTGTACCGCAAGGCAGGCTCGACTATCCTCGGGCGCCACCATGCTTGCGACGCAGGTACGCCAGAAGGACAGCGTCTTTTACTTCGCCGCTTATCCCGCCGAGGACTTGCTCGAGCGCGTCCGCTTCATCTCGCGCTACTACGCCGAGGGCGAGCGCAGCCTCGCGCCCGAAGAGGCCGGAGAGTCCGACGACGTCGCGCAGTTCATCGGAAAGATCGAGCGCACCGACGGCGCCTTCCAGCGCGAGATGTCGCGATCGAAGGTCGGGCAGATCAAGAACTTCTACGAGACGGCCGTCAGCCAGCCGCCCATCCCGGGTACGGTGCTCCTCTTCACGGCGGACCGTCTGCACTTCGAACCGGTGAAGCCCTTCACCAACGTCGGCAACCTCGAGGAGCCGAAGAGCAAGTACCTCATCATCGACGGGCAGCACCGCCTCGCCGCGCTGCACTTCTACATGAAGCAGCGCCCCTCGGAGGCGAAGACGCTGCACGTGCCTTGCGTCATCTTCGACGGCAAGAGCGAAGACTTCGCGACCGAGATGTTCGTCATCATCAACTCGACGCCGACGCGCATCAACAAGAGCCACCTCGTGGACCTCTACGAGCGCGTCTCGTGGGCGGCGCCGGACAAGAAGTTCGCCGCGCAGGTCGTCGAAAAGCTCTACAGCGAGGGAGACAGCCCGCTCCGTTACAAGATCAACCGGCTCGGCGGGCGGTCGAAGCAGGAGAAGTGGATCCTGCAGGCGGAGCTCTTCAACGAGATCCATCGCTGGGCGACGATGGACTGGCGCAAGATCAGCCGGCGCAATCCGAAGCGCGAGGTCGAGCGCGTCTACGGCGTCGTGCGTGACTTCTTCAAGGCCGCCGAGAAGGTGTGGGGCGCCTCGTGGGGAAGCCCGCAGTACATGGTGACGCGCCCGGTGACGATCAAGGCGATGCTCCGCATCTGCAACGACCTGGCACACGTCGACGAGGAGCCGGTGGAGGGCCGCATCGGGCGCTGGCAGAGGAAGCTCGGGGCGTGGGGCGACATGGCCAAGAGCTTCCGCGGCGAGGGCTTCTACGAGCGCTTCCCGGCGAAGGGACAGATCGAGCGCGTGGGCCGGATCCACCGCGAGCTCGGAAGGGCGGCGGGCATCGAGGCGCGCAAGCGCAAGGGCGAGGACGACGGCGAGTAGATCGTTCCGACCGGGGCGGACGTTCGCGGCGCAAATCAATGCCGTGAGCGAAAGAGCTTTTCCGGCTCCCAGCTCGGCAGCACAGTGCCGCGCATGAACCGTTCGGGGCTCGTCCGCGCCGCGTCGCTCGCCGTTCCCGCCGTCGTTCTCGCCATCGCCGCCGCATGCTCCGGCGGTTCGCGCGCCGAGGAGGAGTCGGGTCGCGCTGCGACGACGCTGGCCCGATTGCCGTCGCAGGAGCCGCTCGACGTACGCGGCCCCGGCTCGCAGATCTCGTACGCGGACATCTCTCGACCCTTGCGCGAGATGGAGCAGCCCGCAGACAGCCAGCCCCCGCGCTTCTTCCCGGCCAGGCCGAACCCGCACGCCAGCGTCGCACCGACGCTCGCTCCGGACCTCTCGATGCAGCGCGAGATCGGGCCCTTCGCGATGCCCGCGACGGGTCTCGATTTCCTCGGCCAGGGCACGTCGCTCGGCATGTGCAACTGGGATGCTGGCGCAGACGTGGGGCCCGGCATGAGCTGCACGACGACGGGTCTGCCGCCTGACACCAACGGGGCGGTGGGACCGCACCACTACGTGCAGGTCGTCAACGGAGGCATCGGTGTCTGGGACAAGAGCGGCAGCCTCGTCATGGCGCCGAAGCTGCTCAACACCGTGTGGGCCGGCTACACCTGCACGAACAACGGCTGCGCGTGCGCGACGCAGAACGACGGCGACCCCATCGTGGTCTACGACGGGATGGCCGACCGCTGGCTGGTCTCGCAGTTCTCGCTTCCGAACGGCGGCAACCGGCAGCCGTCCTACCAGTGCGTGGCCGTGTCGACCACGGGCGACCCGACGGGCACCTGGGCGCGCTACGACTACTCGTACAAGGTCGGCCTGAACGACTACACGAAGTGGGGCGTCTGGACCGACTCGTACATGTCGACGTTCAACGCGTTCGGCAGCGGCGGCGCCGAGATGTGCGCCTTCGACCGCGCCTCGATGCTCGCGGGTCGCACCGCAGCGATGCAGTGCACGGGGGAGATGAACAGCTACTTCAGCATTCTCCCGGCCGGCGTGGAGGGACAGATCCCGCCGCCGAACGGCGAGCCGGCGCTCTACGCGAGCGACGACGGCGCGAGCAACTTGCTCGTCTGGACGTACAAGTCGGCCTGGCCCGCCGCGACCGGCACGTTCAGCAGCCCCAAGTCGCTCGCCGTGACGGCGTTCAGCGGCGTGTGCGGCGGAGGTGACTGCGTCCCGCAGCCCTCGCCGGGGAACCAGCTCCAGGATCTCGATGACCGGCCCATGTACCGCCTCGCGTACCGCAACTTCGGCGATCACGAGGCGCTGCTCATGAACCACACCGTCGCGGCGGGAAGCGTGACGGGCATCCGGTGGTACGAGATCCGCGATCCCGGCACCGCCACGGCGGCCGTCTACCAGCAAGGAACCTACGCGCCGGCCGACTCCAACTGGCGCTGGCTGGGGAGCATGGCCCAGGACCAGGCGGGTGACTTCGCGCTCGGCTTCGCCGAGTCGAGCAGCACGACGAACCCGGCCATCGCCTGGACCGGGAGGCTCGCCACGGACGCGCTGGGCTCGATGCCGCAGGGCGAAGCCGTGGTCCACGCGGGTGGCGGCGTCGAGACGGGATCCGACACGAACGGGGTCTACGATCGCTGGGGCGACTACAGCGCGATGACCGTCGATCCGACCGACGATTGCACCTTCTGGTACACGAACCAGGTCTATCCCTCGAACGGCGGATTCAACTGGGACACGTACGTCGGGACGTTCAAGTTCCCGAACTGCGCGGCGAACGACTTCACGATGGACGTGTCGCCGACCACCGCGAATCTGCCGCCGGGGTCGACGGTGCAGTACAACGTGTCGATCGCGCTGGCGAAGGGAAGCGCCGAGACGGTCGCGCTGTACGTGCAGAACCTCCCGTCGGGTGTGACCGGCAGCTTCAACCCGGCGAGCGTCACGGCAGGGAACACGTCGATCCTGACGCTCACCGCGACGGCTGCCGCGCCGAATACGACGGCGAACTTCATGGTCATCGGCACGGCGCCCTCCGCCGTGCACCCCGCCACCGCGGACGTGGTCGTCGGAGCCGGAACGCCAGATGCTGGCTCGGACACGGGCGCGAGCGACTCCGGCGGCCCTGACGTGATTGGGATGATGGGCGACTCCGGCGGCACCACCGACGCGAGCACGGAGAGCGGATCGGGTTCCGGATCGAGCTCGGGCTCGAGCTCGGGGTCGGGGTCCGGGTCGGGGTCGGGGTCGGGGTCGGGATCGGGATCGGGGTCGGGGTCGGGGTCGGGGTCGGGGTCGGGATCGGGATCGGGATCGGGATCGGGATCGGGATCGAGCTCCGGATCGAGCTCGGGCTCGAGCTCCGGATCCAGCGTGGACTCGGGCAGTGGCGATGCGGCTGAAGAAGGCGATGCGGCACCCGGATCCGGCAACAGCGGGAACAGCTCGGGCTGCGGCTGCCGCACGGCTGGCTCGAACGAGGGATCTTCGTCCGCGTCGCTGCTCGCGCTCGCCGGCGCTTGTGCGGTGTTCGTGCGAAGGCGCCGCCGCGCATGACGTGCGCCGCGTAGGCGCAGGATCTATCCTCATCTCATGCCATCGAGCACCAGCCCACGCGAGGTGATGCAGCTCGTCGACGAGCAGGTGAAGAGGTGGCTCGCGGAGCAAGCGAAGCGCAAGGCGCAGCCGCGCGTGACGCCCGAGCCGCCCCGGCCGCTCGTCACGATCTCGCGCGAGGCGGGGGCCAACGGGACATCGCTGGGGCGCGCGGTCGCCCGCAAGCTCGGGTTCGAGCTCTGGGACCAGGAGCTCGTGCAGCGCGTGGCCCAGGAGAAGGGCGCGCCCGAGGCGCTCTTCGCGGCGGTCGACGAGCGAGCGCGGAGCCGCATCCAGGACATGCTCGCCGGCATCCTCATGGGGGACGTCGGCACCGAGACCGAGTACCTCGCGAGCCTCGGTCGCGTGATTCATTCGATCGCCGAGCACGGGAGCGCCGTCATCGTCGGCCGGGGCGCGCACTTCGTCCTCGCGGCGACCGAGGCGTTGCGCATCCGCGTGGTCGCGCCGCTCGAGGATCGCGTGCGAGTGATCGCCGGCACCCGCGGCCTGGGTGATCGCGAGGCGCGTGCCGAGCTGGAGCGCATCGACCACGATCGGGTCGCCTTCAATCGCCACCACTACGGGCGCAACGTGGCCGATCCCGTCTTCTACGACGTCGTCGTCAACACGGGGTCCTTCCCGCTGGATTCCGCAGCCGAGGTCGTCGTCGCGGCTTACCGAGCCAAGTTCCCCGCCGCGCGCGGCTGACCGCGGAGGCGGTCCCCGCCGTTCGCCACGTGGATGGCGCCGCCTGCGCGGCGAATCCCGCGTGCTAGCCGACGCCTTCGATGAACCGCAGGGCGGCGATGGCGGTCTCGGCGACGTGGGTGCAGGTCGCCGTCGTGACGTTCGCCCTCGGATTCGGCGTCCTCGCCTATCTCGCGTACCGGATCTACGCCGACCAGCCGCCGGTGCCGGAGAGCTTCGTCGGCCCCGGCGGCGACGTACTGTTCACGCGCGACGACATCCTCGAAGGCCAGCGCGTCTTCTCCACGCGCGGCCTGATGGAGCAAGGAACGCTCTTCGGCCACGGCGCTTACCTCGGGCCCGACTTCACGGCGGAGGCGCTGCATCGGATGGAGCTCGCGATGCAGCGCTACTACGGCGACCGCATCGACACGCCGGCGCGAATCCGCGCCGACTTCAAGACGAGCTCCTTCGACGGCCAGCGCGTGCACTGGAACGGCGCGCAGGTGGCGGCGTGGAAAGACCACCTCGATCACTACCAGGGCTGGCTCGGTCGTGGCGTCTCCGACGACGGCCTCCGCGGACCTCGGATCGACGACGTGCTCGAGATCCGCGCCGTCGCCAGCTACGTCGCGTGGTCGGCGTGGGTGGCGAGCGCGCCGCGCCCCGGAAGGGAGTACTCGTACACGAACAACTGGCCACCGGATCCAGCTGCCGGAAACACGCCGACGGCCGACGCGCTCGTGTGGTCGGCCATCTCCCTCATCGCGCTCCTCGCCGGCATCGGCGCGACGATGTTCGCCTTCGGGCGCTCGGAGAAGCTCGGCTGGCATCGCGACGAACGCGAAGGGCGGCAGCTCGTGTTCCGGGCCCCCGACGAGGTCCACCTCACGCCGGCTCAGCGCGCCACCGTCTGGTATTTCATCGTGGTCGTCGGCCTGTTCCTGGCGCAGGGGCTCTGCGGCGGCGCGAACGCGCACTACCACGCCGACGCATCGAGCTTCTTCGGGATCGATCTCGGAGCCTGGCTCCCCTACCAGCTGACGCGCACATGGCACCTGCAGCTCGCGCTCTTCTTCGTCGCGGCCGCGTACCTCGCGATGGGCATCTTCCTCGCACCGATGATCGCGGGCAGCGAGCCGCGCCACCAGGAGAAGCTGGCCGTCGCGCTCTTCGTCGCGCTGGTGTTCGTGGTCGTCGCCTCGCTCGTGGGCGAGCTCCTGAGCTATCGCGGCGTGCTGCCTCGCGGCGCTGCCTGGTGGGTGGGAGCGCAGGGCTGGGAATACCTGGATCTCGGACGCGCCTTTCAGCTCGCGCTGACGGCGGGCCTCGTGTTCTGGGCGGTCATCGTCTACCGGGGCCTTCGCGGGCATCTCGCCGAGGAGCACCCCGGCAACATGCCGTGGTTGTTCCTCTACTCTTCGTTCACGATCCCGCTCTTCTACGCCGTCGGCCTCGCCTTCGGCCCGCGGACCAGCTTCGCCGTGATGGACTTCTGGCGCTTCTGGGTCGTGCACCTCTGGGTCGAGGACTTCCTGGAGCTCTTCACCACGATCACCGTGGCGTACATCTTCGTGCTGCTCGGCGTCGTGCACCCGAGGACGGCCACGCGCCTCATCTATCTCGACGTCATCCTCTACTCCGTCGGCGGCGTCGTCGGCACGATGCACCACCTGTACTTCTCGGGCGCGCCCGCCGTGCACATGGCCTTCGGGGCCTTCTTCTCGGCGATGGAGGTGATCCCGCTCGTCCTTCTCACGTACGAGGCGTGGCGCTTCATGCGCCTCGGGGGAGCCGAGGCAGGCGAGAGCGTGATCGACACGACGGGCGAGCGCTTCCCGCACCGATGGGCCGTCATGTTCCTCGTCGCGGTGGGCTTCTGGAACTTCGTCGGGGCCGGCATCTTCGGCTTCCTGATCAACCTGCCCATCGTCAGCTACTGGGAAATCGGCACGCAGTTCACCGCCAACCACGCCCACGCCGCGATGATGGGGGTCTACGGCATGCTCGCGGTCGGGTTCTTCGTCTTCGTCGCGCGCTACTTCGTGCCGCGCGACCGCGGCTCCGAGATCGCCATGCGGACCTCGTTCTGGGGTCTGAACGGAGGGCTCGCGTGGATGGTGGTCCTCAATCTCTTTCCCATCGGCGCGCTGCAGCTCTACGACGCCCTCGAGAACGGCTACTGGCACGCACGGAGCGCCGCGTTCTTCGCCGAGCCGTCCGTCCGCGTGTTCGAGTGGCTGCGCATCGCCGGTGACGCCGCGTTCATCGTGTTCGGCATCCTGCCGCTCGTGTATCTCGCGGTCCGCATGGTCAAAGGCCGCCACCGTCCGGGCGCGGTCGGTGCGGGCGAGCGGACCGAATCCCTCACGCTCGCGCGATGAGAGAGCCGTGGGGTCAGCGCCGGCGCTTGTCGAGGAGCGGGCCGTCGTAGTGAGGCGCCACCGGGACGCGCGGCTGCGCCTCGAGCCGCTTCACGACCTGCTGGGCTTCGGCGCCGGCGAGCGCGTCGCACGTCGCGTAGACCCCGTCTGGACCTTCTTCGAGGGGGTTGTGGCGCGCAAGAATCGCGCGGAGCCGGGCGCAGATCTCCGGCGTCGGAGAGGGCACGAGCAAGGCCGCGAGCTCGCCGTGATCCTTCCTCAGCGTTGCCGCAACCGGGAGAGGTTCTCCTCCGCGCCTGGCCCGCGCATAGGGGAGCAGGATCTTCTCCTCCATCGCGATGTGCCGGAGGAGGCCCTGTCGGAACTCGGCGTAGGCCGCCGTGTCGATGGTCCCGCCGCCGGGCTCGGCCTTCGCCAGCAGCGCATCGAGCCGCGCGTGGTCGGAGGTAAGCAAGGTCTCTATGGGACGCGCCATGCCGTCTCTCTAGCAGGCGTGGGCCCGGCTTCGATGTGCGGCGATCTACGGCATGCTCCGCTTTCTGGACCGCTTGCGGGCGTCGCGTACCCTTATTTTCATGGGACCCATACGCGCCACGCTCTTCTTCGCAGCAACTTCTGGCCTCGCGCTCGTCGCCGCCTGCGGCAGCAGCGGGGGCAACGGGGCGGCGTCCGGCTCGGACGCGGGCAGCGGCGGTGACGCTCACGGCGGAGGCAGCGATGGTGGAGGGCTGCTCGGTGGTGACGGAGGCAACGCAGGCTCGGGGGCTCCGACGACGTGCATCATCGGCACCCAGGGCTGCCTCTGCGATTCCACCGGAGGCTGCGCGCCCGGCCTGACGTGCAAGACCCAGCCGCCGCCGGAACCGAGCCTCTGCTGCAGCGGATCGAACTGCACGTCCCCGGGCGGCAGCATCGGCAAGAGCTGCATGGCAGTCTCGGGAGCTCCTTCGTGCACTCCGGGCATCACGATCCCGCCCGCGACGACGACCACCGACAGCTGCGGATATCCGTCCACGAGCTTCGTCGAGAGCACGACCATCTGCGCCATCAACGCAGTCGGCGGCGGCGCGAAGCCCGCCATCGTCCAGGTCTTCTACAACGACGAGCACGCGCTGACCCTCGGTTGCGCGACGTCGAGCGATCCGGTCTCACCCCTGTCCACCGACCCGGACGCCGTCAACTACCCGCAGACGGGAGACCCCGCCTGCACCGACACGGTGGGTCGACCGCTCCGGCCCGTGCTCTTCGTCACGGACATATCGGACGACCCCAGCTGCACGGCGGGCGATCAGCAGAAGGGCGGCCCCGCCTACAATCCCATTGCCGTCTTCGGCACGTGGAAGAGCGCGACCGAAGACGACGGCGGCACGGTGGGAACGCCCGCCAGGGCCGACCCGACGGCCAACACCTGGAACCTCACCTCTTCGGCGGATCCGGTGCCCGCGGCTGCCAAGACGGCCTGCAATCAGATGTATGGCGCGGAGCTGCGGTTCGAGGTCGGCCTCATCTCAGGACACTCGTATCGTCTCCAGGTCCAGGCTCACGACGGCGACCAGAACAAGGGCGGCGACTCCGGCGAGGCCTGCGCCATCTTCTGCGCAGGCAGCGGCATGCTGTGCGACCCGGGTGTGCAGCAGTGCGGACAGGGCGACGCCGGCGCGTGCCCCGCGGGCAAGACCTGCGTGCAGGGCTGCTGTCTGAGCGGTACCCAGTAGCGACGACTAGCGCGCCTGGCGGCGACGCCGTCGGACGAACACGGCGCCGAGCGCCAGGAGGCCCCAGGCCGCGTGGCTCCCGCCCCTCGCGTCGCTGCCCGCGGTGACGCAGCCGCAGCCGGAGTTGTTTCCGACGGGGCCTGCCTCGGTGGTGGCATCGGAGCCGCCCGAGTCGCCGGTCTCGCCGGAGCTCGATCCACCCGAGCCGGAGCCGGACGCGCCCGAGCTCGATCCGGTGCCGGAGCTGGAGCCCGCGCCCGAGCTGCTGCCCGAGCTCGAGCCTGTGCTGCCGGAGCTGCTGCCCGAGCTCACGCCAGAGTCCTTGTTGCTTCCGGAGCTGGAGCCCGAGCCGGAGCCGGAGCCAGATCCCGAGCTGGACCCCGAACCGGAGCTCGACCCGGAGCTGGAGCTGGAACCCGAGCTAGAGCCGGAGCTCGAGCCAGAGCCCGAGCTGGAGCTCGAACCGGAGCTGGAACCAGAACCGGAGCTGGAGCTCGAACCCGAGCTGGAGCCCGACCCTCCACCGCTGCTGCTCCCGCTGCCGTCGGTGCCGCCGTCGCTCATCGGAGTGACGCACATGCCGCCGGTGCACGTCTGGCCGCTCGCGCACGCCGCCCCCGAGCCGCAGGTGCAAGCGCCCTGAGTGCAGGAGTCACTCGTCGACGGGTCGCACGCGACGCACGCGCCGCCGCCCGCGCCGCACGTCGTCGTGGACGGGGTGTTGCACGTGTTGCCCGAGCAGCAGCCCGTCGTGCACGTCGTCTGGCAACCCGAGCACGCGCCGTTGAGGCACGTCCCGCCGCCGGAGCACGCCACGCAGGCCGAGCCCCCGATGCCGCACGCCGTCGCCGACGGCGTGGTGCAAACGTTGCCGTTGCAGCAGCCGTTCGGACACGACGTGGCGTTGCAGACGCACGCGCTGTTCACGCACGCCTGACCGGCCCCGCACGCAGCCCCCGAGCCGCAGGTGCACGCGCCGGCCGTGCAGGAGTCGCTCGTGGCCGGGTTGCACGCGATGCAGGCGACTCCGCCGATGCCGCACGTCGTCGCCGAGGGCTGGTTGCAGGTGTCACCCGTGCAGCAGCCGGTGGTGCACGACGTGGTGCATCCGGTGCACGCGCCGTTGACGCACTGGCCGCTTCCCGAGCAGGTCACGCACGCCCCGCCGCCCGTGCCGCAGTTGCTGTTCGACGGCGTCTCGCACGTGTTGCCGTTGCAGCAGCCGTTGGCGCATGACGTGGCGTTGCACACGCACGTCCCGCCGACGCACGCCTGGCCGCTGGCGCACGCGGCTCCGTTCCCGCAGGTGCACGCGCCGGCGCTGCTGCACCCGTCCGAGGTGTTCGGGTCGCACGACGTGCACATCGCTCCGTTCGTGCCGCAGGACCCCTGCGTCGGCGGATTGCACGTGTTGCCGCTGCAGCAGCCGTTGGGGCACGACGCCGCGTTGCACACGCAGGCGCCGCCCACGCACGCCTGGCCCGGGCCGCATGCCGCGGTGCCGCCGCACGTGCACGCCCCTGCGGTGCAGGAGTCGCTCGTCGCCGGATCGCACGCAACGCACATGGCGCCGCCGATGCCACAGGCTGTCGACGACGGGGGCGTGCACACGCTGCCGGCGCAGCAGCCAGTCACGCAGGTCTGAGCGCACGTCTCGCAGGTGCTGCCCACGCACGTGTCGCCCGAAGGGCAATCGCCGGTCTGGACGCAGCCGCACGTATCGTTGGGCAGGCAGACGCCGAGCCCGGTGCAGTTCTGCTGCTCGCCCGACGTGCATTGCACGCAGTTGGAGGTGTTCGTGTCGCATACGAGCGGCGGCGGACAGTCGTTGTCCGACGCGCAGGTCCCGTACACGGTGGTGACCGTGTTGCTCGTCGAGGAGAGCGTGTTGTTGCCGACCTTGAACGTGGCAGACGCCTGGTTCGTGTACGTCCCCTTGCTGGGAAGGGAGACGTTGAACGTCACCTGCCCGGAGCTGCCGCTGCCGAGGCTTCCGAGCGCCCACGTGATGACGCCGTTGCTGTAGGTGCCGGGTGACGACGCCGACACGAACGTCGTTCCGGCTGGGATCGTGTCCTTGATGGTGAGGTTGAGCGCCGGTCCGGTGCCGGTGTTGCCGTAGAAGATCGTGTACGGAATGGCGGCGGACGACACCGAGGTGGGCGCCGATTTCGTGAGATTGATGACCGGCTGTCCCTCAGAGGTGACGCATCCCGCCTCGTAGAGTGAGTTGAGGAAGAGTCGCGCCCCCTGGCTCTGGGGGTTCTTCGACATCGGCACGTTGACGCCGTACTGGTGCCCGCCGAGGTAGCTCACCTTGCCCTGGCACGTGTTGGCGCCGACAGGCGGCGCGGTCGTGCCGATGTTGCACGTGCCGTGCGCGAAGCCGGTCATCCAGAGGTCCTGCACGCCGAATCCCACGCCGGCGCCGCGGATCATGACGACGTCCTGGAAGTAGTAGGACGAGCCCGTGTTGCCGAAGCCGTACGCCGGCTCGCTCCCGCCGACCGTGGCGAACGGCCCGTCCATCTGCGCGAACGGAAGCGCCGAGTTGCTGAACTGCACCGACGTCGGTTGCTTCGGTGCCGGCCACTCGTAGCCGTGGGTCGTGAGCCAGTCCTGGTTGCCGCCGTCCGGCGGCTGCCCCTCGACGGCGTTGACGGCCTGACACTCGGCGTTGACGTGCACGGGGTAGTCGAGGAACGAGTTCATCTCCGCCGTCACCTGGGGGATGCTCGTCGAGGTGACGTCCCAGTGCATCGTCATGATCTCGCAGTACACGGGCGGGCCGTTCGTGACGTAGTTGAACAGCGCTCCGTCGTGCGGGCTGGCCGTGGTCCCGATGACCTGCGTGTCGGTCAGGAGATCGACGCTGTTGTTGCTCCAGGTCTGGTTGTTCTCGTCGAGGATGCCGGCCGCGTTGAGGTAGCTGAACGCGATGCCCTGGTTGTTGTCGTTGAACACGGCGATGCGCGGGGCGACGTTCAGCACGCGCGACACCGGCGCCACGAACGAGGCGCTCGCGACGTGCACCGTGGTCGTGTTGGCGGCCTGCCAGGCCACGATGATCGGCTTGGCCTGCGCGGCGAGGCTCGAGTCGATGACGAAGGGGCCTCCGCGATAGCTGTAGTTGGTGATGACGGCGTTGGTCTTGAAGTCCGTCGCGCTCGCCGTCATGTCGGGGGTGAACGTGCCCGTCGCCGTGTTCACCACGGTCTTGTTCGGATCGATGATCCAGTTCACCGTGATGCCGGCGCGCAGCAGCTTGTCGAGCAAGCCGAAGGCCTTGAGCATCCCGGAGTCCTGGTAGGTGACGTCCATCGGGATGATGTACGAGCCGGTGGCGAACGAGACCGAGACGGTCTCGGGTGTCCGTCGTGGCGAAGAGCCGGGCAGCGTCGGCGCGGTCACCGCGCGCGCAGCCGTCAGCTCGTGAGCCGCTCCGGTCGCGTCGGCCACTCCCGCATCGGCGCCGCCGTTCGAGCCGTGGTCGCTCGTCATGCAGCCGACTCCAGCCGACGTTCCCGCGACGGTCAGCACCGCCAGCGCGAGCAGCGCACGCACTCTATTCGTCACTCGCATCGCATCCTCCCGGGGAGCGCGCGCAAACGCGCCCATGTTCATCCCAACACAGGGAGCGGGACGTCTGCAATGCGCTTCACGCGGCGTCTGCCGACCGGTCGAGCTGCATCCTCATCAGGGGTCCTGCGACCCATGTGGGCGCATCTGCGCCGAGCACCTCGGCGTAATCGACGAGGTGCAGCTCGAGAATCGAGCCGGTGACGGCACCTGCGCGCCGCGTCAGCCATCCGAGGACGGGACCCACGTCGCGGAAGTCGCTCCGCACTTCGGCGGTCAGGCGGGCGAAGGCGGACCACTGACCGCGCGCGAGCAGGTCGAGCTGCGCCTGGATGGACTCCTGCGCCCATGACTGCGTGGCCGCGTCTTCCTCGGGCCGCAGGGCCTCGAGCGCCGTGCCGTAGCCGTTGCCGTGATGGATCGGATCCGTGGTGGCCACGACCGGCATGCGCTCGGCGAGCTTCGCCACGTCGGCGATGCCGGGCAGGCGCTCGGGATCGTCGCCGACGAGGAACGGATAGCGCGCGTGCACGCGCGGAGGCTTCTTGCCCTCGCGGCGTGCGGCGAGCTCGAGGAGAGCCACGAAGTTGTCGAGCGAGAACTCCTCCTCGCACAACGAGTCGCCTCCTTCGTGGATCTTGCGCAGTGCCTGTCGTGCCGCCTGCTCGCCTCCTCGGGCGCGCTTGACGAGGTCGGCCTGGCTCCGCCGCCCTCCGTGCAGCACACCGAGCGCCAGCACCTCGTCGGCACCGGAGCGCACGACTGCGCGCGCGACCGCGGCCGTCAGGTGCCCGGTCACCGAGAGCATGGTGTGCGGGAAGACGAGCGCGCCGCCGCTCGGCAGGGAAAGCTCGGCGGCGCGATCGAGCCGCTCGGCGATCCCGACCTCTCCGAGCTTCTCGCGCTCGTGCGCGTAAAAGCTCTTCCACTCGGCAGCCTTCTTCGGCCTCACCGCGTCACCAGACACCGCATCCTAGTGGGTGGGGAGCGCGATGTCGCGCGTGTCGTGCTCGGCGCTGCTCTTCAGCAACGTGACGCGCAAGCTGGTGACGCCCTGTGGCGGAGCGATGCGGACGCTGACGGTGAGGTCGCCTGAACCCGAGGGCAGGACCAGGTTGGCGCGGTTCCACGTGGGCTCCAGGTCGTCGCGGGCGATCGAGGCGCGCCATGGCCATCGCGTCGACCCCGGAGGGCTCGGCTCGATGGCCACGCGCCACGCGCCGGGAAGGTCCTCGTAATCGTGCGCTTGCGTTCCGGGGTAGGGGACGAGCGCGGCGAACGTCGACGACCCGGCGTACGTGGGCTCGCGATCGGTCGTCACCGGCGGCTGCGTCGGCGTGTGCGCCGGGACGTGCACGCGAACGCGCACGATCGCGACCCCGCCGTCCGGGAGGTCGACCGACGCATCGAGGAGGTGCGGTTCATCCGCAGGAGCGACGGCGCGACCGTTCTCGTCGAGACGCAGCGACGCGTCGGCGCAGGGCGACTTGTCGCC
The DNA here is from genome assembly GCA_036393165.1 of Polyangiaceae bacterium. GTDB lineage: Bacteria > Myxococcota_A > Polyangia > Polyangiales > Polyangiaceae > Palsa-1150. The sequence continues at coordinate 15,004 of DASVWO010000341.1, read as the reverse complement.
GTCGCTGGCCATCGTCGCGCACGCGCCGCACTGGCACCCGTCGCAGACGGGAAGCTCCGCGTCACCCTCCAGCCCGCGCTGCGCCCGCAGCCACTGCTCCAGCGTGATCTCGGCGGGCGTCCCGGGATGACTCGCGAGCCACGCGGCGTGATAGCGCGCGGCTGCATCCTCGCCGATGAAGCGCAGGTGCCAGGGCTCGTGCTTGTAGCCGGTCTTCGGGTCGATCGGGACGGGGCGGTCCCAGCGCTGCGCGCAGCGCGAACCGTCCTTGCGGTCGTCGGGATCGATGGGGTACGGCACGACGAACCCGAAGCGCCATGCTTCCTCGTCGAGCCACTTGCCGCCGGCGGTGCAGCCGAAGCCGTCGCGGAAGACGGGACCGCGCGTCGCCCAGTCGACGGTGAACATGTCGACTGTCGTCCCGAGCTGGTGCTGGCTGTGCCCCGGCAGCGCGCTCTGCGTCGTCGCCTCGCAGAAGCCGGCGTGCGCCTTCGCGGCCCATCCGTCGAAGACCCAGCACTGCGTGTGGAAGCCGCGGTACGCCGATTCGACGCGCCCGGGGATCCCTTCGGTGCGCATCGCGTCGAGCAGCTTGTGCAGGGCCTGCGCTGCTTCGCGGCGAAGACAGTCGCGGCCGCCGTCGCACTCCCAGGGCTTGCGCGGCGACAGGTCGCGCAGATCGACGAGGTCCGTCGGCTCGTAGCTCGGCGGAAGAGCGCCGGTCGGCGAGCGGTTCGCCAAGGCGAGCAGGTCGTTCCCATCGACGAAGGCGACGCGCGTGTCTGCCGGAGAGAGAAACGATCGGAAGGGCCCGCCCGGCAGCACCACCGGGCACGCGAACTTGGGGATCGCCGTGGGCGCGCCGAAAGGAGTCGGATTCGGGGTCGCACTCGCGGTCGCGCTCGCGGTCGGGGTCGGGGTCGGGGTCGAGGTCGAGGTCGACGAGGTCGTCGACGTCGAGCTCGCACTCGCGGTCGGAGCCGATCGCCCGCACGCGCTCGCGAGCATCGCCCCCACCAGCAGCACACCGCCGGCTCTCACCACTCCACTTGGACCCTGGCCGGATCGTTCCCCCGCACGCGCACGATCATCCGCCGCTCCGCGAGCTTCACCACCGCATGGGCCGCCGCCGGCCGCCCCGGCGCGTCTTCGTCCAGGTTCTCCACGAGGCTCTGCACCGTCACGTACGGAATCCCGTCGATGACGTCCAGGTGATTCCAGTGCAGGTGCCCGTTGAACACCGCCCGCACGCGCCCGCTCTCGCGGAAGATGCGCCGCAGCTCCGCCCGCTCCTTCACCAGCGCCACGTGCGACCGGCCCGGCCACCAGCGCGAGTCTCCCAGCTCCTGCTCGCTCGCCGAGTGGTGCATCAGCACGATGGTCGGCCCGCTCCCGGCGGCCAGGTCCTCTCTGAGCCAGGCGATCTGCGTGTCCGGCACGCGGATCTCGATGTCCTGCTTCTCGATCGTGTGCAGCACGACGAAGTGCCATCCCGCCTGGTCGAAGGAGTAATAGAGCGGCCCGCTCCGCTGCCAGAACCGGTTGAGATCCTCCCGGTTGAGGTGAATCAAGTCATGGTTGCCCGCGACGTTCACCAGCGGAGCCCGCGCCCCGCGCAGGATCCCCTGGCATTCGCCGTAGCGCCCGAGGTCCGCCTCGCGCGACTCGTCCTCGATGTCGTCCCCCAGGTTCACGACGAGGTCCGGACGGACCTCCTCGTTCATCAAGCGGACGAAGGCGCGCGCCAGATCCCCCGCCTGATGCGTGAGCTTGCGCAGCTTTCCCTCCCACCGGGCGCCGCCCAGGGGTCCGCCGAAGTGAAGGTCGGTGACGATCCCGATCGTGAGCTCGCCGGGCATGGGCCTATGATACCCGTCAGCCATGCGCCCCATCGTCATCGGCGCCGGTCGCGGCAGCCGCCTGGGCCCCGAGACCGACGAGATCCCCAAGGCCCTCGTCCCCGTGATGGGCCGGCCGATGCTCGAGTGGATCCTCGAGGCCCTCGGCGCCGCCGGGTTCGGGCGGCGCGACGTCATCTACATCTGCGGATACAAGGCCGACGTCGTCCAGTCGCGCTACCCCGAGTTCACGTTCGTGCACAACCGCGACTGGGAGCGGAACAACATCCTGGCGTCGCTCCTCTGCGCGCGCGAGCACCTCGGCGGCGGCTTCATCTCGACGTACGCCGACATCGTGTACCGCGGCTCGGCGGTGAAGAAGGCCGTCGCGTCGCCGCACGCCAAGGTGCTCGTCTGCGACACCGACTGGCGCCGCCGCTACGTCGACCGCTCGCAGCACCCCGAGAGCGACGCCGAAAAGATGCGGGCCGAGGGCGAGCGTGTCGTCGAGCTCTCGCGGCGCATCGTGTCCGAGAAGGCGAGCGGCGAGTTCATCGGTGTCACCAGGTTCACGCCGGACGGGGCGCGCGAGATCGTCGCCGGCTTCGACGAAGCGCGCGCCAAGTGGGCGGGCAAGACGTGGCGCGAGGGACGCACGTTCGAGAAGGCGTACCTCATCGATCTCTTCCAGGAGATGCTCGAGGCCGGTTCGGCCTTCCACCGCGTCGACACGCACGGCGGCTACATGGAGATCGACACGCGCGAGGACCTCGCCTCCGCGGAGAAGTGGTGGCGCGAGTCGGTGCCCGAGTGAGGCATGGCGGCTGAAGTCGAGGTCGCGCTCGACCGGGTGAGCAAGCGGTTCGCCGAGGCGGCCGTGCAGGACGTGTCGCTGTCGATCGAGCGCGGGGAGCTCGTGGTCGTCGTGGGCCCCAGCGGGTGCGGCAAGTCGACCACGCTGAGGATGATCGCGGGGCTCGAGGAGCCGGACGCTGGCACGGTGAGCATCGGCGGGCGGGTGGTGAACCGCGTTCCCCCGCAGGACCGCGACGTCGCCATGGTGTTCCAGGGGTATGCGCTCTACCCGCAGATGACCGCGCGCGAGATCCTCGAGTTCCCGCTCAAGATGCGCAAGGTGGACAAGGCTGCGCGCGCCAAGGCGGTCGACGAGGCGGCGGCCTTGCTGCGCATCGAGAAGCTGCTCGACCGCCGCCCCGGAGAACTCTCGGGAGGCGAGCGGCAGCGCGTGGCCATGGGGCGCGCCATCGTGCGCAAGCCGCGCGTCTTCCTCTTCGACGAGCCGCTGTCCAACCTCGATGCGTCGCTGCGTGGGGACATCCGGCTCGAGATCGGGCAGCTCGTGCGGCGACTCGGGGCGACGGCCGTGTACGTCACGCACGACCACGTCGAGGCGATGACGCTGGCCGACCGCATCGCGATCATGCGGAGCGGCAAGCTGCTCCAGGTGGCGACGCCCCGCGAGATCTACGAGCGGCCCGCGACGTCCTTCGTCGGCGCCTTCCTCGGTTCGCCTCGCATGAACCTCCTGCCGGCGCGGGTGGAAGCGGACGCGGTCGTCGCAGGGCCGTTCCGCGTGCCGAAGCCCGCCAGCGCACTGCCCGAGAAGCTGGAGCTCGGCGTGCGACCGGAGCACGTGGAGGTCGGCGGCAAGGGCGAAGCAGCAGAAGTCGTCGCCGTCGAGCCGCTCGGCGCCGAGACACACCTGGTGCTCCGCGCAGCGGGCGTCGAGGTGCGCGGCTGCTCGCGCGGCTTCGACGCGCACCGTCGCGGCGATACGGTGCACGTGTCGATCGATCCGGCGCGGGTGCTGCTGTTCGACGCCGGCGAGGACGGAGCTCGCGTCGCGTGATCCGCCTGGCGCGTCGCGATCTGCTTCGCGCATGCGTCTCGGGGCTCGTCGTCCCCGCGATCGGCTGCCGGCAGCGGGCGCGACCCGAGATGCGCGACGGCCGCGTCGTCGTCACGTTCTGGTACGCGTACGGCGACCTCACGCGCAAGGTGCTGCTCGAGCTCGTCGCGCAGTACAACGCCAGCCAGTCGCGCGTCGTCGTCGACCCCGTGCACCAGGGCGACTACTTCGAGTGCCTCGCGAAGCTGCGCACGGCCATCGCGGCCGGTGCGGCGCCGACGCTCTCGCACGTCGTGTGCGAAGTGGTGCCTTACCTCGCGCGCGCCGGTGTCCTCGAGCCGCTGGACACCTACGACGGAGCGCGGGCGATCCCCTTCGTGCCCGCTCTCTCGCAGGCGGGCGCGTTCGAGGGGGGCGACCGGCAGCCGCTCGTGGCGATCCCCTTCAACCGCTCGACCCCCATCGTCTTCACCAATGCGCACGCGTTTCAGGAGGCCGGGGTCCGCCCGCCGCGCACGTGGGACGAGCTCGAGTCCACGGCGCGCACGCTCACGCGCCGCTCCGAGAGCGGCGAGGTGCGCTGGGGTTACGAGGTGCCCATCTCGTGGTGGTACTGGGTCGCGATGGTCGGCCAGGCGGGTGGGCGCCTCGTCGAGAGCAACGGTCGCATGAGCCTCGGCGGCGACGCCGGCGAGAAGGCGATCCGCTTCTGGCAGCGTCTCGTGCGCGACGATCGCGTCATGCGCCCGCCACCGGGTCGCGACTACCAGGCGTGGCAGTCGTCCAACGAGAGCTTCCTCCAGGAGCGCATCGCGATGATGTGGAGCAGCACGGCCTTCGTGCGCTACCTGGAGAACAACGCACGCTTCCCGGTGGTGGCGGCCCCGCTGCCGGCGGACTTGCGGGCGAGCGTGCCGACGGGCGGCACCATGTTCGTCCTGATGCGCGCGGCGCCGGACGTCGAGAAGCAGGCGGCGTGGGACTTCGTGCGCTGGATGTGCGATCCCGAGCAGACGATCGCGTGGTCCACGCGCACCGGATACATGCCGGTCACGCGTCCGGCGGTGCAGCGGCTCGTCGAGCGCGGCTGGTACGCGAGCCACCCCAACGACCGCGTCGCCTACGACCAGCTGGCAGACGTCGCGCCGTGGCCGTGGGCGCCGGAGCTCTTTCGCGTCGAGCGCGACATCGTCGAGCCGCGCCTCGAGGAAGCTGTGCTCACCGGGCGCGACGCACACGAGCTGATGGACGAAGCGCGCGTCGAAGCCGAGAGGCCCGCGTGAGACCGCGAGCGCCGTGGCACCCGTGGACGATGCTGGGGCCCACCCTGGCGCTGCTCGTCGGGTTCTTCATCGTGCCCATCGGCGTCGCGGCGTACGAGAGCCTCTTCTCGTGGGACATGCTGACGCCGCCCCGATACGTCGGCGGCGCCAACTACGCGGCGCTCGCGGCGCACGGGCTGCTGCTCGACATCGCGCTTCGCACGCTCGGATACAGCGTCCTCGTGGTCGCAGGGACCATGACGCTCGGCCTCGCGCTGGCGCTGCTTCTCGATCGCCCCGGACGCGTCTACGGCTTCGTGCGCGCCTGCGTCTTCAGCGCCTACGTGGTGAGCTGGGTGGCCGTCGCGCTGCTCTGGATGTGGCTCCTCTATCCATCGGGCGTCCTCGGTTCGCCGCGCTGGGCGCTCCTGGCGCTCGCCGTCGTGGGCATCTGGAAGCTCACCGGCTACGCGATGATCATCTTCCTGGCGGGCCTGCAGGCCGTGCCCCGATCCCTCATCGAGGCGGCGGCGCTCGACGGGGCAGGCGCCTGGAGCCGCTTCCGACACGTCACGATGCCCCTCCTCGCGCCGACCGCGGCGTTCGTCGCCACGACGAGCCTCGTGACGAGCTTCCAGGCGTTCGACGTGGTGCGCATCATGACCCAGGGCGGCCCGGCGCGCGCGACGGAGCTCTTCGTCTACGCCATCTACGAGCAGATTTTCCTCGACCTCAGCGTGGGCCGCGCGAGCGCGCTCACCGTCGTGTTCTTCGCGATGTTGCTCGCGGTCGCCGGCCTGCAGCTTCGCGCCTGGCGCTTGAAAGGACAGTCGTGAGAGAGGGACGCGGAAGGACGGCGGTCGTCCTCGTGCTCGCGTCGCTGGCGGCGGCGGCGTGGCTCGTGCCGTACGCGTGGATGGTGCTCACCTCGTTCAAGACGCTGCCCGAGATCGTCGCCGACCCGACGGCGCCGCTGCCGAAGCACTTCGACACGGGCGCGTACCATGAGGTCTTCGCGACCATCCCGGTCGGTCGGTACATGGCCGTCACGACCTTCATGGCGGTGGCCATCGCCGCCGTGCAGATCCTCCTCGCGCTTCCTGCCGGATACGCGCTCGCCAAGCTGCGCTTCGTGGGGCACCGCTTCGCCTTCGGCGTCGTCGTCGCCTGTCTGCTCGTGCCGGCGCAGGCGACGTTCGTCCCCGTCTTCCTCTTCTTCGCACGCGTGCGCCTCGTCGACACCATGACGGCGCTCGTCGTGCCCTTCGCCGCGAGCGCCCTCGGCACCTTCCTCGTCCGCCAGGCGCTCCTCGGCGTGCCCGACGAGATCATCGAGGCCGCCCGCATGGACGGCGCCGGCGAGTGGACCATCGTCTACCGCATCCTCGCGCCCCTGCTGAAGCCGACCCTCGTGTCGCTCTTCCTCGTGAGCTTCGTCTTTCACTACAACGACTACTTCTGGCCACTCGTCATGACGACGGGCGATTCGGTGCGCACGCTTCCACTCGGGGTCGCGCTGCTGCGCGAGCAAGGCACCGGCGTCCGCTGGCACATCGTGATGGCCGGCAACGTGGTCCTCTCGCTCCCGGTGCTCGCCCTCTTCGCCGTCGCCCAGCAGCACCTGGTGCGCGCCGTCAGCGCACGTCGATGACGCCCGAGTCGTGAAGGTCCCGCACGATGCGGAGCGCCTCGTCACGCGGCATGCCCGACACCTCCACGAGCGACTCGATGTCGAGCGACCCGTCCATGAGCGAGAGCAGGAATCCCGCTCTGTGATCGAGCGGCAGGCGCTTGAGGGCCTCCCCCTCCAGCCGCACGTGCAGGTTGCCCACCATCGCCCGCGCCCACGTTTCCGGCGTCACCGCGTCGATCCGAGGCCGCGTCATGAGCCGCACCTCGGACGTCGGCTCGGGTGGCGGCGGTGATCCGGCGGGTGCGACCGCGGAGATGCGCGCGTCGGAGTCCTTCGCGAACTTCTCCACGTCGAACGACGGCGGAATCGTGGGCCGGTCGCTCGGCACGGGCATACGCATCTACTATACCCCTACGGCGCGCGGTCGCCGGGCGATGAGCCTCCCCCGTATCTCCTACTTCTTCACGATGTACGCGTTCGTGGGGTTTTTCGCGCTCCTCGGGCTGGAGGAGGGCGTGCGTGGATATCTGACCGAGTGGACGCACCACCGCGCGCTCGTGTCGTCGTGGTGCGACCTGGTGGATTCGAGCGTGGAGCCGATGGACGGCGATCACGTCGCCATCCACGCCCACGTCCGGCTCCACCTTCCTGACGGACGCGCGCCGGTGGGCAGCGGTGAGCTCCCGGGCTCTCGCACGACGGATCGCGTCTGGGCGGATCACCACGTCCCGAAGCAAGGCCCCATCCGCTGCTACTACGACCCCTCGCACCCCGACCGTGTCGACGTGTCGCCCGACGGCGACTTCGAGCGATATCTCGACATGGGCGGCTACGCGCTCCTCCTTTCTCTCGCCGTCGTGTGGGCGCTCGGCCTGATGCGTCGCGAGCTCCGGCCGTGGCCGTACGACTTCATCGACGTCACCCGGGTGCCGGACATCCTCTACAAGGTCGACGGCGGCAAGCCGTTCCGCATCCGCATGCGCGGGCTCGGATATCGGGGCCTCGGGTTCCTGCTGCGCCGTCGGGACAAGTCGCACGGGATCGTCGCCGCCTACGGGTGCGAAGACGGCACTTCGGTCGCCGCCGTCGACGGGCGCGGCATGGTCTTCTCGTCGCTCCTCGAGGACGGCACGGTCGTCGAGACGTGGGGACCCCGCATCGTCGACTCCGAGAGATTCTGGTTCGGCGCGCGCCCGAAGGCGCATCCGCGCGCCGGCATTCACGTGGCGCACCTCCTCGATCGCGACTCGACGCTGGGCGAGCACGTCGAGCGCCATGCGCGCCACGTGCGCGAGATCCAGAAGCGCGTCGACTCGTGCCCGGTGCGGCACGACAGGATCGCCGTGCTCGCGGCGATCGAGCGGCGCAAGGCGTGGGTGGAGCTCGCGCGAAAGCAGACGGTCGCGTGGGTGGGCGCGCTCGTGTGCGTCGCGTGGCTGGTGGGCACGCCGCTCTTCGATCTGCGCGGCTTGAGCCTCGCCGAGCTCGACACGTGGAACGTGGGCCTGGCGACCATCGACACGATGATCTGGACGATGGCGGCGCTGGCCGCGTGGTACGTCATCGGTCCGCGCGTGGTTCGTGCGCTGCCCTGGCCGCGCCTCGTGCCGGGTGACGTGCTCGTGCGCCGAGAGCGCAGGCGAGAGGTGCCCACCGGCATCGTGGCGCGCGAGGCGGCGGACGTCTTCTTCCACGAGGATCCTCCCAAGTCGAAGAAGCCCGAGAAGCCCGTGCGCATCCGGCCGCGGTTCGAGCGCACCGAGCGCGAGAGCTGGCGCCTGCGCAGGTCGTTCCTCGCGGTGATGGCGGCCCTCGCGCTGTGCATCGTGGCGTCGGGCGATCTCGTCAGGCAGACGTGGCGTCTCCTGGCCTTCCGGCCCGTCAAGCTCCAGGTCGACGACGCGCGTGTGGAGAAGATCGGCTGGTCGCGCTGGGGCGTCGACATCCACGCGCACGGGCCGGTCGACGGCGTCGCCCTCTCCGGCTGGGAGATGCTGCCGGGGTTCGACACGGCCGACATCCACCAGGCGCGGGTGGTCGCGGACGCGCTCGTGGGCAAGCAGGTGCTCGGGTACCACCGGCCGGCGCACGTCGAGGCGTCGCTCGAAGGGCCACCCGGCTTCGCGCTCCCAGGCTTCGCGCTTCTCTTCGGGCTCTTCGGAATCGTCGTCCTCGCGCGCCGGTGGACGAGGGAGAGCCTCCGGACCGACCCCGGGCTGCGGTGGTTCGACTGGGTGTGCGACAGCGCGATGGAGGAGCTCTCGGCCTCGTTCAAGAAGGTGCCCAAGGAGCTCGGAGAGAAGCTGCTCGTCGATCCGAAGCTCCTCTACGACGCGCGCAACCACCTGCCGAAGGAGCCGCCGCAGGGATGGTCGGTGCCCGTCGCCTCGAGCGAGGGCGACGGCTCGTGGATGATCGAGACGGACGACGCGACGCTCATCGTGCAGCTCGTGCGCGACGGCGTGCGCGTGAAGCTCACGGTCATCATCATGCCGGACGACATGAAGCGGCCGGACGACTTCGAGTCGATGGCCTACCTCCGCCACTTCCGCAAAGTGGGCGACTTCGTCGAGCAGGAGGCGCCCGACCAGCTGCAGCGCGACACGCCGTGGGTGCGCTTCTTCGTCGCCGACCGCATCGAGGCGGGCGACCCTGCGGAGTGGCCGCAGGTGAAGGTGGACCGGCAGCTGCTGAACTAGCGGACTAGCGCTGGACCGGCAGCCCCTCGGACTCCCAGCCGAGCAGACCGCCCTCGAGGAACGCGACGGGCACACCCTGCTCCTCGAGCTTCGCCGCGAGCTCCTTCGTCTTGTCCCCCGCGCGGCAGTAGAGCACCGGCTGGCCCTGCATCATCTGGAGCTCGGCGAGGCGCGACTCGATCACCTCGAGCGGGAGGTTCTGCGCGCCCGGGATGTGGGCGCGGGCGAACGCCGCGGCGTCTCGCGTGTCGACCGCGACCACCTGTCCGGTGGGGAGGAGCTGCGCGAGCTCGACCGGCTTGATGGCGCCGGCCGCGCGCGGCAGGAACGGCTCGACCAGCTCCTGCATCTTCTTCTTGCGGATGGCGCCGACGACCGCGTCCTGGATGCGGCCCTCGGCCACGACCATGAAGGTGGGGACGCTCTGGATGCGGAGCTGCTGGGCGATGACCGGCGCGCGGTCCACGTCCACCTTCATGACCTTGACCTTGCCCTCCATCTCGCGGGCGAAGGCCTCGACCTCCGGCGCGATGGCCTTGCAGGGCTGGCACCAGTCGGCCGTGAACTCGAGCAGGACGGGGAGCTCGCTCCGGAGCACCTGCTGCTCGAAGTCGCGCTCGGTGACGTAGGGGACGGCCCCGCCTTTCGCGCCAGGCTTCTTGTCGTCCTTGCCGCCGAAACCGCCGAGGATGGTCATCTTCCCTGGGGATCTAACGCCGTGTGCGAGCACCGTCGAGGTGGTACAACTCGATAGGCGGCGGAGGAGATGACCGGTAGGGACTTCGACACGGATCCGTCGACGCCGGGCGCGCTGCGGGGTGCCACGGCCGATACCGATCCCGCCGGCGGACCGGCCGAGGCCAAGAAGCCCAACACCGATCCCGGGCTCGGCCCCAAGGCGCCCCCTCTTCCCCCCAGGCGCCCCGCCGGCAAGCAGGACTCGGTGGAGATGCTGCTCGACGGGATGAACGCACCTCAGCCGGAGCGGCAGAAGATGACCCCGCAGTCTGCCGGGGAGGCGGCGGCGGCGTATCACGCGGAGCACCCGGTGCACCCGGCGCGGACGTCGCCGGACGAGGAGCCGAAGGTCATCGTGGAACGGCCGCCGCTCGTGCCCACCGTGAAGGTGCAGCGCGAGCAGGTGCAGGCGATCATCGAGGCGGCCGACGAGATGAGGAGAGTCGCCGAGGCCGAGGCGGCAGCGCGCGCGCCGGTGCCGGTGACGACGGGGCCGAAGGTCCTCATCGCGGCGGTGGCGGGGCTCGTGGTGGTGCTCCTGATCTTCCTCGTGGCGCGAGGGAAGAGCACGGGGAGCGACAGCCAGGTTGGGGCGGCGAGTGCGACGGCGACGGCGACTGCGCCTGCGGCGGCGACAGCGACGGCAGCAGCGACGGCGACGGCCGTGGCGACGGGCACGGCCGTTCCGGTGGCGGATACGACGGAGGAGGCGCCGGCGGCTCCGCCTCCCACGATGCACGTGCCCATCACGGCGCTTCCTGCAGCACCGCCGACGGCTCCTGCGGCCACGGCGAAGCCCAGGCCTCGTCCGACGGCGACGAGCGATCTCGGCGAGTTCAAGCCGACGTTCCACTGAATTCGCCGCGCGCCCGCTTGGCCGCGGCCGCCCGGTCGCGGTAGAAGACGCGGGCGATGCGACGCGCGACCGGAGCCCTCGCGGTGGCCGCAATCCTCGCGGCGGCGGCCACCCCCGCGCGAGCCGACGACGTGACGACGAAGGAAGCGCAGGCGCGCTTCGAGGAGGGGCTCGGACGCGTCAAGGACGGGGACTTCGAGGGCGCGCGCGTCTCGTTCGCGCAGGCGTACGCCGTGCTCAAGAAGCCGGACATCCTGTGGAACCTCGCGCTGGCGGAGCAGAAGAGCGGGCACCCGGTGGAGGCCATCGGGCACTTCAAGCAGCTGCAGCACGACGCGCGCACGGACGCCGATCGCACCAACGCGGCGAAGCACGTGACGGACCTGCTGATCCAGACGGGGCACATCGAGGTGGCGGCGGCGGTTGGCGCGCAGGTGACCGTCGACGGAAGCATGGTGGGTGTGGCGCCGCTGGCGGACCAGGTGGACGTGGCGGCGGGGAAGCATCACGTCGAGGCGGCGAACGCGCAGGGGAAGAAGGCGGCGGACGTCGACGCGGCGCTGGGGCAGGTGGTGCACGTGAGCTTCCTCGAAGCGGCGCCGACCGTGGAGGGCAGGCCGCAGCCGCCCCAACCGGCCGCGACCGATGCGCAACCCGTGTCGCCGATGCCCGCGGAGACGACGGCATCGGCGCCCTTCTGGTCGCCGCGGGCGATCACGGTCATCGCGCTCGGCGGCGGGGCGGTGCTGACGGGCGTGATGGGCCTGGGGTTCGGCATCGCCTCGAGCAACGACTCGAGCACCGCGACGACGCTGCGGCAGCAGAACCCCAACTGCGCGGGATTCACGACGGCGGGGTGCCAGCGGCTCCAGAGCACCACGCAGGCGCAGCACGACGAGCACGTCACGTCGGAAGTGATGTGGATCGTGAGCGGGGTGCTCGCGGCGGGCGCGGTGGCGACCTGGTTTCTCTGGCCGAAACCCTCGCAGAGCGCGAGCGCCGGCGTGCACGTCGTGCCGGTGGCGAGCGCGGGTGGCGGCGGGCTCGTCGCGGTGGGAAGGTTCTAGCCGTTCGTCGTTCCTTCAGGGAGGACACTTATGCGCGCGAATCACTTCGTCACGTTGGGCCTCTGCGTGGGAGTCGTGGGGCTGGGTGCTGCGGCCGGGGCGTGCGGGACCGACACGAGCGGCACGTGCATGGATACGAACTCGTGCGGCCCGAGCAGCGAGGGCGGCGGCGACGACGCGATGCCCGACGTGAACCTGGGCGACACGATGGGGGACGAGGAGGCGGGGCCGATCGAGAGTGGGCCGAAGGACGGCGGCGGCGACGTCAAGTCGGATGCGCCCAGCGACGGCCCTCTGATGTGCGAAGGCGGCTTGCAGGACTGCAAGGGCCAGTGCGTCAACGTGAACAATGACCCGAACAACTGCGGAGAGTGCGGCGTGGTCTGTTCGGCGCCCGATGGCGGGATGGGAACAGCCACGTGCTCGGGCAGTCCGCCGATGTGTGCAGTCATGTGCGGCAGCGGCTACCACATGTGCAACGGCCAGTGCCTCTCGGACGGCGATGATCCCTCGAACGATCCCTGCGTCGTCGCGGACGGCCTCGGCGTCTTCGCCTCGCCAACCGGTAGCGACTCGACTGGCAACGGGACGAAACAGATGCCCTTCGCCACAATCGCGCATGCCGCGGACGTCGCGGCGACGGGCAAGAAGCGAGTGTATGCCTGCGGCACGTTCACGTCGGCGGTTGCACTCACCGCAGCTGACAACGGGGTAACGATCTACGGCGGACTCGATTGCACGACGTGGGCGTACAGCATGAGCACGCCCACGGCGGTTGCTCCGAGCGCACCAGGGTACGCGCTGCAGATCAGCAATGCCTCGGGAGTGACCTTCGAGGACTTCACGTTCACGTCGCTGGCGGGAGTGAATCCAGGTGACTCGAGCATGACCGCCTTTGTCACGGGCTCATCGAGCATTCTCTTCAAGCGCGTTTCCGTCACGGCAGGCATGGCAGTCGACGGGCAGAATCAGACCCAGCCGGTCCCGTCGGCTGCTGCAACCGACGGGAACGGTGGTTCCCTTACGACCGGCGGAGGCCTGGTCATGAACGGCCAATGCTCGAGTACCGGCGGTGCGGGTGGGCAACCGGGCACGCCTCCAGGCAATGACGGAAGTGACGGAACCCCCGCTGTTGCCAGCAACAAGGGGCTTGCCGCTGCGGGCGATTGCGGAAATGGAAGCTCTGGAAAGAATGGCGCGTCAGGTAGTGCCGGAGCGGATGGCGCGGGCGCGGCTAGTTGGGCGTCGTTCACGAGTACCGGGTGGTCCCCCAGCGCGGGCCTGGCTGGCAGCATGGGCGGGATTGCGCAGGGTGGAGGCGGAGGAGCTGCTCTGGACCTTACCGGCGGCGGCGGAAGCGGAGGCGCAGGCGGTTGCGGTGGCATCGGCGGCCTCGCAGGGACAGGCGCTGGGTCGAGCGTCGCCGTTCTCGTCTACCAGTCTTCAGTCGACTTGGAGGCCTGCTCCTTGACGGCAGTTGCGGTAGGCGACGGAGGACAAGGAGCTGCTGGTCAGGCCGGCCAAACGGGAGGCACACACGGAAACGGTTTCGGAAACGCCTGTCCTGGCGGGAAGGGCGGGACGGGCGGCAACGGTGGGGGAGGCGGCGGAGGCGCTGGCGGCATCTCCGCGGGCGTCCTTTGGATTGGGACCGCGCCAACCATCAACGGCGTGAGCACGCCGTCCGCCGCAACGCTCCCAAATGTGTCGACCGCAGCGGCCGGGGGAACGGCTGGACCCGGAGGGGGATCAGCCAACACGGGCAAGGCAGGAACCGCAGGCGCTGTCGTGCAGTTCCAGTGAAGATCGTTCGTGGGGACACGAAGGATTTGAGCCCCACTCGTAGGTAGCGGTGCTCGCCTGCCCTGTGCACGTCGGAACACCCGTAGCGCCTGCTCTGCTTGCCGACATTCTCGGGCGTGTTCGTCGGAGAAGACCGGCGTGTTGGTGCGTCATCAGAATCTTGATCGGACGTGATCACAGTCGCCATGACGAGTGATCACCGCCTACGTCGCCAACGAGCAGGATGAATCTGGCGCCAGAGGTCAGTGGTCATCGGTCACGAACTACGACGTGGTCCTCGGAGATCACCGACGGCATCACTGGCGATCGCAGTGATGTTGGTCGAAGTTGATCGTGGTGATGGCGCAGATGCCCCTCTTGATTCGCACGTGTTCACAGCCGACGTCTCGGGCGATCGCCGTCGGAGTAGCGACCGAACGCCGTTCACGTGAGGGACGAACAGTGCGTGCGTCGACCCCATGCGTCGTCGACATCGGTTGTCACGTACGCAGGCTTCATCGATGACGATCCTCTGCATCACGGATGATCCTCATCAAGGATCGTCCGCGACCACGCTCTGCTCATTCCTGAACTCAATGCGCATCGTGCGGGATGCCGACGACAATCGTCGGGCATGACCGTCTACAGCGTTCGCGACGATCACGTACATCACGCCAGACCAGGGCATCAATGACCAGGAAGCCTGGGTGCGTCATGCGTGATGCGCGGACAAGTCGGCGACAATACGCGCATGCATCAGGCTGCAGAGCGGCCTCTGTCATGGCGGATACGGGTGTCCCTCATAGGGGATTGATGCGGCCATCAATCGGTATGCGGAGCCGGTTCCCATGGGACAGACGCGCCCATACCCCGTGATGGTGGAAGGAGCCGTCCTGCATGCGCCACCGCACCCAGCATGATGCGCATGCGGACGGTGAGTGGTCTGGTCGCCCCTTCAGCATGACAGCCGTGACGATCATCGAGGCCGCATCTGTCTCTCCACGGTGATGCACGGGCGGACGGTCTCGGATGCGACGGGCGTCCCATGCGTGGTCGGTGCCCGCTTCCTCGAGCCAGTGGGCACCGATCCACACCACGCATGATGCGTGGAAGGGGCGCAGGTCAGGGGTCGCCGTCGTAGCGATCCCAGGCGACGAACGTTTGCCCCGTGTTGGGGCGCCCGCATCCGAACGCATCGACGGGACCCACCCGCACGTGCCCCTGGCACCAGGCCTGCCCGATCCACCGAGGCTCTGGTG
>DASVWO010000340.1:0-17794 GCA_036393165.1 Polyangiaceae bacterium | reverse complement strand
GCCGCGCTCCTCGAGCGGCTCGAGGTGCGAGGCTAACGAGCGCGGCGCCTAAGCTGAGCCCTGCTGCGCGCCGGGGACCTGCACCGGCGGTGCGAGCTTGCGAAGGGCCGCGTCGCAGTCGTCGACGACGAGCCTGTGGCCCGCGGTCGCCGCGAGTGAGCGCGTGCGCTCGTATTCCTCGCGCGCGGCGTCTTGCTTGCCTGCCCGCTGCAGCAGGCTCGCGAGCACCGCGCGGCCGCCGATGACGTCCCACGTGAAGTCCTTGCTCTCGGCGTAGGCGATGCCCTGGCGCAGGAGCTTCTCTCCGTCCACGCGACCCTGGATGCCGTCGAGGAACGCGAGCAGCATCCGGTTGTAGTTGGCGAGCCGCTCGAACCCGCTCTCCTCGCACAGCGCGAGCGACTGCTGCAGCGCACCGTACGCGCGCGGGTGGTCCTCGAGCTTCACGAGGATGTCGCCCAGGTTGTGCAGGTTGAGCATCACCTCGTACGTGATGCCCATCTCGCGCGCCATGTCGATCGCCCGCTCGGAGTGCAACGCGCCGGACCGGAAGTCGCGCGTGAAGTAGTCGATGAGCGCGCGCACCTTGGTGCGCTCGAGCGTCGACATCTTGTCGCCCGGCAGCAGCGTCTCGGCCTCCTGCAGGTTCGCCAGCGCCGTGCGCCGGTCGCCGATGCCCGCGTGCGCCTGCGCGAGGTGCATGAGGATGCGGTGCTTCTCCGGCGGATCGCTCAGCGTGCGGGCGACGTCCTTGAGCCGGCCGAGCTGCTCGAGGGCGCGCTTGAAGTCGCCCCGGCGCGTCGACAGCTCGGCCTCCGCGAGGAGCACGCTCTTGAGCTGCGCCTCGTCGCCGCTCGCGATGCCCTCGGCCTCCGAGAGCCGCGTGCGTGCCTCCTCCATCTGCTGCACCGCCGCGAGCAGCTGCCCCGCCGCCACGCGCACCCGGACGCGCAGCTCCTTGCTCGCGCCGTCGTCGGCGCGATCGATCACGCGCGCGCATAGCCCCGTCGCGTCCGGCGACGACCGCACCATGCGAACCGCCGCCGCGAGCTGCTCGAGCCACTTCGCCAGCTCCTCGGGGGCGCGCTTGCTCGTGTCGGTCAGGGCGATGGCGCGCGCGTAGTCGCGCGCGGCCGCCTCGAGCTGCTTGGTCTCCAGGCGCCGCTCGCCGCTCTTGGCGAAGTAGGTCGACGCCTTCTCGCGGTCGCCCGCCTCGTAGAGGTGTCCCGCGATGCGCGCGGCGTGCTCCCACGCGCGCTCGCCCTGCGTCGTCTCGAGCGCCTGGCCGGCGGCCGCGTGCATCTCGCGCGCGGCTTCCGGCGTCAACGCGTCGGCCACGATCTCGGGGATCAGCGGCGACGCGAAGCGCAGCTCGCTCGGCCCCGTCTGCACCAGGAACTCGCGGTCCTTGAGCATCGCCACCGAGCGCTCGAGCGACGGCATGGCCTGCCCCAGCATGCTCGAGAGCACCGTCACGTCGATGGGGTCTCCCATGACCGCCGCGGCCTGCAGCGTGGCGCGATCCTCCGCCGAGATGCGGCTGACGCGCGAGGCGACGAGCCCGCGCAGCGTCTTGGGGAGGGCGAGCTCCTGCCCCACGAGCTTCATCGTGACGATCTTGCGCTCCGCCACGGTGACGGCGCCCACGTCGACCAGCCCCTTGATGACCTCCTCGACGAAGAGCGGGTGCCCGCCGGCGCGCGCGCGCACGAAGCGCATCAGCTCCTCGGGAACGGAGTCGATCCCGAGGCGATGGCTCACGAGCTTCTCGACGTCCGGCGAAGCGAGGTCGCCGAGGTCGAGCGCGACGTGCCCCTGGAGCTTCTCGAGCGGATGCGAGAACCCGGCGCGCGCCGCGAGCACGAAGACGACGCGCGA
This sequence comes from Polyangiaceae bacterium, assembly GCA_036393165.1. Classification (GTDB taxonomy): domain Bacteria; phylum Myxococcota_A; class Polyangia; order Polyangiales; family Polyangiaceae; genus Palsa-1150. The sequence goes on along the minus strand of DASVWO010000340.1, from coordinate 15,916 downwards.
CGCCTTGAGGCGCTTGAGCGCGTCCTCGAGCAGCGCCATGCTGTCCTCGTCCATCGCGTGCGCGACGTCCCACGCGAAGGTGTGCGGCTTGTCCTCGCAGAGGCTCTGCACCATGCGCGCGAAGGCGTGGCGCAGCAGCGCCTTCGGGTTGCCGGTGAACGCCTTCACGTGCGCGCCCAGCGCCGACAGCACCGCGTTCACCTCGTCGGACTGCAGGCCGAGCGCGCGCAGGCGCGGCTGCACGGCGAGCATGCGGTCCTGCGTGTCTCCCTCGGCGGTGCCGCAGAGCACGTGGAGCATCGTGGCGATGCCGGAGAGGGGGAACTCGTCGCCGCGCGGCGGGCACGCCGCGATGTAGAACCCGACGTTGTACCCGCCCTTGCGCAGCCGCCGCTCCACCTCGTAGAGCAGCCGCGTCTTGCCGACGCCGTGATCGCCGCGGATGGTGAGCACGCGCGCCGTGCGCTTCGTGGCCATCGCGAGGACCTCGCCCACGCGCCGCAGCTCGTCCTTGCGCCCGACGAACCGCCCGAACGCCTCGGCCGCACCGCGCACGTCCTTCACGACGACGCCGGGCACGTTGGACACCGGCCGATCGGTCTCGACGAGCGAGTCGAACTCGAAGAGCGTCTTCACCTGTCGCATTGCGCTCGTGCTCATGGCGGGCGAGCCGTCGCGCACCCGCGCGAGATCGCGCGCGACGTCGAGCAGCGACCCGAGGCGATCGTCGTCGGTCGGCTTGCCGTCGGCCGTCACGTGGATGCGTCCGATGTGCACGCCGGCCCCCGGCGGCCGGCTCGTCGCGAGGCTGCGCAGGGCGACGAGCGCGCAGCGCGTGGCCATCTCGGTGTCGCGCCCGTCGGGATCGCCCAGGCCGAAGAGCGCCGCGATGTGCCCCGCCTCGCGCCGCAGGATGAACCCGCCCCAGCGCTCGATGATGTCCGCGGCGCGGTCGATCACCGCGTGGGGCGTCTCGCGCGGCAGCTCGATGACGAGCGCCGTCACCTCGCGCCGCTCGCCCATGTCGGCGGCGCGCTCGATGGCCGCGTAGCGCTGGCCCGACGCCACGCGCACGCTCGACGCTTGACGCTGCGACGGCACCTCTACCGGGGTCCGCTCGGTCCCGGGGTTCGCCGCCTCCGCGTCGAGCATCGGCTCGGGGGCGAGCGACCCGAGCGCGTCCTTCGCGTCACGGAACTTCGAGAGCAGCTCCGCCAGATCGTGCGCGCCGTAGCGGCTCCCCTGCGCGTAGAGGAACGCGAGCAGCGCCTCGTACATGCGCCCCGCGTCCGCGTAGCGATCCTTCGGCTCGCGCGCCATCGCCGTCTTGAGGATCGCCACGAGCTCCGGCGGCGCGTCCGGGCGCAGCAGCTCCACCGGCGGGTACTCGCACGCCTGCACGCGACGCAGCGTCTCGAAGGTCGTCGGCGCGCTGAACGGGTTCACCCCGGCCACGCACTCGTAGAGGATGGTGCCGAGCGAGAAGAGGTCGCTCCGCGCGTCGACGTTCTCGCCGCGCGCCTGCTCGGGGCTCATGTACCCGAACTTGCCCTGCAGCTTGCGCGAGCGCGTGTCCTCCGGCGCCTGCTGGTCGAGCACCCCGCGCGCCTTGGCGATGCCGAAGTCGGTGACCTTGACCTCGCCCTCGAACGACAGGAGCACGTTCTGCGGCGACACGTCGCGATGCACGACGCCGAGCGGCCGCATCTGCTCGTCGCGCCGCCGGTGCGCGTGGTCGAGGCCCTTGGCCACCTCGGACGCGACGTACACGCCGAGCTGGATCGGCAGCGCCATCTGCTGCCGCCGCGAGCGCGCGAGCACCGACGCGAGGTCGAGCCCGTGCACGAACTCCATCGCCATGAAGTAGGCGTCGTCCCCGGTCTCGGCGGCCGCCTTGCCCAGGTCGAACACTTGCACGATGTTCGCGTGCGACAGGCGCACCGCGAGCTTCGCCTCGTGGATGAACATGTCCACGAAGTCCTGGCTCTTGGCGAGCTCGGGCAGGATGCGCTTGATGACGAGGATCTTCTCGAAGCCCTCGACGCCGTAGCTCTTGGCCTTGAACACTTCCGCCATGCCGCCTTGCCCGAGGCGTTCGAGCAGGCGATATCGGCCGAATGCGGCGTCCACAGGTATCCGGGCCCCCAAGGGAAAATCGAAAGAGATCCGCCCTCAAAGTACCACCCCTGGACCTTGGCCGCGAGATCAGGGCGCGGGCGCGGCCGGTGCCTTCTTGTCGATCGGCGGCGCCACGAGCGGTCCACCGACGGGCCAGGGTGGGGGCGGTGTGGGACGTCGCACCACGTATACGGGATTGGTGAACCCCAGCGGCGGCGACGGCATGAAGGGCAGCACGTCATCCATGCGTCGATCGCCGCGGGCGATGATCATGACCCAGCCGTTGTCGGGGCCGACGGCGACCTCGATGTCCTTGTCGAAGCGGATGGTGCGGTCCTGCGCGTCGCGCAGCGTGCCGGGCTCGGGGCCGAGCTCCGTCGGACGCGAGGGGACCTCGAAGCTCTGCACCATCGTCGCGTGCCCGCCGCCGGCCTGCACGATGTCGCCGACGATCACGTCGACGTGCGTGACGTCCACCCACGGCGCCGCGCGCACGCGCACGTGGCCCGTGAGCGGATCGTTCGAGGTGATGATCTCGTCGCCCGGGTGCGTGCCGCCGAGCTCGAACTCGATGATCGGACCGTCCGTCACGGTGGCGTGGCCCTTCTTGATGTTCGCGACCACGGCGTTCGGATCCACCTTCGACTCGTCCCCGCCGACGCTCACCATCGTCCGCGGGTACCCCGCCCAGTGGAACTGGATGCGGTGCGAGTCGCTGCTGCCCGTCGCGGTGTAGCGCCAGCCGAAGTCGAGCAGCGCCCAGTAGTCGCGCAGCACCGCCTCGACGCGCTCGGGCTTCTCGCTGTCGTAGCCGTTGAAGACCTCGATGCCGTCGAAGTCGATGCGGTTGTGGATGCGCGTGCGCGGCGCCTTCGGGTCGAAGCCGAGGTTGGCGAAGTAGCCGATGCCCTTGGGGAGGCGCGGGTGATTGAGCTGGAAGTAGCGCGACGGATCGCCCGCGCGCACGACGCGGAAGATGGCGTTCATCGTCGTGTGCTTGAACGGCGGGATGGGCGCCGCGGGCGGATAGGGGAAGAGCCCGAAGTGCCCGAAGCCCTTGCTGTAGGTCGTGATCTCGACGCCGGGCACGCTCTGGATCTCGCCGCGGAAGTCGAGCGTCTCGATCGCCGAGCTGTAGTCGCCGATGAGGTTGTGCTCCGTGGGCACGGCGAAGTCGATGCCGGCGGCGACGAGGGAGAGCACGCGGTCCTCGGGCGTCACCGGCGTGTCGAAGCTCGGGCGCGCGTGCACGTGCAGGTCGCACCCGAGCATGCCGGGGGTGGGCACGACGTGGCGCGGCGCGAGCTGCACCTCGGTGACGTGGCCCGGGGTGACCTCGATCTCCTTCGCGTCGATGCTCCACTCGATGCCGCGCGTGGCGGCGACGCGGTAGTGGCCCGAGGGGAGCGGCGTGCTCACGTCGCCGCGGAGCGCGTCGATGATCGGGCCGGCACCGGAGGCGCGGTAGTCGGGGCCGAAGCTCGGATCGACGGTGCCGTCGATGCCGTGCACGAGCAGGCGCGCCGTGAGGGGCTTGCCCGTGTCGGCGTCGACGATGGCGACGTGCAGGTCGCCGCCGGGGGACACGTCGAGCACGAGGTCCTGCGGCGAGCCGGGCGGGTAGTTGACGACGGTGCTCGAGCGGCCCGGATCGATGGCGGCGTACCACTGCACGACCGAGGTGGGCACGTCGAAGGTGAACGCGCCGCCCTCGCCGGCGTGCGCCCGGATGCGCGGGAGGCCGTTCACGTCGCGGCCGAACACGAGGGCGCGCTCGGTGGTGCCGGTGACGCGGCCGTGCACGGGGGCCGTCGCGGTGCCGGTGAGATCGGCGAGCGAGCGCCAGAGCGCGGCGCTGTCGGCGCCGACGGCGATGCGCAGATCGGCGAGCCGGTTGTCGGCATCGGGCACGTGGATCGGCGTGGTGACCGCGACGCGCATCGGCTCGCCGGGCGGGAGCACCTCCTCCATGAGCGCCTCGACGGTGAGGGCGCCGTGATCGCTCACCATGCCCATGGGGTGAGGCTCGGCGTCGACGAGGAACGCGCTGCCGTTCACGGTGGCGCGATCGGCGATCTGGCCGACGCCCGAGACGAAGACCACCTGCCCCTCGCTCGAGAGCTCGGCGCGCAGGGCGACGGTGTGGCCCACGAGCACGGGGAGCGCGGTGGGCGGCGCGACGAGGTCCACCACGAGCGCGTCGCGAGCGGCGTCGGCGTGGAGCTCGAGGGTCGCGTCGATGCTCGTCGCGTCGTCGAGCGCGAGAGGGAACTGCGCGCGCAGCACGTCGCCGGCGGGTCGCAGGTCCTCGCGGCCGAGAGCGAGTGGACGCGTCGTGCCGTCCACGACGAGCGCGAGGTCCACGTCGCGCGTGAACGCCCCGTCCTTGCTGCGCACCGTGAGGCGCGCGGCGCCGGCGTGCAGATCGAAGGACGCTCGCTGCGCTTCGAGGGCATTGGGCGCGCGCTGCGGGGCGCGACCGGCCGTGTGCGGGCGGCCCGCCAGCGCGAGGCCGAACGCGACGAGACCCGCGATGACACCCATCGCGACGAGCTCCCCCAGAGGTCTCGATGGGCCGGAGCCGGAGGGAGCCATCTCTAGCGGTTACACATTACCAAGGCGCGATGGGCGCTCGGGACTTGTTTCTTGACGCGGAGGCGCGGAGAGGGAGAGGAGAGCGCGGAGATTTGGCGAGCTGATGGAGCCACCGGTGCGCCCGAAGCGCCGAATCGGTTTTCGCCCCTGACCTCACGAGATGGCCGCTTCGCGTGAGCCGGACGTCGTCGCGCTTCGCGAGGAGCCGCTCGTGATTCGGAGCCGCACCAGGAGCGCAGGGTCGCCGCCGAGGGGGGCGATGGAGTCTTCGCCCCATTCGACGAGGAGGATGGCGCCCTCGGCGCGGCGTTCGCGGAGGCCGAGGCGGGCGATCTCGTGGGCGAGCGGGGTCTTGCTCTCGCGAAGGCGGTAGAGGTCCACGTGGAGGAGGGGGGTGCGGTCCGTTGCGTACTCCTGCACGAGGGTGAACGTCGGGGACGTGACGGCCCCCTTCACGCCGAGGGCGCGGGCGATCGAGCGTGCAAGGAACGTCTTGCCGGCGCCGAGGTCGCCGGCGAGGACCACGAGGTCGCCGGGCTCGAGGACGCGGGCGATCGCCGCGCCCAGGCGCGTCGTGTCACGGCGCGATCGCAGGACGCGCTCTTGGCCCACGCACCTTCATCTAGCACTCAGGACGTGGGTCTGGCGCGGCCGAGGGCGAGGCCCAGCAGCGCCCACGCGGCGCAGAGGGCTGCCATGCCGACGAGGAGCAGCGGGCCGAGCACCTGGTCCACGCTCGCCGCCGCCAGGGCGTCCCCGCTGCGGTAGACGAACGTGTCGATGAAGCTCTTCGCCTTGTACTTGTCCTCGGGCCGCACCACCGTGAAGAGCACCTCGCGCGCCGGCTTGGTCAGCGAGAAGTCGAGGGCGCGGCGGGCCACCTGGCAGACGACGAGCACGCCGAGCACCGGGGCCGTGCGTATGGCGAGGAAGCACCCGATGGTGAGCACGGGAAGCGCGGCGAGCGCGTGGCCGACGCCGATGCGCCGGATGACGCGGCCGACGACGAAGAGCTGGAGCACGAGCGTCAGGCAGTTGACCGCGAGGTCCATGCGCGCGAAGAGCTCGGCGCGCGCGGCCGTGCCGCCGAGCGATGCGCGCACGATGCGCCCCTGCTCGAGGTAGAGGACCGTCGACGAGAACGTGAAGAGCGCGAGGTACGCGCAGATGCCGAGGAAGAACGGATCGCGCAGCGTGCGGGTCAGCCAGCCGACGGCGCCTCCGTCGGGGCAGGGCGCGTCGAGGCGCTCTTCGTCCGCGCGTGGCGCCGAGGCGGCGATGCGATCGACGCACCACACGGCCGCCTCGAGGAGCAGCGCCGCGACCGGCAGCATGCACGCGGGGCCGGCGAGACGCGCCAGCAGCGCGGCGGCCGCCGAGCCGACGATGCCGCCGAGCGTGCCCCCGCCTCCCACGAGCGCGAAGAGACGCACGCCCTGTTCGCGCGAGAACACGTCCGCCATGAGCGCCCACGCGAGGGTGATCTCGACGAGGTTGAGCACGCTCGCCCACACGAAGAACGCGCGCGCCGCGCCGAGCGCCGGCGCCGGCCCGCGCAGCACGAAGAAGAAGACGAGCAGGCTCGCGGCGAGCACGCGGTAGGCGACGGCGATGGCAGTGCGCCGCGCCACGCGCGACACGAGCGCCGACAGGATCGGACCCACCGCGAACGTCGCGCCGAGGGTGACCAGGAAGAGCCGCGGCAGCTCGCGCACGTTCCCCGCGATGCCGAGCGCATCGCGCAGCGGCCGCAGCGCGTACCAGCTCGCGAAGACGCAGAAGAAGAGCGCGAACGACCAGGCGACCGCCCCGCGCTCGTCGCGCCCGACGATCAGTGGCCCGCCTTGCGCCATTGGTCGAGCAGCTCGGCCTCGCGCGCGGGATCGATGCCGGGGCGCTTCCTGGAGCGGCGCTCCTCGGGCTGCGCGTCGTACCAGGCGAGCGCGTCGCGCGCGGTCTCCGCGATGGGCCGGAAGCGAAGGCCCCTGGCGATCGCCTTCGCGGCGGACACGTGGCCGAAGCCCGACTCGTCGTCGATCTCGGCGACGGCGAGGGGGAAGCTCTCCCAGCCGGATGCGTCCTTCGACTGGAGCCACGTGGGATCGACCCACGTGACCTTCGCGGCTGCCCCCCCGGCGACTCCTGCGCGCACGCCCTCGAGCACGTTGCCGAGCGACGGGTCGTCCGGGCCCACCGCGTCGTAGACGCCCATGTGGCCCTGGTCGGCGACGGTGACGATCCACGCGCCGAGATCGCGCACGTCGATGAACTGCATCCGCACGTCGCGCGGGCCCGGCGCCATCATCTCGCCGCCGCGCGCCATGCGCAGCGGCCAGTACGTGAAGCGATCCGTCGGGTCCTCGGGGCCCGCGATGACGCCGGAGCGGATGCTCGTCGAGCGGCCCGGCATCGCCGTCTCGGCTGCCTGCTCGGCGAGCGCCTTGAGCGGCCCGTACGCTTCGGGCGGGATCGACGCCACCTTCTTGCCGAGCTCGAATCCCGCGGGGAGCGGAAGCGTCGGCGAGCTCTCGTCGAGCGGCTGCTTCCCCAGCTTGTAGACCGAGATGGTCGACAGATACACGTAGTGGCCGACGTGATCGCGCAGCAGCTCGGCGGCGCGCTTCACGAGCGTCGGCCCGGGCGCCCACGTGTCGATCACCACGTCCCAGTCGCGCCCCGCGAGGCGATCGAGGTTCGTGATGCGGTCGCCGAGGATCGTCTCGACGTTCGGGAAGAGATCCGGCCGCGTCTTGCCGCGATTGAAGAGCGTGACCGCGTGCCCGCGAGCGAGCGCCTCGCGCACGATGGGCGGGCCGGCGAACCCGGTGCCTCCGAGGACGAGGATGCGCTTTCGCGCCGTGGCGGGGGCGGAAGAGGGTGCGGCGCTCGCGGGCGCGGTCGGCGCGGCGACGGTGGGCCCGGGAGAGGAGGAACCCGGCGCGCACGCGGCGACGGCCAGCCCACCCGCGGCGCGCAGCAATGCTCGGCGGTCGAATCGCATCAACGGGCTTAAACACCGCGGGCGCGCAAAGGTTCGCGCGTACGATGGGTCACAAGATGATGCGCCGCATCGTCCTCGTGCTTTCCTTGCTCGCCGCCGCCGCCGCGTGCCGCACGGTGGGCGACCCTCCGTCGCAGGCGACGACGCCGACCACGACGGCGACGGGCACGACGATCCCGACCGCCGCGCTGAGCGCGAAGCTCGCGCCCACGAATCCCACGGGCTGCCCGGCGGCGCACCAGCCGGCGACGGCGCGGCTCATCCTGCAGCGGAGCATGTGTTACGGCTACTGCCCCGACTACACGATCGAGGTGCACGGCGACGGCCAGGCCATCTTCGAGGGCCGCAACTTCGTGCGCGTGCGCGGGCGGCACACCGGGCGCATCCCGCAGGCCGACACGGACGCGCTCTTCGCAAAGGCGGCGTGCGCGCACCCCGAGACGTGGAAGACGGAGTACACGTGGCCGGTCACCGACAACCCGACGGCCATCGTCACCGTCGATCTCGCCGGCGACGGCTCGCCCCCCGTCGTCGTGAACGACTATCCGCCGTGCCACGAGACGCACGACGGCAACGAGACGCCCGAGGCCCTCTGCGATCTGGAGCGCGCGATCGACACGACCGCCGGCACCGCCGCGTGGGTGAACTGCGTGGGCGCCGACGGCGGCGAGACTTACTGCACCCGCTGATCAGAGCGGCGGCTTGGTGCTCGTTCGGCTCGAACCGGTCGCCGTCTGCGCCGGCGCAGGCCCGACGGGTGCGGGCGCCGGCGGCGGCGCGACCACCGTGGGCACCGGCCGCGGCGGCTTCGCCTGATCGTTCACCCGACCGATCGCGAGAAAGTGAACGAGCGCGTACACGAACGCGGCGATCGCCAGCACGATGAAGATGCCGCCGAACGTCATGCGCAGCTCGGCGCGCAGGCGGCTCACCTGCTTGTGCACGACGTCCACGGTCACGTGCTCGAGCGCCGCGATCTCCTTCGCCTCGAGCCCCATGTACATCTGCAGGAGCCACTTCATCGCGTACTTCAGGCGCGGCCGCGACTCCGTGTACTCGAGCGCCCTCTTGATTCCCTCACGCGCCTCCTGCGGCTCGGTTGTGACGGTCATGGGCGCCGGGTCGACGTCGCCGACATCCTCGTCGCCGTGCCCAGGGTCGGCGACGTCCCTCGGCTCGTCGCGAAGCAGCGGGGCCTTGCGATTCTTCTTCGCCTCGTCGATCCGGTCGCAGCGGAGCATCGTGAAGAGCAGCTTCTCGAGCTCCACGACGGTCTTCGGCCACGCGTGCCGCTGCGCCCATGCGTCGGAGAGGGTCATCTGCACGATGTCCTGGCGCTGCCTCTCGGGCACCAGCTTCCACTTCAGATTCCCGAGCAGCCGCCTGCGCAGCTTGGCACTCGTGAAGTGGGCGACGAGCTCCGGCGCCGGCTCGGCGGGTGCCGGGCGCGGTCCGTTGTCGTTGCCGGGAGGCGACTTGGGGGATTGCACGGGGACTCGCATGCCCGCCTATCGACGCAGCCGGGGAAACCTGACCGAGAATCGTCGCGAGGGCGAAAATAGGTACGACATGGCGCCTGCGGCGCAAGGAGAGAGTTGCCCGTCCCGGGGAGCGAGCTCCCGCTTCCTGGCGGAAGGACATGGCAATTCGTCGTCGCCGTCGCGAAAAACCAGGGACAACGCGCGACAATCGCAGGGGCAGGTGCGACTGCCCCTGGGGGCAAGCGCAGGAATCGCCGGGGCGGCCTGGGCTACCCCGAGGGGGAGTCGGACAAACGCGAGGGGCAGGTGCGACCGCCCCTGGGGGCAAGCACGAGAATCGGAGGGGCAGCCAGGACCACCCCGAGGGGCAGTCGCAGGAACACGAGGGGCAAGTGTGGCTGCTCCTGAAGGCAGTCGCGAAAATCGCAGGGGCAGGCACTGTTGCCCCTCGGGGTAGCCGCGAGGAGTCGAGGGGCAGGTGTGACTGCCCCTAGGGGCAATCGCAAAGAGTGGAGGGGCAGGTAGGGCTTGCTCCGGGGATCGCGACCGCTTTGCCCGTCAGGTCATGCGATACCGCCCGAGGACGGACCTGATCTGCTCGTCTGTCGCACGCCACGCATCCCCGCGTGCCTCGGCCAACGCCGCAAGACCGAGCAGGGCGATGGGATCGTCCCCGACCAGCTCGACGTCTCCGCGGCGTGCGGACCAGGACCAACTCGTCGCCTCCCGCCGGGCATCGACGACGTACCCGCGTTCCTCGAGCAACAGAATGGCGGGGACCATCACGTTCCCGGCGGTGGCGAGCCTCATGGAGGCGCAGGGTAGGACAAAAGATCGAAATCGTACTCGGGCGCCGTCAGGTTTCGCCGGCTGCGTCGATAGGCGGTCAGAAGGACGTGCACGAAAAGGGGGCACCGGGTGCTTGTGGCCTGGCCTTCGCGCGGCTTCTGGAAAGGAGGTGAAGAAGATGCCGAAAACAATCACGAACAAGACGACCCGCGCGGACCGCATCCGCAAGATCAAGGCGGGTCTGCAGAAGTACTACCCGACCACTGCAATCAAGGTCGGGGGTACCGACGTCCAGCCGGCCGCCATGCAGTCCCAACTGCAGGGCGACATCGACGCGAACGACGCGTCGACGCAAGCAAAGGCCAACTGGATCGTCACGGTGAACGCCGCGAAACAAGCCGACGCTTCGATCGCGCCCGTTCTCCGTACGGTCCGGAACCGGGTCTTTGCCGATTTCGGCGATGCACCGAATGCGGAAGCGGTGCTCGCCGACTTCGGGTACGCGCCGCGGAAGAAGGGGGTCAAATCCGTCCAGACCAAGGCGGAGGCGATCGCCAAGAGCCAGGCGACGCGTACTGCGCGCGGCACGAAGGGGCCCAAGGCCAAGGCGAAGATCCACGGGACGGTTCCCGTGGACGGAGCCGCGGCCGAGCCGGCGGTCAGCACGACGCCGGCCCCCGTCGCCAGCAACCCGGCGAGCACCAGCTCGCAGGGTGCGTCCCCGAGCGGATCGACCAGCAAGTCGAGCCCGTGAGGGGTCCCCGAGGAGGGCCCCCGGTTCCAGCCATGGAGCCGGGGGCTCGACTCACCCTTGCCGTGTACGATCGAGGCATGGAGGTGCTCGGCATCATCCTGCTGCTCGCGGGGCTGTTGCAGCTGTGGGCCGGCGTCGCGGCGGCGACGCGCAAGGGTGAATTCAGGTCGACCCAGGCGCGGCAGCTCGCGTCGGTGCTCGGCAGGCGAGGCACGGTCGCGTTCTTCTTCGTGCTGGCGGTGCTTCTGCTCGGTGCAGGAGCGTGGATGCTGACGCTGGCGGCGCGCTGATCGGCGCGTCGTGTACGATGCGTCGTCGTGCGCACCGAGGCCGAGATTCTCACGCTCGTGAACCAGGCGATCGGGATGTCGCCGTACAACGCGGCGCTCGGCATGCACGCGATCGAGGCGTCGCGCGAGGGCGCCACCATCGTCGTGCCGTACCGGCCGGAGCTCGTGGGCAATCCGGACACGGGGGTGCTCCACGGCGGGGTCATCACCGGGGTCGTCGACGGGGCGTGCGGCATCGCCGTGTTCCTTCGGCGCGGGTCGCCGGCGCGCATCGCGACGCTCGATCTGCGCATCGATTACCTCAAGCCGGCCACGCCGCCGAAGGACGTGCGCGTCCGCGCCGAGTGTCACAAGCTCACGCGCCAGGTCGCCTTCGTGCGCGCGAGCGCGTACCACGACGATCCGGCCGACGCGATCGCCGCCGCCGCGGGCACCTTCATCATCTTCGAGGACCAGGAGTCGCCGATGGGGCGCCTCGTGTCGGAGAAGCCATGAGCCAACCGGCCGCCGCGCTCTCCGAGCTGCTCGCGGCCGCGCGCGCGTCGGGAGACTTCTCGGCGGTCGTGCGCGCGATCCCGTTCGCGCGCTTCGTGGGCATGGAGCTCACCAAGGGCGACGGGGGCGGGCTCGTCGGAAAGCTCCGCTACGCCGAGCACCTCACGGGCAACCCGCTCGTGCCGGCGCTGCACGGCGGAACGCTCGGCGCGCTCCTCGAGTCGATCGCCGTCTTCGCCGTGCTCGCCGAGACCGAGAGCCCCAAGACGCCGAAGACCATCAGCATCACCATCGACTACCTGCGCTCGGCCCGCACGGTCGATACGTTCGCGCGCGCCGACGTGGTGCGCCAGGGGCGGCGCGTCGCCACCGTGCGCTCGCTCGCCTGGCAGGACGATCCGAACAAGCCGGTCGCCGCCGCCAACGTGCTGCTGCTGCTCGCGTGACCGGCGAGACTAGGCGCACCCGCCCCGGGCTGGTAACCCACGTCCATGCGCTTCCTATCTGCTTCGCTTCTGGCTCTGTTCGCGGCGGTCGTCGCCTGCAGCTCGAACCCGTCGTATCCGCCGCCCGTGGCGTGCCCCAGCGGCGGCGCGTGCGCGTGCGGCTCCGGCAACTGCGCCTGCACCAGCGCGAACTGCGACATCACGTGCCCGCCCGCGGGCTCGTGCAACCTGCAGTGCACGAGCGGCGACTGCAACAACACGTGCGGCGCCGGTCCGTGCAACGTGGCGTGCAACAGCGGCGACTGCAACACGACGTGCCCGTCGGGCGGCAACTGCAGCGTCACCTGCGCGAGCGGCGACTGCAGCACGACGTGCGCGTCCGGATCCACCTGCAGCGCCGCGTGCACGAGCGGCAGCTGCACGATCCAGTGCGACAACGGGGCGACGTGCTCGTGCGGCGCCAACTGCACGTGCTCGGGCCCCGGCTGCCGGCAATAGCTGGCGGCGCTACCGCATGCCCACGGAGTGGGCCATCGACCGCGCCGTGTCGGGCAACGAGAGCGCAACGGCCAGCGCCGAGTCCTTCGGCGCGAGCATCGAGGCTTGCTTCATGGCCGTGACGTAGTCGCCGCTCGCGAGCGCCGCGGCGCCTTTCAGACCGATGACGAAGGGGTTGTCCTGCGGAAGGAGCTCCGCGGCGCCCTGGACGACGGCGGCGAGGTTGCCGGTGAGCAGTCCCTTGAGCGCGCTCACGAGCCCGTTGCCCGAACCGCCCGATTGCGCGAGCGCGCCGAAGCTCCCCGGCTCGCTCGCCTGCGAGAGCGGAACGCGACTCGTCTGCCCGTCGTCGAGCCCCCGCGACGCCGACCCCTCGCGGGCCGCAGCGCCCGTGAGCCCGAGCAGCTCCAGCCGCTGGTGCTCGCTGACGCCCCACTTCTTCGACTCGTCGTCGAGCGCGTCCGCCTTCTCCTTGGCGAACGCCCACACCGACGCGACGTCCGCGTCGCTCGCGACCACCGGCTGGCCGGCGGAGTCCTTCATCGCCGCGACCAGCTTGTCGATGGTCGCCGGATCGACCTGCCCCGCGAGCGCCCCCTCGTAGGCCGCGAGGATCCCCGTGAGGGCCGCCTCCTGCGCCTCGATGGTGCGCAGCTCTCCGATGAGCTTGCGCGAATGGGCCCGCGCCACCTGCGGGTCGACCAGCTCGTCGTCGTACTTCTCGTGGAGCGACTGGCCCATCGCGCCCAGGTTGCCGCCCATGACCTGCATGAAGCAGAGCTGCTGCGCGGTTGTCGCGCGCGAGTAGGCTCCGCCGGCCGCACGCACGCGGTTCGCGAGCTCGGAGGAAGCCGGCGACGGCGCGGCCCCCGTCAGGGCCCACGTGTCGTTCGACACCGTCGGCGCCCCGAAGCGCGCCGTCAGCGCCGACGGCATCGCCCCCGGGGGCGGCGGCGCCACGTCGTGCTGGATCCGCGCGGTCTTCGACGACTTGCGCACGGCCGTCACGAGCGCCGCGTTGGTCTCCGTCCCCGAGTATGAGTCGACGATCTGCGCCGTTTGCTGCATCGTGCTCAGCGAGACCGCGCACGCGTCCAGCGTCTGCGTCTCGAGGACCTCGGCGGTGATGGGGTAGTGCTTCGCGCCTCGCGAGCCCCAGGTCACGCTGCCGCAGCCCGTGGCGACGGCGAGGAGGATCGGCGCAGCCGCCCAGAGCTTCGGGGACACAGCCCACCTACGGGCCGCACCCCGAGCCTCTTCCCTCCCTCACGTCGTCTTGGGAACGAGGCCCTTCTTCTTCCCGGCTCCGGCGCGCACCGGCTCGGCCGCCTGCTCGGCGCCCTCCCCGGCCTCGTCGGTCTCCTCGTCCTCGTCGCTCTCCTCGTCTTCCTCCGCCTCGTCCTCCGCGGTCTCGCCCTTGAGGGCGCGGATGGTCGCGGCATCGCCGAGGCTCATGGCGAGGGCCGGGTTCTTGCGCGCCTCCTCCCAGAAGCGCGTGTAGAAGAACGCGACGGCGAGCGCGCTGCCCAGGCCGATGAGCTGGCTCGTCGAGAGCTGGTACGGCACCGAGCTGGCGAAGCTCGCGGGCCTCATCGCCAGGTACGCGATGACCGGCGGCACGAACGCGAGCACCCGCGCGACGGTGCGCGCGCGCCGGTTCGTGATGCCGAGCGAGATCCCGAAGACGAACGCCACCGCGAAGAGCAGCATGCAGAAGGGCACGAAGATGTGCCGGTCCAGCGTGGGGCCGTAGCTCCCGCGCTCGACGTCGTCGCGCCACAGCTCGAGCACGAACCGCAGGAAGCCGTAGGCGAACACGAAGAGGAAGAACACCTGCCCGCGGAAGCGCGTGTACTTGCGCTGCCAGAGGAGCGCGACGAGCAGCACCAGGCCGACGATCGACTCGTAGAGCTGCGTCGGGTGCACGGGGAAGCTCGCGTTCATCTTGATGAGCTCCTGCTCCAGGCCCGACCCGCGATAGAGATCCAGGTGCCGCACGTACGCGGGACTGCCCTCGCCGCTCGCCAGCGTGCCCGGCGCCCAGTGCGGAAACGTCCCCAGCGTCTTGAGCCACTGCGGCGCGCCGTCCGGCAGGCGCGTGCCGAAGTCGCACCCGAAGAGGTAGCAACCGATGCGCGTGATGAGCAGGCCCGAGGCGAGGCTCGGCACGGCGTCGTCGGCCCACGCGAGCAGGCGGATCTTCTTCGGCGCGAGGTAAGCCCAGCTCCCGATCAACCCTCCGATGAACCCTCCGTACGCGACGAGCCCTCCGTTGCGCAGCGCGAAGAGGTCCATCACCGACTTGAACTCGTCGGGGTTGGTGACGACGTAGAGGAGTCTCGCCCCCGCGAGCGCCGCCAGCGCCGTGATGACGTAGCAGTTGGCCATCGTCTCCTTCGGCAGGCCGTCCTTCTCCGAGAGCGGCAGCGTGAGGTACCAGCCGACGACGAGCGAGATGCCGAGCATCACGCCGTACGCGTAGATGGGGACGTTCGGCGCCTCGTACGACGTCGTGTGCCACTTGTACCCGGCGCCGGCCGCCGCGAGGGCCACCACGAGCGACGTGAGCGCGCCGCTGCGATCGCGCCTGCGGAGCGCGAGGAGCGCGTAGACGACCGCGATCGCGGCCACCGCGGCGAGCGCCCACCAGAGCTTCAGCGGCGTGTGCGGCAGGGGGATGCGAAAGAGGATGGGATGCATGGTCGCGGCCTTCCGCCTATCACGAAAATGAGGCGGACGCCCCGCCGATGCCGCATGTCGGGCGCGTGTGGTAGATCGGGCTCGTCATGCGGATCGGCTCAGGCGTAGGGCTTGCTGCGGTCGTGCTCTTCGGTTGCGTCCCCCCGGGGAGCGCGGGTCCGGCGGACTCGGGACCGGCTGCCCAGAATCCGTTGCCCCGACCGCTCGAGGCGCCGGCCGCGCCCGCGGCGGCTCAGACGGCGGTCCCGGCTTCGGTCGACGTGATGAAGACGCCGTTCGAGGACAACTTCGAGAAGGCGGGTCCGCCCGTCGGCGTCGCCGGCGCCGAGGGCGTTCCGGGCACACCCATCGGGACCGAGCCGAACGAGGACTGGGTCCCCACCGCGCCCGGCATCTGGCACATCGAGCAGGGCCGCCTCTGCGGCGAGCACGCGAAGAACCACGGCATCTGGCTCAAGCGCACCCTGCCCGTCAACGCGCGCATCGAGTTCGACGCCATCAGCAGCTCGACGGACGGCGACCTCAAGGCCGAGTACTGGGGCGACGGCCGCTCGTACGCGACGGCGCTCTCCTACACGAACGCCACCAGCTACCTCACCATCTTCGGCGGCTGGCACAACAAGTTCCACGTGCTCGCGCGCATCAACGAGCACGGCAACGACCGAAAGGAGATCACCGTCGATCCCAACTCCGACGATCCGCGGGAGAAGGCGGTCGTGGCGGGGCAGATCTATCACTTCAAGGTGGAG